>JBBQTN010000054.1:0-25747 GCA_038213195.1 Acidimicrobiales bacterium | reverse complement strand
ACACCAACGAGTTCCCCGTGGAGCGGATGATGCGCGACGCAAAGATCACCCAGATCTACGAGGGCACCAACCAGATCCAACGCATCGTGATCGCGAAACACCTGCTCAGATAGGGCTTCTCGTCCATCTGATGTTGATCTGTGTTGCCCTGTCCGGGGTCATCCCTCCGGAGCAGGTGACCGGACTGTCCATGGCACCAAGCGCGACGCGCAGCGGGTCGCTGCTGAGCCGACGGTCGCGCCGCCGTCTCCGCTTGCCGGCCGCACTGTCCCCGAGGCGATGGATGCGTGGCTGGAGACGAACGCGCCGACGTGGGCCGCCTTCGTTCTCTCGAACCGCCCAACCTGGCATGGCCATTCACCACGGCAGCACCGCGCCCGTCGCCTTGCTCAGCGTCTGCCCCTTCACTGAAGCGAACTGCTGCACCCCCATTGGTTCCGCGCTGCTCGCAGACACCGGTCTCGAAGTCTGCGACATCACCGCCACCGCGGCCGGACCCAGCATCGTCGAAGCGACGCCGATCAAATCGCCGACCGTCAGCGGGGCCTACGCCCGTCCCCTCACGACAGGGCGCCGACCGGACCTACCCGCCAGCGCCGGCAGGCCGACACAAAGGTGGCGAAGGCCGTACGGCTCACGCGGACGATGAGGTTTGGTAGTCCGGGCGCGTGCCGAAGGAGGTTCGGTAGGCGGCCGTGGACGCGCACAAGCTCGTGAGTGTTGATGCCGATCGGCGGTCGTCGCTCGATCGCGGCCACGAAATTAGTGTCGGTCAGCTTCTGGTCGGGGTGCCGCACACGGCGTCACCTTCGACGTGGAGGCTGTGGGGGGAGGCGGTGTTCTTCTCGAGCCCGTCGCCGTTGGCGTGACCCCCGTGGCGGTGAGCGTTGCCGATCCGGGCACGAACGAGTAGTAGCGGGGCGCTGCTGACGTCGGCGCTTCCTCGACGTTGACGCCGTCACGACCCGAGAGAGAGACCATGAGTAGGACCTTGGCGTCGCCGGCGTGGGCGACTCCGATGACGGTGACCTGTTCGCTGGCGAAGTAGCACTCGACCACGACGGGATCAAGCCGCGACATCTCGTATCGTCCCGCTGGCGTGTCGCCGGTGACCGTGAGTGTCGACGAGCCGGGGGTTTGGTTGCCGCAGTCGATCGAGCCCTTGACGGCGGTGATGGTGCCGACCGAGCCGGGCTCGATGCCGGCTGTCGGTGTGGCCGCGCTGAGCTTCGTGTCGAGGTGGGCGCCGCGGCCGGCGTCGAAGCCAGACACGCCGGTGCCCTCGAAGTTGCGTTCGCGGAACGTGGGACCGGCGCCAATGTCGACGTGGATGAACACCTTGTCGGCCCCCACGGTGATGCGATACGACAGGGTCGGGTCTGCCGCCTGGGCGAACACCGACAGATGCAGGCCCTCCACGTCCGGGAAGCTGCTGGTGACTTCGGTGGCGGAGAGGCCACCGTCAAGACCGGGGTCGCCTTCGAAGGCGAGCGACGCGCTCGCAGCACCCGGCAGCGACGAGGACGGCACGAGACGAAGGGCTGTCGCGGAAGTCGGCTCCGACTCACGGTGAGACGCATTGCAGCTGGTGAGCAGTACGAGCAGTGCTGCGGTCCACGCGATTCGACTCACACCGCTCCGACACCGCGCGCGGCCGAATGGTTTCACACGAACACATTGCCTGCTCGGCGACAATGTGTCGATGGCCAGAACTACCCGACGGGAAGCAGATCGGCGATTCGCGCACGTGATGGACATCGACGGGCGGACCCAGCTGACAGCCGCAAGCGCGAGTGCCCGATTCGACGCCGGGCACGGGTATCCGACTGCCGCGCCCGAATATCACGCAGGGCGGCGTCCGAGACCGCCGGGCGGATGATGATGTTGTGTGTCGGTGGGCGACCGGGTGGTTGATCTTGTGGCTGCGTCGAGCACGATCGGCTGCTTGCGCGGTTCGAACCGCAAATCCCACGAAGACACTCGCTTGCAGACGTCGATGCTCGCCGGCAGCGGTAACGATCAGTTCCTCGAAGTCGGCAACTCGCATGCTGGTATCGATGTCGTGGGCGAGGAACTGAGTGTGCATCACCAACCCAGCCTCCGGGATGGCAGCGCCCATCAAAGCGAGGGCACCGCCGACGAGGGGCTTGAGCTCGGTGGGCGGGAACCCGTCCGCGGTGAGGATCCCGTCGACGGTCGGGTGCCGCGGAACCGTATTGGTCGCGTAGCAGCTCACCGACAGTCGGGCGATGTTGCGCATGTCGGTGCGATCCGCGTCGTCTGGGTCCCAGGCGGTGCCGACGCGGACGATGCTGAAGTATCCGGGGCGGTCGTCGCGGAGCACGATCAGCTCGCACGGCCGCACGGCCGCACGGCCGCAACGTCGGGGGCGACCACGCCGTGGATGCTGCACGGCACGCGTTCGAGGAATGGCATGACTCGCGCGCGGTCGCAAATGGAGGCCATGGGCTCCGTCACCGCGTCGACGTCACGATCGTTGCCAACCCAACGAGCCCGCTCGGCGCCGCCGTGCACACCGTCACGGGCATCGCCGGGCCCAGGCCGGTTCCTGACCGGCGTCCAACCTGCGGACAGCTGGGGTCAGGTCGTCGCGGCTTGCAGCGACGATCTCGTTCGCTGCGTCGATGACGCGTTCGCGATTCGTCGGCTCTACCGCCAGTCGACGATTGCGTCGGCGATCTCCGGGTGGACCTCCAGATCTCGCTTTGCCTGTGAAATCATGTGCTCACGTGCCAACGTCGCAGCTCGCCGACTGTCGCCACGTTCGATCGCCTTCAGCATCTTGAGGTGATCGCCGTACATCCGTCGGCGCTCATCCTCGTCCCACTCATCGTGTCGGTACGTTCTCGTCCGATCGGCAACGATCCCGCCGACAGCGTCGGCGAGCAGCCCGAGCACCTCGTTGCCGGCGAGAACTTCCAGTTGTTGGTGGAACTCGATGCCGATGTACAGGCGTTGGGGCTCGTAGAGGTGGGCTTCCTCGCGGGCGAGGATCTCGCGCAGCGCCTCCACTGATGCTCCGTGCGTAGCGACGCGATCGGCTGCCATCGACGCGATGACGGCGCCGAGCTCGGCGCCGGCATCGATCACATGCCGAAGCGGCGTCGAGCGCATCTGCAAGAACATGGTCATCGTCTGGCCGAGGTCGGCGCCAGTCGGCGCCGCGATCACCGGCCCGCCCTTGACGCCGCGTCGCATCACGATCAGGCCTTGGGCCTCGAGCAACCGCAGTGCTTCGCGGACCGATGGGCGGCCGACACCATAGCGTCGAGCCATCTCGTGCTCGGGCTCGAGCGTGGTGCCGGGTGGCAGCCGCTTGCTGGCCACCTCACGGGCGATCATGCGCGCGATGCGCAGCGGCACCTTCTGGTCACTCGGGCGGCCGGCTTTTCCGTCGATGGACGACCGCGCTGCGTCGTCGATGCGCAACGCTGTGCCCGGGAGGGAGGACCGAGCCGGCGACATCCGTCGGGACGCTATCGGCCCCAGCGACCTTGCCAAGGAACCGAAAGGTGCGTATGTTTAGCCCGCGGCAAGGTCGACAGCGCTGACGCCACCTGATGGAGGACCGCCCCGTGGGGTTCGGACGGACGAGGACATCATGAGCACGTGCGCTGTCGCCGGCATCGGCGTCACCAAGTTCTCCCGGCGATCCGGGCGAAGCGTGCTCGGGCTCGCCACCGAAGCCAGCCTCGCTGCGATCGCGGATGCCGGCATGGCGCCGAGCGAGATCGACGGGATCGTCCGTTGCGAGCAGGAGGTCGTCCAGCCCAACGACCTCGCCCACACGCTTGGGTTGCGCGACCTCAGCTACTGGGGCGCGGCGGGCGTCGGTGGTTCGGCGCCGTGCGCGATGATCGGCCAGGCGGTCGCCGCTGTCACGGCGGGCCTCGCGACGAGCGTCCTCGTGTTCCGCTCTCTGAACGGCCGGTCGGGAGCGCGGTTCGGGAGGGGACACGCTGGCGCACGGGTCGGTGGCGGCGGGTCCTACGACGAGTACTTCGCGCCGTTCGGGCTGCTCGCGCCCGGTCAGATGTTTGCCCTCGTCGCGCGTCGTCACATGGCCGAGTACGGAACGACGTCCGAGCAACTGGGCAGCATCGCGGTCGCGTGCAGGGCCCGAGCCAACGCCAACCCGGCCGCGCAGATGCACGACCGGGCCATGTCGATGGACGACTACCGGGCGGCGCGAATGATCGCTGCTCCGCTGCGGCTCTTCGACTACTGCCTGGAGACGGATGGTGCATGTGCTGTGATCGTCACGAGGCTCGAACGTGCTCGGGACTGCCCGGCGCCGCCGGCGGTGATCGCCGCGACTGCCCAAGGATCGATGCCGGGCATCCAGGGTGGCGTCGTGTTCCCCGCGCTGATGCGCGACACGATCACGACCCATCCGTCGGCTGCGGTGGCGCGCCGTCTGTTCCGGCGATCCGGGCTCGGACCGTCGGACATCGACGTCGCCCAGCTCTACGACTGCTTCACGATCACCGTGCTCGTGCAGCTGGAGGACTACGGGTTCTGCGCCAAGGGTGACGGCGGGCCGTTCGCGGCGAGCGGCGCGATCGACCTCCACGGCTCGCTGCCGATCAACACTGCGGGAGGGAACCTCTCCGAGGGTTACATCCACGGCCTCAACCACGTCGTGGAGGGTGTGCGCCAGATCCGCGGCACGTCCACGAGCCAAGTGCCCGATGCCGCCGTGTGCCTGGTGACCTCCGGCATCCCGCCGGCAACCAGCGGCTTGATCCTCACTGCGGCATGACCGTCCCGCGTCCGGTCCCGATCACCGACGATCCCGACACGGCAGGGTTCTGGGCAGCCGCTGCTCGCGGGTGCATCGGCGTGCTGTTCTGCCGGGGCTGCGAGGCACCCCTGCACCTGCCCGCTCCGTACTGCGCTGCCTGCGACAGCTGGGACGTCGAATGGCGGGACGTCGCGCCGTCAGGACGCCTCTATTCGTCCACGATCGCCGAGCAGAGCATCCACCCCGCCTTCCCGGTGCCGTACACCGTGGTCCTGGTCGAGCTCGACGACCTGCCATCTGTCCGGTTGGTCGGCTATCTCGACGGCCGGATCGAGCTCGAGGTGGGAGCACCGATGGTCGCGTTGTTCGACGATGTCCGCGATGGGGTGACGGTCCCGCGCTGGGTTCCTCGCCCTTGACGGGGCGGCAACCGGAAAGTACCCTATATTTCGAGCGCCGTGCGGACGGGGTGGTCGAATTGAGCGCATTCCCGCCCGATACGGCTCGCCTGCCGCCACCACGGATCGATCGAGGGGAAGTGGCATGGGTGAGCTGTCGGGCAGGGTTGCGTTCATCACCGGCGCAGGACGCGGCCAGGGACGCGCCCATGCGGTGAAGTTGGCGTCGATGGGTGCGGACGTCATCGCCAGCGATATCTGCGCCGACATCGCGGCCATCCCCTACGCGATGGCGACGCGTGACGATCTCGAGGAGACAGCACTGCTCGTCGCCAAGCACGGCACCCGGTGCTCGGCGCAGGTCGCCGACGTCCGCGACCATCGTGCGCTCGCAGCTGCGTACTCGGCCGGGCTCGCCGAGCTCGGGGTCGACCACGCCGGGATCGTGATCGCGAACGCCGGGGGCCTTGCCTACCCGCTGCCCGAGGCCGACGAGGAGCTCGCGTTCCGCGAATCGCTGAACGTCCTGCTCGTCGGGGTGTGGAACACGCTGCGGGCGACCACACAGACCATGATCGACGCCGGCAACGGCGGATCGATCGTGCTCACCAGCTCCACCTCGGCGCTGCGCGGCTTCGTCGGCGGCTCCGGTGGCCTCGACGGGTACACCGCGGCGAAGGCCGGCGTCGTCGGTTTGATGCGGGTGTACGCCAACATCCTCGCGCCCCACAGGATCCGCGTGAACACGATCCACCCGACAGGCGTCAACAGTGGCATGGTGCGGAACGAGGCCTTCGGGAGGTGGGCCGCAACAGCCTTCGCTGACGCGCCGATCTCCCTGGCGGGCAACAAGCTGCCGGTGCAACTGCTCGAGCCCGAGGACGTGTCCGCCGCTGTCGCATGGCTCGTGTCCGACGCCGCTGCCTACGTCACCGGCGTCATGTTGCCGATCGACGCCGGATTCGTCAACAGCTGACAACGAACGACGGAGCTGGCCAGCTGCACGCGCTGCTCGACCCGCTTGACACTACGGTGTGATTCATGTAGACATTTCAAAGGATTCATGCAGATGATTGAGTCGTGGGGGCAAGAGTCCGATTCGGCTCCATCACGTACTGATCGTCCAAACGAGGAGCTGCGCGAAGATGCTCGCACCTCGTCGCCGCCAGGGGGGCGAACGATGACGCTGACCGACAAGACCACTCCGCCGATCAACCTGCTCTCGTTGGCGGCGTGGGCCGGCGGCCAGCCACACGACCAGTTCCGGTGGCTGCGGGAGAATGCTCCCGTCTACTGGCATCCACAACCGCGAGCCGACGCCGCCGGTCGACACGGTGACGGCTTCTGGGCCCTCACCAGCTACGAGGGTGTGCACACCGCGCTGCGCGACAACGACACGTACTCGTCTCACGGCTACCTCGGCGTCCTCGACATCCCCCCCGAGCTCGAGCGCTCGATGTCGTTCATCGTGCTCGACGCGCCGCGCCACACCCTGCTGCGGAAGATCATCAGCGATCAGTTCACGCCGAGGATGGTCAAGCGGCGCGAAGCGCGCTTTCGCGAGATCGCCACCGACATCGTCGACGAGATGTGTGAACGCGGTCAGTGCGAGCTCGTGCAAGACGTCGCTGGCAAGATGGCGTCGTACATCGGCGCCGAGTTGCTCGGGATTCCCCGCGCCGATTCCGTCGAGCTCTACAAGCACGTCGAGACGATCCACGGCGTGTCTGACACGCAAGATCCCGATGCCGTTGCCGCCGCCCAAGCCGCCGAGGACGACTACTGCCGCCGGGTGTGGAGGGACAAGCGAGCCAACCCGGCCGACGACATCTCCACCCAGCTCGCGTTCGGCTCGATCGGCGACGAGCCGATGACCGAGGAAGCCTTCGTCCCCAACCTCGGTCTGCTCGTGCACGGCAGTAGCGACACCACCCGCAACCTGATCGCCGGCGGCGTGCTCACACTCGTCCAACACCCCGATCAGCAGGCGGTGCTCATGGACGACATCGACGGGATCATCCCGGGCGCCGTGGAGGAGATGCTTCGTTGGCTCAGCCCCGTTGCCCACGTCTACCGGATGGCGACGAAGGACACGGTGCTCTGTGGTCAGGAGATCAAGCGTGGCGACCGGGTGATCCCGTGGTACGCCGCAGCGAACCGCGATCCTGCCAAGTTCCAGGACCCGGAGCGGTTCGACGTGCAGCGCGAGCCCAACGATCACATCGCGTTCGGTTTCTCCGGTCACTTCTGCTTGGGAGTTCACATTGGGCGGCTGCAAGGCCGCGCAATGATCGGCGAGCTGTTGAAGCGTGTCCCCGACGTCGAGATCGCCGGCCCCGTTTCGTGGCTCGAGTCGACGCTCGTCTCCGGGCCAGCGGTGATGCCGGTGACGTACACACCATCGCGGCCAAGCCGCTGACACGACATGTCGTGCATTCGCACGAATGTCGACACATCGGCGACGACCTGCGCGCGTCGCCACACCTACATGATTCGGATGACATCCAGGATCTGTGATTGAACTCGAAAGCCTTTGGGGGGCACATGAAATCCAGCACACATCAGCGCGGCCGCGGCCGCGTAGTTCGGTCGATCTTCGTGGTCGCAACCGTCGCCGTCTTCGCCACCACCGCGTGTGGCAGCGACGACGCCAAGACAGCATCGACCTCTGCTCCGGCGGCGTCCACGGCTTCGACGGCGTCCACGGCCTCGACGGCATCCACAGCTTCGACGGCATCCACAGCCTCGACGGCTTCGACGGCTTCGACGGCGTCCACAGCCTCGACGGCGTCCACAGCTTCGACGGCTTCGACCCCACTGTCGGCAGCACCGACCGGGGCGAAGCCGACGGGACCAACCTTGAAGATCGGGCAGATCGCGACGATCGAGGTTGCGGGGTCGCCTGCGAGCACCGTCGCTCGCGACGTGCTCGACTCGTGGGTGCAGTGGACCAACGCCCACGGTGGTGTGGCGGGTCATCCGGTCGAGCTCTCGGCCAAGGACGACAAAGCGGATCCCGGTCAGGGCCTCGCCGCGGCCCGTGAGCTCATCGAGAGCGACAAGGTGCTCGCGTTGGTCGGGGACTCGGCCGTGTACACCGAGTCGGCGTTCGCCGACGTCGTCAGCCAGAACCGTGTCCCGGTCATCGGTGGCATCGCGTACTCGCAACTGTTCAACACCAACCCGATGTTCTACGCGGTCGGCCCCGACCAGCTCGCGTTGCTCTACGGAGAGATGTTCGTGGCCAAGGAACTGGTGAAGGCAGACAAGGTCGGGTTGCTGCTGTGTGACACAGCGAACGTCTGTGACGTCGCCGTCCCGGTGTTCCAGAACTTCGCCAAACAGCTCGGCTTGGATCTCAGCGCCTTGGTCCGCGCCGGCAACGTCGCGCCCGATTACACCGCTCAGTGCCTGGCGATCCAGCAGTCCGGCGCCAAGGTCATGATCGTCGCCGGCCCCCCGGTCGAGAAGGTCGCCAACGATTGCGCCCGGCAGGGATACAAGCCTGCCTTCATGGTCGTCGACGGCGTGGGCATCACGGCGTCGATCGCGAAGAAGACGAAGCCACTGGAGGGCGCGTTCGGCACGCTCTCCGGCTTCCCGGTGTACAACGAGTTCCCCGAGACGAAAGACTTCTTCGCGGCGATGAAGGAGTTCCACCCGGAGTACTTCGATGACGGTGACAAGTACGACTTGCTCAGCGGCGGCTCCGTCGCGGCACTCGCCTGGGCCGGCGGCCAGGCGTTCGCCAAGGCGGTCGTCAACAGTGGCGTCGCCGCTTCGGCCGAGGTCACTCGCGAGGACGTCATCAGAGGTCTCGCCGCGTTCAAGGACGAGACACTCGGGGGGATCACGCCGAAGCTGACCTACAGCGACGGCTCGAAGCCGAACCCGAGGGGGATGTGCTTCTACGTCATGACGATCAAGGACGGTGCGCTCACGCCCGTGAACGGGCTCGACACCCCCTGTCAGCCGTGAACGCCGGTGGAGCGCTCACCGGCCGGCGCGGGCGGGACCAATCTTGATCCACGATCTGCTGCCGTTCATCGTGATCGGGATCAGCACCGGTTCCGTCTACGGATTGGCCGGTACCGGACTGGTGCTCACCTACAAGACGTCCGGGATCTTCAACTTCGCCCACGGCTCCGTGGCGACGTTGTCGGTGTTCCTGTTCTTCGTCCTGCGGACCGAACACGGGGTGCCGTGGCCGTTGGCGGCGGGGGCATCCGTGCTGATCCTCGGGCCGGCGCTCGGTGCTCTTCTGGAACTGCTCGCTCGTGCGCTCGGGGATGCGAGTCACGTCCTCAAGATTGCATCCACGATCGGCATCCTCATCCTGGTGCTCGCGCTCGGTCATCTGTGGTTCGGCTCGAAGACGACGACCTTCGAACCGTTCCTCCCGCAGCGGACCGTGCGCATCCTCGACGTCAACGTCGGCTGGGACCGGCTCGCGTTGGCCGTGGTCGCTCTCCTCGCCACCGCCGGCCTGTACTGCTTCTTCCGCGTCGGCCGACTCGGCGCGGCGATGCGCGCCGTCGTCGACGATGCCTCTCTCGTGGCGATGACCGGTGAGGACCCGGCCCGCGTCCGTCGCTGGGCGTGGATGATCGGCGCGACGTTCGCGTCGCTGTCCGGTGTCCTCCTGGCACCCGGCCTCAGCCTCAACGGGCTGGTGCTCACGCTCCTCGTCGTCCAGGCGTTCGGGGCGGCAGCCGTGGGGATGTTCTCGAGCCTGCCCTTGACGTACGCCGGTGGGGTGCTGATCGGCGTGGCGGGCGCGCTGTCGACGAAGTTCGTGGTCAACATCCCGTCGCTGAGCGGTCTGCCGCCCGGGCTGCCGTTCATCGTCTTGTTCCTCGCCCTGATCCTCACCCCGCGGGCTCGGCTGGCGAGTCGTCGCTACGTTCCGACGAAGCGGCTGGCCGACCCGTGGTTCGCGCCTCGCCGGGTGCGGCTGCTGGCCGGTGCGGTCATCGTCGCCGGCTTGTGCTTCGTGCCGCTGCTCGTGGGCACGAAGCTCGGTGTCTGGTCCTCGGCGCTGGTCGACGTGATCCTGTTCCTCTCCCTCGGCCTGTTGATCCGCACATCCGGGCAGGTGTCGCTGTGCCAGTACGGCTTCGCGGCGGTGGGAGCCGCTGCAATGGCTCACTTCACCCACGACGTGGGGATCCCGTGGACGATCGCGCTCATCCTGTCCGGGCTCGTCGCAATCCCCGTGGGAGCACTCATCGCCATCCCGGCGATACGTCTGTCCGGTGTGTTCCTCGCGCTGGCGACGTTCGGGTTCGGCATCTTGTTGGAACAGCTCGTCTATTCGATGAGGTTCATGTTCGGAGCAACGTCGGAGGGCGCCCAGGGGGCCCGACCGGTGTTCGACATCGGACCGTTCCACCTGTCGACCGATACCGGCTTCTACTACGTTCTGCTGTTCTTCGCCGTAGCCGCCTCGGTGGCTGTCGTCGCGATCGGGCGCAGTCGACTCGGGCGGTTGCTCCGGGCGATGTCGGACTCCCCGTTGGCGCTGGAGACGCTCGGCGTGTCGGTGAACGTCGCCCGCGTGCTCGCGTTCTGCATCTCTGCGTTCATGGCCGCGATTGCCGGCGCTCTGCTCACGAGCCTGTTCACGTTCGCCGTCGGGCCCCAGTACTCGTCGTTCTCCTCGCTCACACTGGTGGCGTTGCTGGTGATCATCCCGATGGGCGAGCCGTGGTTCGCGCTGGTGGCGGCCGCCGGCCACCAAGTGGTTCCGGCGTACGTCGGTGGCCGGGAGATCAACGACTACCTCAATGCGCTCTTCGGTGTCTCGGCGGCGGCGGCGGTGTTCACGTTGTCGCGGTACCGAGGCGCACCGATGTTCGTTCGACGATTCGCACAACGACTCGATGAGCACCTGCCACAGCGCGCGCACCGCCGTGGTCCGTCCACCCCGTCGGACCTCCCGCATGAGGTAACCGCCGGTGGCGGCCTGGTGATCCGCAACCTCAGCATCGCCTACGGCGGGGTGGTCGCCGTCGACGATCTGACGCTGAGCGCGCCGACCGGTCAGATCACCGGACTGATCGGCCCCAACGGGGCGGGCAAGACCAGCACCTTCAACGCGTGCTGCGGCTTGCTGCGGCCGGTGAACGCAGAGATCGTGCTGCACGGTCAGAACGTGTCGCGGCTGGGTCCGGCGGCTCGGGCCCGGCGTGGCCTAGGCCGGACCTTCCAACGTGTGGAGCTGTTCGGATCGTTGTCGGTGCGCGCGAACATCGAACTCGGTCGGGAGAGTGTCATGGCCGGAGCTCGTCCCACGACGCAGCTCCTTGGACGCCGCCGCGACAGCGCCGTCATCGAGGCAGCGACCCGCCGGGCGGCGGCCCTGACGGGCGTGCAGGGCATCCTCGAGGCGAAGGTGGCCGAGATCAGCACGGGGCAGCGACGACTGGTCGAGTTGGCCCGGGTGCTCGCCGGACCATTCGACATGATCCTGCTCGATGAGCCCTCGTCCGGCCTCGACCAGGCCGAGACGGAGCACTTCGGGGAGGTCCTGATGCGCGTCGTGCGCGAGTGGGGTGTCGGCATGCTCATCGTCGAACACGACATGTCGCTCGTCCGTCACGTGTGTGACCGGGTGTTCGTCTTGGACTTCGGCCGGCTCATCTTCGAGGGATCACCGGAGGAGATGCTCGACGACCCGGCGGTTCGGTCCGCATATCTCGGTGAGGACACCATCAGCGTCGCCGGCCGGCCGTCGGTGCCATGACGGAGTCCACTGCCGCGCTCGAACTCGTCGATGTCGTCGCCGGGTACGGCCAGACGACGGTGTTGCGCGGCGTGTCGATCTCGGTGCCGCAATCGGCGGTGGTGGCCCTGCTCGGTCCGAATGGGGCCGGCAAGACCACGCTGCTACGCGTTGCCTCCGGCGTCCTCGGCTCGCGCTCTGGCCGTGTCGTGCTCGGCGGCCGAGATGTCACCGGCCTTCACGTCCACGAGCTGACCCGGCAGCGCCTGTGCCATGTGCCGGAGGGACGCGGCGTCTTCCCGTCGCTGTCGGTTCGCGAGAACCTGCGGCTGTTCTCGCCTCGCGGGCGCGAGACGGAGTGCATCGATCGTGCCATCACGGTCTTCCCACGGCTCGCGCAGCGCCTCAAGCAGACCGCGGGCAGCCTGAGTGGTGGCGAGCAACAGATGCTGGCGATCGTCCGGGCGTACATCACCGATCCCGCCGTCGTGCTCGTCGACGAGGCATCGATGGGTCTCGGACCGATCGTGGTCGAGCAGCTGTTCGACTTCCTCTCCAATCTCGCCAGCGAAGGCGCCTCGCTCCTTCTCGTGGAGCAGTACGTGCATCGCGCGCTTGCGCTCGCCCAGCACGTGTACGTTCTGTCGCAAGGTCGAATCGTCCTCTCCGGAGCCCCCGCCGAACTGGAGGGCCAGGACCTGTTCGCGCGCTACCTCGGCGTCGAGGCGGCGCTTCCGGAGCCGTGAAGTCCGTCTGCGTCGTTGACCGCGCAGCGAAACGTGTATAGGTTTAGCGTGCCGAGAACGAGCAGGGGGCTACAGGGTGCGCATCGTCGTTGATCGTGAGCGTTGCGAGAGCCATGGGGTGTGCATGGCTCTCGCGCCTGAGGTGTTCGAGCTCGGAGACGACGATGCGTTGCACGTGCTCGTCGACGATGTTCCACCCGCGCGCCAAAGCAGTGTCGAGCAGGCGATCGATCGTTGCCCGAAGCAGGCGCTGTCGTGGGCGAGCTCCTGATCGCGGACGACGGGTGCATCTCGCGCGCCGATACGGATGCCTCGACGACGATGGCGGGGCGACGACGATGACGCAAGGACAGGGACGATCATGGGTGTGCTAACCGGTACGACGGTGCTCGACCTCTCGTGGGGTGTTGCTGGGCCGATGGCGAGCATGTTGCTCGCCGACCAGGGTGCGACCGTCACGAAGATCGAGCCGCCGACCGGCGACCCGTTCTCCGCGCTGTCGGGCTACACCGTCTGGCAACGAGGCAAGCGCAACGCCCGCCTCGACCTGCTCGACGCCGGCGACCTCGACGTTTTCCACGACCTCGTCGAACGCGCGGACGTGCTGGTCGAGAGCTTCGCCCCTGGCACGACGCACCGGCTCGGCATCGACTACGAGTCGCTGCACGCACGGAACCCCCGACTCGTCTACTGCTCGATCACCGGCTACGGATCGACCGGCCCACTCGCCGACCGACCCGGCTACGACGCGCTCGTTGCCGCACGTACGGGCCAGCAATGGGAAGCCCGCGGCATCGTCGGCGGCATGCTGGCTCGACTCGCCGGGCAGCCCGACCCGCTCGCCGACCTGCAACCGCCGGAGAGCTGCTGGGTCGGCGCTCCTCGCCCCGGCCCGCTGTTCGGCGGTCTGCCGTGGGTGAGCCTCGGAGCGTTCTACCTCGCCGTGCTGGGGATCAGTGCCGGACTTCGAGCGCGGGAGATCACCGGCAGCGGCCAGCACGTGGAGACGTCACTGCTGCAGGGCGCGCTGACCACCGCTGCGTGGCCATGGCAGCGGGTCGAGCACGTCGACGCGCCGGGCTTCCAGAGCTGGGTCATCGACCCGCGCGCCCCCAAGGGCTTCTTCAAGTGCGCTGACGACCGGTGGATACACCAATGGGTTCCGCTGCCCAGCTTCGTCTTCGCTGCTCCGGCGGGTGAGCACCTCGCGGTCACCAGCGAGTTGACCTCGACCCGCAACGCGCCCCTGCGCATCGCCCTCGACCCGAGCGAGATGGTGCTGCTCCACGAGTACGTGCCGCAGATGGCCGAGGTCGTGGCGCGGTTCAGCTCAGAGGAGTGGACGAACGTCGCCGCACAAGTCGACGTCCCCCTGCAGCCGGTCCGTGCGCCAGAGGAGGCACTCGACGACCCGCTCCTCCTCGCCGACGGATGCGTGGTCGAGCTCCCAGGTCCGGACGGGACGATGTTGCGCCAGGTGGGGCAGTCGTACTCGCTCAGCGCCTGCCCGTCGCCGGTGGCACGAGGTCTCTCGAGTCCCGGTGCGGACACTGCGGCCGTGCGGGCCGCCATGCGCGATCCGCACGGTGCGCAACGAGTGGTTCCGGTGGGCACTCGCGACATCGGCTCGCCGCTGGAGGGCATCGTCGTGCTCGACCTGGGGCTCGCCGCAGCCGGCCCGTTCGGGGCGCAGCTCCTCGGCGAGCTCGGTGCGAGCGTGATCAAGGTGAACCAGGCCCACGACAGCTACTGGCTGTCCAACCACATCGGGATGGGTTGCAACCGTGGCAAGCGGAGCATCGCGCTGAACCTCAAGTCGGCGGCCGGCAAGGCGATCCTCGACCAGCTGATCGCACGCGCGGATGTGGTGCATCACAACATGCGCTACGAGGCTGCCCGTCGACTCGGCGTCGATTACGACTCGGTGCGGGAGCTCAACCCTCGGTTGATCTACTGCCACACCCGGGGGTTCGAGCGCGGGCCGCGCGACGGCCTGCCGGGCAACGACCAGACTGCGGCGGCCCTTGCCGGGGTGGAGTGGCTCGACGGGGGCCTGGACGACGGCGGAACCCCGATCTGGTCGACGACGTCGCTCGGCGACACCGGCAACGGCCTCCTCTCGGCCATCGCCGTGGTCCAGGCGCTGTGGCACCGCGACCTGACGGGGGTGGGGCAGTACGTCGACACGTCGATCATGTACGCCCACCTGCTCAACACGTCGATGGCGTGGAAGGCCGCCGATGGCAGTGCCGTCGGCGACCGGCAGCAACTGGACGCGATGCAGCTCGGATGGGGACCGCTGTACCGGCTGTACGCAACGGCGGACGACGGCTGGCTGTGCATCGCCGTCGCCGACGACCGTCAGTTCGCCTCGCTGTGCGAGGTGGTCGGCGCGCCAGAGCTGATCGGTGACGAGCGCTTCACGACCGCGACGGCACGATCGAGCCATGAGGCGGAGCTCGCCTCGATCCTCGAGAACGCCTTCGCCCTGGAGGACGCGCCGACGTGGTCCGCGCGGCTCGACCGGCGCGGGGTGCCCTGCGAGGTGACGCACGAGGATCGTGCCGGCGAGTTGTTCGACTCCGCCGACCTCCGCCAGAAGGGGTGGATCGCCACCTACCACCACCCGGTGGTCGGACGCATGGACGTCGCCGGACACCTCATCGACTTCTCGGAGACACCGGGCCGCCTGGCAGGCCCGCCCCCGATGGTCGGTCAACACACGCGCGAGATCCTCGATGAGCTCGGCTACGACAAGGAGGCGGTCGACGCACTGGTCGACGGCGGTGCTGTCGGGACGTGGGACCAGTGACCCTCTGCAAGACGAACCGAAAGGAACACAGATGAGTGTGTTGGACTCCATCAAGGTGATCGACGTCGATACCCACGTCGTCGAGCCGTACGACCTGTGGACATCACGCGTCTCGGTCAAGAAGTGGGGGGACAGGGTCCCGCACGTGCGCTGGGACGACCGCGCTCAGGAAGAGTTGTGGTTCTCCGGTGATCTCGTCATCGGGTCCGGCGCCGGCGCCGCAGCGGCCGGGTGGTCGGAGGCACCACCGAAGCACTCGCCGAAGATGGACCTCCTCGAACCGGTCACGTGGAATCCGCTTGACCGTCTCCGGCTGATGGACGACTACGGCATCCACGCGCAGATCCTCTATCCGAACGTTGCCGGCTTCGGCGCCGGACGGTTCGTCGAGGCGAGCAAGGGCGACACCCAGTTCGCGCTCGAGCTCATCCGTGCCTACAACGACTTCCTCGTCGACTTCGCCTCGGCCGATCCGCAACGGTTCATCCCGGTGATGGCGGTCCCGTTCTGGGATCTGGACGTCGCGGTCGCCGAGATGGAGCGGGCGCGCGGTCTGGGTCACAAGGGTCTGATCTTCTCGCAAGCACCGGACGCGTTCGGACAGCCGACGCTGGGCGATCCGCACTGGGATCCACTGTGGGCGGCCGCCCAGGAGATGGAGCTGTCGGTGAACTTCCACATCGGCGGCGGCGACATGAGCGGCGTCAACCTCCTCCACCCGTCCTCGGGACCGGCTGCGAACTTCGCATCGTTCCCGGTCACGTTCTGGATGACGAACGCCAAGACGATCGCAACGTTGATCGGAGGTGGGATCTGCCACCGCTTCCCGCGCCTGAACTTCGTGTCGGTCGAGAGTGGCGTGGGGTGGTTGCCGTTCCTCGCTGCCGGACTCGACTGGATGTGGCAGGAGTGCCGTGTCATCGACGAGCACCCCGAGTACGACCTCCTCCCGAGCGAGTACTTCAAGCGTCAGATCTTTGGATGCTTCTGGTTCGAGCGCGGGCCGATGCTCGACATGGCGATCGAGGTGCTCGGACCCGACAACCTGCTCTACGAGACCGACTTCCCCCATCCGACGAGCATGTCGCCAGGGCCGGCCAGTGGCGCCGTCAAGCCCAGGGACTTCATCGCCGACGGGCTCGGCCACCTGCCCGACGACACGCTGTGCAAGATCCTGCACGACAATGCCGCCCGCATCTACCACCTCGACTGACGCGGCAACCGGGCCTCGCATCGGCTTCATCGGCCTCGGGGATCAAGGCGCCCCGATCGCGGCGCGAATCCTCGAGGCCGGCTTTCACCTGCACGTGTGGGCCCGACGGCCGGCCGCCACGGCGCCGCTCGTCGAGCTCGGGGCCACTGCATGCGCAGATGTCGATGAGCTCGGAGCTCGTTGCGAGATGGTCGCGCTGTGCGTGACCGACGATGCGGACGTCCGCGAGATCGTGCTCGAACGGGGATTGCTCTACTCCATGGCGTCGGGGTCCGTGCTCGTCGTGCACAGCACCGTCGCGCCTGCCACGTGCGTGGAGATCGCTGCACTCGCCGCCGCGCGGGACGTCGGGGTCCTCGATGCGCCAGTGAGCGGAGGCCGTGCCGGCGCTCTGCGCGGCGAGCTGACGGTGATGGTCGGAGGCGAGCTGTCGGTGCTCGAGCGCGTCCGCACGGTCCTCGAGTCGTACGCCCGGACCATCACCCACGTCGGTGTCGTCGGGTCTGGTCAAGCTGCGAAGCTGATCAACAATGGACTGTTCGTCGCCAACGTCGCGATGGCCAACTTCGCCCTCACCCTCGGCGAATCGTTCGGTATCGCTCCAACGCAGCTGACCGAACTGTTGTCGAAGAGCTCAGGTTCGAGCGCCGGCCTGGCCGCACTGGCGCCCCTGACGACGACAGATTGGGGTCGTCACGCTTGGACCGTGCTCGGCAAGGACGTCTCGTTGCTGTTGTCGGTCACAGGCGCCGGCGGCGGCGCGCAGCAGCTGATCGACGTCGCGACGGCCGCCGTCGAGCGGTTCGGTCGGCCATGAGCAACCGGCCGTGGAGCTGCGTCACGTGCACGAGCCGCCTTGTCGGCGAGCGCCACTGCGGCCTCCGAGCCTGAGGTGAACGTCGGCGGTGGACGCCCTGCGCCCCGAGGTTCAGCCGGACACGTCGCGGTTCGCGCAGTGGGGCGGCGCATGGTCGTGTCTACAACAGCCGAGCGCTCGGTCGATCGCGCTGGCCCACACCGCCGGCTCCCGGACGTGCGGTTCCGAACTGTCAGGCTGGGCTCGCAAACTTGGGTGTATCTCGGCGTTGCGTCGACGCTGGCGGAACGGGCCGCATGGAACGGCATCGTTGATCCGGTGTGCTCGGCTGTCCCTGCATGCCCGAGACCTCGCGCTGCGGAGTTGGCCTCGCCGAACTCCTTGGCAACTCCTGTTCATCTTGGCGCGTTGATGATCGACGGCAGGTGCGCGGCGAGCACGCGAAGCGTTCGCACGTTGCGCTCGGCGCGAGACAGGATCAACGCGCCCTCCATGGCTGACAGCACGAGGGTCGCGAGCTGATCGGCGCGTGACCGTTTGAACCCGTCGGCCATGATTCGGTCGGCGATCGCCGCTAGCCACGTCGCGTACGCTTCCTGGCACGCTCGTTGCACGACGGTGGACTCGCTGGCGAGCTCGAGCGTGGTCGTTGCGATCGGGCAGCCATATCGGTAGTCGGAGTCCTCGAGCTGGTCGGCGAGCCAGTCGAGCACAGCTCGGATGCCAGCAGTAGGCGTGTGAGCGGCCGACAACGCTGTCGCCGTGGCAGCCGCCGCTTCGGCGCCCGACGCCCGGATCGCCGCGGCGGCGATCTCCTCTTTACCACCAGGGAAGTGATGGTAGATCGAGCCCTTTGGCGTGCCGCTGTCGACGACGAGCTCGTTGAGCCCGCTGGCCGCATAGCCCTTTGATTGCAGCATGCGCTGCATGGAACCGATCATCCGGTCGCGCGCGTCAGTGGCCACAGCAGCCACCGTACTGTGCAGTGTTCTATGATGACCGGTCTATTGGAGGGTTGCCTTGACCGAGTCCTACGAGACCTACATTGGCTGGCTTGAAACCGAGAACCATGCGTTCGCCGACGCGTGCCAGCGCGACACGACCGCCCTAGTGCCGACGTGCCCCGGCTGGTCGGTCCTGGACCTCTTGGCCCACCATGCCTCGTACCAGATGTGGATCACGCAGATCGTGAGCGAGCGGCTCGTCGAACCGCAAGCGCCCGTCACCGTGGCCCCTCCCCGTGGTGACCCAGTCGGCTGGTACCGAGCCATCGGCGCTGGCCTGATCGAGGCATTTCGGTCTGCCAACGGCGGCGACCACGTGTGGAGCGTCACCAACGAGGCAACGGCCAGCGCATGGGCCCGACGCCAAGCCTCCGAGACGAGCGTCCATAGATGGGACGCACAACATGCCACCGACGTTGCCGCCCCCCTGACCCACGCCGACGACTACCTCAGCGAGATCTTCGACCACCTTCTCCCTGGGCTGACCGCCAACTTCGGCGCGCCCGTTCCCCAGGGCGTCATCGGGCTGCGCAGCAGCGACCAGCCACGCGTCTGGAGAGCACCGCCAAACACCGGCCAATCCGGCCTCGACCAACCCGACACCCCCGCCGACGTGACCGTGACCGGCACCACCTCAGACCTTCTCCTCGCACTCTGGAACAGGCCCAACACCAGCACAACAGCCGGTGATCCCGCCGTGCTCGAACTATGGCGACGAGCGATACGAGGAGGCTGACCACGTCAACCTCCCAACACCACCCGATCTCTCGCCGTCGTCGACGCCTACCAACGCACCCCCCTCGACTGCGACCAGGTCGACATCGACGAATGATTCGCGCAAGACCTGCAAGGCCGCTTCGCGGATCCGACCATCCTCCACTGGACCCAACGTCACCGGCACCCGACAGCGGACGTTGACCCCCGCCCGATGCAATGAACCAACCGCTGCTTGTCCGCTGACACGCTGCGGCTCGACCTCCGGGGACCGTCCCCAACGCCGGCCGTGCGGCACAGAGAACGCGGACTTCGAACGACCTCCCGTCGCTGAGCGTGGTGGTGGTTGTCGCTACGCAGGGCGCGACCGACCGGCACATCGGTCGCGCGAGTTCCGACGGCTGCTTGCGCAGCTAGGGGACGTTCGCGCTCGAACGGTTCTCCGTGATGCGCTTCAGTTGATGAGGTTCACGCACAGCGCGGCGATTGCCAGGCCCTGTAGGACCGCCCGGGGCACGATGATCCGGTCCCAGTTGTGTTGCAGGTCGCGCACGTTGGCCGGTGTCTCGTGTTGGTCCGCGGCGGCAGTGAGTGCGCGGTTGATCGGTGCGCTGATGCGCAGGTAGAGCAGCACCCACACGATCAGCGCTGCCAGCGCCGCTCCAGCGGCCGTCGATGCGAGGGGCCGGCTGGCCAGCGCGGCGAAGAGGGAGGCTGCCGCGGCGGCGATGATGCCGAGGATCCCGGGGACGGGCAGACGCTGGTCGCCGAAGCGATGCACGTTGCCCATGACTGCGGTGAGCGTGGCGTCGTCGACACGGGCGAGGGCGGGTCGCTGAACGAGCGCGCAGAACGCGTCGGTGCCGTACACGATCCCGGCGCTGATGATCGCGACGAGTGCCGCGAGGTGGGCTGCGAGGTGCATCAAGACGTTCGCTCGGGGCCGGTGCCGAAGGGCGGTATTGCGCCCATTTGCTGGAACATCTCCAACAGGTTGAGTTCGTCCCAGTGTTCGACGAACATGCCGTCCTCGACGCGCCAGATGTCGATGGAGCGCATCTCCACCGGGTGACCGCTGGCCGGAATCCCCATGAGCTCGCCGGTGTGGGTACCGCGGTAGACGAAGCGGCCCACCACTCGGTCGCCGGAGATCACCAAGTCCTCCATCGTGGCGCTCAGATCGGGCAAGGCAGTGAAGAACGCTGTCCAGAACTGGCGGTTCGCGTCACGACCGTCGGCGACGAAGGCGTTGTGGTTGCGGTAGCCCTCGGCCACGAAGTCGTCGAGCAGAGCCGGCTGATGCGTGTTCAGCATCGCGAGGTAGGTCTCGGCGAGGCGCTGGCCGTTCGTCTCCATGTCGTACTTCCAATCGAAGGTGTGTAGGTGCTAGCAACGCTAACCCTTGCGAACTTGCCTGTCAATAGCACTGCTCGTATTACGAGCAGTGCTATCCTCCGCGGGAGTGCCCATCGCCGACCGTCGTCTCCGTGATCGCGATGCCCGTCGTCGACTCATCACTTCAACAGCCCGCGCTCTTGCCGAGCGCGAGGGCTGGGATGCGGTCACCACTCGTCGGTTGTCCATCGAGATCGAGTACAGCCAGCCAGTCCTCTACAAGCACTTCACGTCGATGGAGGACATCGTCGATGCTGTCGCACTGGAAGGCTTCGCAGAGCTCGCCGAAGCTCTGGGCACGGCGCGCCGCGCCGGAGGGCCGGAGCAGGCGCTGGGCCGGGTCGCTCACGCGTACAGCGGCTTCGCCACCGCTCACCCGGCCCTCTACGACGCAATGTTCACGCGCCCCACACGACTGCAGTTTGGTGCCGAGGACACGCCAGTCCAGATGTCAGCAGGATTCGCCGAACTGCGTCAGACAGTCACCACTGTCGCCGGTGGGCGTGACGTCGACACCGTCACCGAGGTGCTGTGGGCTGCGTTGCACGGACTGACCACGCTCGGAAACAGCGACCGGCTACGCCCCGGACGCGATGCCGAACGCATCGAGCTCCTGGTCTCCGAGTTCCGCGACGCCAGCTCCCCCACGCCGTGAGTCGTGGATCGCGGTCACAGCGCCGCACACCAGCATGCTCACCGAAATGAAAGCGTATGGAGTGCACCTCCTGCGACTCCACCCCAAGCGGCAGCTTGGCGAACGCAGGTGTTGGCATGCGCCAGACCGCCCCACAACGTGCGCCTCGCCACCTTCTCGCGAGTGCCGACCAACGCTGGGCGTGGATCATGTCAGTGGGAGGCGTCAGACGGAAGGGGACGATGTGCTCGGACTGATCATTGCTCTCACGGCCCAGAGGCGGCTGCACCGTTGTGGCTACAGCCCCAGTCCGAGCGATCTGCTGACTGCGGCGCGTGGTTCGTCGCCCGTGAGCGCTTCGACGTGGACGACGAGGCCGCGGTGGATGGTGAGCAGGACCAACGCTAAGACGCGTCGGTGGTGCATGGCGACGACGCCGATTCGGTCGCCGATGGGGAGATGCAGCAGCGTCGGCGCGATGGTCGGGCCAAGGTAGCGAAGGATTCCCGGGCCGACGAGATTGGCGCCGGTCAGCTCGGTGCCGGCAACGTCGGCCGTCCCGTCAACCATGGGGTCGAGCACCGCCAGCAATCCGGTGAGGTCACCGCTGGTGCAGGCAACGATGAACCGTTCGGCGACGGCGGTGTGGACGTTGTCCTCGACCGCGAACCGGTGGTCGGCGGCATGGTCGCGCACGGTGCGGCGGGCGCGGCTCGCCAGTTGCCGGCAGGCGTCTGGGTTGCGTCCCACGATCACGGCGATCTCGTCGAACGGCAGCTGGAACACGTCGTGGAGCACGAACGATGTTCGTTCCGCAGGACTGAGCCGCTCGAGGACGACATGCATCGACATCGTGATGCTGTCGACGAGGGCGACGTGGTCCGCTGGGTCGGATGCCTGCGGATCAGCGGCGTCGATCGCCGCCATCAGCGGGACGGTGGGATGGCGGTGCCGGGCGCGCAGAACGTCGAGGCACAGGCGGCTGGTGACGACGACCAGCCAGCCCTCGGGATCGTCCACAGTGTCGAGGCCGGTGCGGGCGAGACGTCCGAACACCTCCTGCACGACGTCGTCGGCATCCCCGAGGTCGGACAGCATCCGCAGCGCGATCTGGAGCATCCGCCGGCGGTGGGTTCGCCACAACAGCTCAAAGGCGGGATCGGTGGTCGGATCGGGGTGGATCATGACGGCTTGCGGATCCCTTCCCGCCAGATCAACGACAGCATCGACGGTTTGGCGTCGGGTGTCGCCACTGCGATCGCCGCCCGCGGGTGGAGGTCGTCGACCGCCTCGCGCAGCAGGCAGTGGGCGAGGTCGATGCGTGTCGTGAAACGATGACCGACGTGCTCCGGCGCCACCAGGTACTCAGACACCGCTGAGGCCGCACAGAGGCCCGATGGGCGCACGATCGTCCAGATCACATCGTTGGCGACGACGATGTCCTCCATGCGACGCATGTCAGCGTAGACCGTTCGGCCGAGCTTGTTGACGACGTATGGCTGGAGCACCTTTTCGAACAGGAATCCGCCGAGCGGCGTCGGATACGGAGCGAGCGTGCTCGAGGACACGACGACCAGTCGTTTCACGCCAGCGATGCGCATCCCAGTGATGATGTTGGTGACGCCCGTCGAGTACACGTCGACCGGTTCCTTGGTGAATGGCACACCGAGCGTCGACACGACCGCGTCAGCGCCGTCGATCGCCGCAGCGACCACGTTGACGTCGTGAACATCACCTTCGACCACGGCGGCGCGACGATCGACGGGGAACGTGGCAGGTCGACGGGTCACCACGGCGACGTCGTGACCGTCGTCGGCGGCGAGCCGGGTGAGCAAACGCCCAGTGGGTCCGTTCGCTCCGAAGATCGTCAGCTTCATGGCAGGCCCCTCTCTGACGCAGCAAGGGTTCGTGCGTCACCAGTCAGGACGCCGCCGGCACGCGGAACGTGACACCGCGCCGGCAACCTGTCGACCAAACCGCATCGTCGGGCGTGCCGGGCGGGATGGTCGAGTGTTCGATCGACCGTTCGAAGGTCGAGGGCGCGCTCGGTTCGCGGGAGCCCTCCGGCCTGTTCAGTCGGCGTTGCCGCTCTGGGCTGGGCTGCTACCTCAGTTTGGGCGGCGCTTTCGGCGTGCCCGCACCGCTGGGGCCTGGTTTGCCAGCCCAGCCACTCCGTCTCGGACCTTGACGAGGCAGGCGAGCAGTTGGTGGCGTTCGGGCTCGGTCAGTTGGGCGATGGCTTGGGTGATGGCCCCGTGAACCGCTGGCAGGTACTGATCGACCGTTCGTTGTCCCTCGACGGTGAGCTGAAGAAGGATTTTGCGGCGGTCCGTGGGGTGGCGCCTCCGTTCCACGAGGCAGCGACGCTCGAGCGTGTCGAGCAGTGAGGTCATGCTTCCACTGGTCACGAGAAGTTGCTCCGCGATGGCTTGACCGGTGGGGGGTGCGTCGGCACCGTCGATGATCGCCAGCACCTGGAACGCGCTGATCGACAACCCGACGGCTTCCCGGGGGGGCCGTTCGATCTCAGCCTCGAGCGCAGTTGCGGTCCGAAGCAAATTGGCAGCGACCAGCGCCGCGGAGCGGCTGGCGCCGGGAAACTCCCGCTCAAAATCGTCGGGAACCTCGACCTCGGACCGTCCACCCACATTCCGATGGTACCTCGGACCCAACTCACATGGAGCCGACTCACCTCAACGGGGACTGCTTGGGCTTCATTCACTTGACTTCAAGGCATATGTCCTCTACGTTCGCCATGCCGGTCGATCACCGGCCACGGAAGGACGCGGAGGCCGCGATGATGGACGCAAACGGTTTGGTCGTAATGCCCGGGAAAGGGCCAACGTGGAAGATGGCCCCCGGCCGCTCGTCCACCCTCAAGCTACGAAATGGTGAGACCGACGAGAGCGTGATGATGTTCGAGGAGGTGGCGCCGGTCGGCACCGTGACCCCGATGCATCTCCATCACGACAGCGACGAGGTCGCCTACGTCATGACCGGCGAGATCACCTTCAAGATCGGCGACACAGTCACCGTGGGCGGGCCAGGCACCTGCGCCTTCATGCCGCGCGATGTAGCGCATGCGTGGAAGAGCACCGGCGCCGAGACAGGCTGCGTGCTGTTCATGTACACCCCTGGAGGGGCCGGAAAGCTGTTCGAGGAGATGACGGAACGGCCAGTGGACCCGATGAACCTGCGGGAGTTCGACGCGGTTGCCGAACGACACGGCTGGGAGATCGTCGGGCCGGCGCCGTTCTGAGCAGCGCTCGAGCTCGCTTGCCTCCGCGTTGACAGCGACCGTCCCCTGGGTGCAGGATGTGAATCGTGGTTCACTTCGGGGGAGTGGCGGGTGTGATTGCGGCTGACGCGACCCGCGATCGGTCGGGTTCGGCGCGTGGCTCGCGTCGACGCGGGCAGATCCTCGAAGCGGCTGCCGAGCTGATCGCCAGGCGCGGCTACCACGCCGTCGGCATGGCCGACATCGGTGAGGCGGCCGGCATCGTCGGCTCCGGGGTGTACCGACACTTCGACTCCAAGGTGGCTGTCCTGGCGGCGTTGCTCGAACGGGCGATGCTCGGCCTGTCGCAGCGGACGCCGGCACTGCTCGCCGCCGAGGCATCCGACGCGGCGAAGCTCTCGGCGCTGGTCGCCGACCACGTCGCCTTCGTGCTCGACGAGCTGACGCTGATCCAGCTGTGGCACCGCGAGATGTCCGTGCTCCCCGAACCTGAGCAACGGCGGCTCCGGCGGATGCAGCGGCTGTACGTCGAGGAGTGGGTGCGTCTGCTGGTCCGCCTGCGCCCAGAGCTGCCCGAGAGCGAGGCTCGCCCACTCGCGCACGCCGCGATCGGCGCGATCCAGTCGGTCGCGTCGTACCGCAGCAGTGCGCTGCCACGCGCCGCGCTCGCCCGGCTGCTCGAACGCGCCGCGCACGACTGCCTCGCGATCACGCAGGAGGGACGCTGATGTCAGGGACCACGGTCGCGACGACCACGAACGCGACGCAGTTCGGGTTGAACGAGGACCAGCATGCGATCCTCGACGCCGCCGACCGCTTCGCCCGCGTGCAGCTGCACCCGTTGGCCTCGCGGATGGACGCAGAGGAGTGGTGGCCAGCTGCGGTGTTCCCGCAGATGGGCGCGCTGGGGATGCTCGGGACAACCGTGCCCGAGGCCTACGGCGGCGCCGGCATGGACCACCTCTCGTCAGGGCTGATCTGCCAGGCCCTCGCGCGCTGGAACCACGCCATCGCGCTGTCGTGGGCCGCGCACGACAACCTCTGCGTCAACAACATCTACGCCAACGGCTCCGAGCACATCCGTACGACGTACCTGCCGCCGATGTGTTCGGGCGAGCACATCGGCGCGCTGGGGCTGACCGAGCCGGGTGCCGGCTCGGATGCGCTCGGCTCGATGCGCACCACCGCGGTGCGTGACGGAGACCACTACATCCTCACCGGCACCAAGCTGTACATCACCAACGGGCCGGTGGCCGACATCGTCCTCGTCTACGCGAAGACGCTGCC
>JBBQTN010000053.1:0-25862 GCA_038213195.1 Acidimicrobiales bacterium | reverse complement strand
TCTCTCGTCAGATGGATCGGCCGAACCGCGACCGGGCTCTGGTTGGCGGTCATCGCTCACGCTGCCCCAGTATCCGAGAACGGCGCCAAACAACCAGGACGCCCGCGCCATTGAACGCCGGCTCGTGAGGCAGGCCAGCATTGTCGATAGCCGGCTGTTGGCATGGTGGGGGCGGGCGGCTGACGACGAGCACGGTCACGCGGCAGTCCGGGCGGCGGCGTCGCCGTTTCCGCTACGGGGGACTGGGATGATGGCGCGATGGGGTTCGAGTCGAGAGTGTTGCCCGTTGACGTCGACGCGATTGCCCCGGACGGTTCCAACGTTCGGCTACTGGTCGACGTCAGTCGCGGCGGGCTCGCACAGTTCCAACTCGCGGGCGGTGAGGTCTCCGTCGCAGTTCGTCACCGCAGCGTCGATGAGCTCTGGTACTTCGTTGCGGGTGAAGGCGAGATGTGGCTCAGCGACTCGCAGAGCTCGACCACCGTCTCCGTCTCGGCCGGCACGTCGATCAGCATCCCGGTGGGCACCAGCTTCCAATTCAGAGCCGTCAGCGACGAACCCCTCGTGGCGATCGGCGCAACCATGCCGCCGTGGCCGGGCGACGGCGAGCGATCCACGTCCCGGACGGTGCGTGGCCACCCACCGTCGCTCCCGGCGCCGGACTCGCCAGCAGCTGATTCGGCCGTCTCAACTCAGTGAGCCCCGGTGTGCAGCATCGCGGACGAGATCGATCTGGTCACGACCGATAACGACACACGGCCGCCGCCCCGGCACGCGTCCTCGATCGCCGGATCTTGAGGCACCGGTTGCATCTTCCAACGACGGTTCGCTGCGCCTGTGAAGCGCGAGACTTCGGAGATGCCGGTCTTCGTGATCGTTCATAGCGGGTACGCCGGCGGGTGGGAATGCACGCCGGTCGCGGAGCTGCTCCGTCGACGTGGCCACGTCGTGTTCACCCCGACGCTGACTGGTATGGGCGAGCGCAGCCATCTCGGCCCCAACGTTGGGCTGGGCACGCATATCGAGGACGTCGTTGCCGTGCTCGAGTTCGAAGATCTGCATGATGTCGTGCTGTGCGGTGCCACCTACGGGGGGATGGCGGTCACCGGCGCCGCCAATCGGATCCTGCGCCAGCCGGCAGGACCCAGCGCGTCCCCTACCGCTCAAGAGCGACAGGTCAGGGGGCGCGGCAGATCGCCGGTGCGTAGCGCAAGCGAGCCGCGACCCGGCGACCACAATCGTCATACGGGGTAGACTAAATGTATGACGATGCTGAGCTTCCGCGTGGACGACGAACAGGCGGCGAGCGCACAGCGTTGGGCCGAACAACTCGGCGTCGACAAGTCGGAACTGCTCCGCGATGCCCTTCACCGGCGCCTCACGCAACTCGCTTCCGAGCACGACGCACAGACATGGGTGTCCCAGCCAGCGACGTCGAGCGAGCAGGCGATCGCGGAGGTCGCTGACTGGGGACCCGCTGAGGACTGGTCTGACTGGGCCGATGCGACGCGGTGAGATCTGGTTCGCCAGCACACCAGGCGGTGACCGGCCCGTGCTCGTGCTCACCCGCGACCCCGTCGCCGACCACATCGGAACCGTCGTCGTCGCAGCACTCACCCGAACCGTCCGCGGCCTCGTCTCTGAACTCGCGCTCAGCGTCGAACTCGACGACGTCCCGTCCGATTGCGTCGTCAACTTCGACAACATCCACACGATTCCACGTACAGCCTTCCGACGCATGATCACTCAACTCGACCCATCACGGATGGCGACAGCCTGCCAGCGGCTGCGCGATGCCACCGGCTGCTAACCAGAGCAACCTGCGATCACTGGTCCCCCCATCGCTCGAGCAAGCCCAGCCCACCCGCATCACCGATCGCCGCGAGGTGGGCGCGCGGCTTCTGCAGGCAGACCCCCAGTTGTGGCGTGCGTTTGTGGGTTGGGGTGTTACCTGGCGAGTACGACTGAGACGGCAAGACCTCGCCCACGACCGTGCCAGCGCTGTCCACAGCGTTCCCGACCCGATCATCCGGCCGATGTCGACGTCGTCGCACTCGACCGTACGAGCACCCAGCATGCCCGGGGCGGCGACGCACTTGCACGGCGCGCTCGATCCTGGCACCCATCCCGCCGGTGGCCCATCCGGGTGCGAAACACCAGCATGAACGCGCCTGCGAACGACGCTGGTTCGCGTGCTTGGCAGCCATTACGGCCTCCGCCTGATCCACCCGCAACTACTTGCACACTACAACGGTAGAAGATCGGTAGAAGATGGGGGTTTTGGCCCTCCGAAAAGTGCCATCTAGCAGGGACTACGCGGTGGGCGAGGGGGGACTTGAACCCCCACATCCTTTCGAATACTGGCACCTGAAGCCAGCGCGTCTGCCATTCCGCCACTCGCCCGAGTGGAGGCCTCACGCTAGCAAACGAACCTCGCCGGCCCAACGCCCGCCCCGCCGCGCGCCTCGGCCGCGAAGACCACTACTACCCTGGCCAGATGGGATTGCAGTCCTTCGAGCGCGGTCTAGAGCGTATGGTCGAGGGCGTGTTTTCTCGCGGTTCCCGCTCGAGCATCCGGCCGGTCGAACTCGGCCGGAGGCTGCTGCGCGAGATGGATGACCACCGCAGCGTCGACGTCCGTGGCAGACGCATCGTGCCGAACCAATTCCGCTTCCAGCTCAGTGCTCGCGACCACGCCGCGTTCGGTGACATCGACGAGGCGCTGGTCACCGAGCTCGCAGAAACGGCTCGGGAGTACGCGCGCAGCGAGCACTACCACTTCATGGGTCCTGTCGCAATCTCGCTCGAGGTCGACAACGACTTGAGACCTGGGCGGTTCGCGATCGAGTCGCGAATGAAGGAGAGTGGCGGCGGCGGAGTCGGTTCGCTCGTGCTCCCGTCGGGTGAGCGCGTCGCCCTCGGCGGCAAGGTGATCACCCTTGGCCGGCTGCCCGAGTCCTCGATCCCGGTCAACGACCCGAACGTCAGCCGTCGACACACCGAGGTGCGGCCAGTCGGCAGCAGCTTCGTGCTCGTCGATCTCGGCAGCACCAACGGCACCAAGGTCAACGGCATGCGCATCAACGGCGAGCACGTGCTGGCGGACGGCGACATCGTGAGCGTGGGGAGCACACACCTGCGCTTCGAGGCGTCGTGACCGATCAGCTCCTCAACATCTTCAAGTACGCGCTGCTCGCCCTCCTCTACCTGTTCTTCGCACGGGTGTTGTGGGCGGTGTGGAGCGAGGTCCGCGGGCCTCGGGCGGGCAAGGCCCAAGCTGCCGCCGTTCCGGTGCAGGCCCAGCCGCGGGCCAGCGCCGCCTCGCTCGACATCACTGCGTCCGTCGCCGCCCCCAGCGCAGCCGCACCGCAGCGCGGCCGGGGCAAGCGAGCGGCCGTCACGAGTCTCGTGATCGCCCAGCCGCGCGTGCGCCGCGGGGCGACGTTCGCGCTCGGTCAGGAGATCACCGTTGGGCGAACCACCGCCTGCACCGTGACCATCCCCGACGACTCGTTCGTCTCGCAGCTCCACGCCAGGGTTTACTCGCTGGAGGGCGTCGCCTACGCCGAGGATCTGGGCTCGACCAACGGCACCTACCTCAACGGCAAGCGCCTGACGTCGCCGCAGCCGATGGCGAAGGGCGACCGCCTGCAGATCGGCACGACGATCTTCGAGGCCCAATGAGCCGCATGAGCCGGCACATCGAACGCGCGCACGCACCCGGACTCGGCTGATGGGCGACACGACGCCGACGTCGCGTCCCGCGCTCGCCTGGGGGGTCAGCACCCACCCCGGTCGCGTGCGCGAGGCCAACGAGGACAGCTACGTCGCCGAGCCGATGGTGCTCGGCATCGCCGACGGGATGGGTGGTCACCAGGCCGGCGAGGTCGCCAGTCAACTGGCCGTCGACATCCTGCGCGAGCGGTTGAGTGGGGGCGCCGCGAACCTCGACGTCGTCGTCGCGGCAGTGGTCGAGGCGAACGTCTCGATCTTCCAGTCGGCGCACGCCAACGCCAACCAGCGCGGCATGGGCACCACGCTCACGGCGATCGCGCTCCTGCGCGAAGAGTACGACGACGACCTCTACGGCGCCGACGCTCGCGAGCTCGTGCTCGTCAACGTCGGCGACTCGCGCGCCTACGTCCACCGTGGTGGTCTGCTGCGGCGGGCGAGCATCGACCACAGCTACGTGCAAGAGCTCGTCGCCACCGGGCACATCACCGAGACGGAGGCTCGCACCCATCCCCGCCGCAACATCGTCACCCGCGCGCTGGGGATCGAGCCGAACGTGCGCGTCGACACGTGGCGGTTACCGCTCGTGCGCGGCGACCGGTATGTGCTGTGCAGCGACGGCCTGGTGGACGAGGTCGACGACACCGAGATCGAGGCGCTGATCGAACGCTTCGACGACCCGCAGGAAGCCGCCGACGAGCTGGTCTCGTTGGCCATCCAGCACGGAGGACGCGACAACATCACGGTGATCGTCGTCGACGTGCTCGTCGGCGCCGCGCCGCAACCGGGCGCGTCGGCCGCACCCGCTGCCCGACCGACGGGTGCGCTCGATGCGGCCTCCGAGCGCCGAACGGTCGTCGACGACGGCAAACGCTCGCCCGACGCCGTTGACGTGGTTCCGATCGGGGCGACGGGAACCGGCCCGGACGGCGCCGGTCCCGGCGCGGGCGCGACTCACGGCGGCAGAGACAGCGCGGGTGGCGGCGACGCCGACGACGCGGTGGTGGAGGCCGGCGATGGCAAGGTGGCCAGCGCCGGGGTTGGTCCGGGCCGCTCTGGCGCTGGCGCTGGGTCAGGCGGCAGCATCGACGCTGGTTCAGGCGGCAGTGGGGACGGCGGCGCCGGCGATTTCGCAGCGGTTGCCGGCGGCGCGGGTCCGGGCGGCGCGGGTCCGGGCGGCGCAGGCGCGGGTCCGGACGGCGCAGGTCCGGGCGGCGCGGCCGGCGCGGGTCCGGACGGCGCAGGTGTCGCCAACCCGACCGGCACAGGCGTCACCAATCCGACCGGCACAGGCGTCGCCAATCCGACCGGCGCAGGCGTCGCCAATCCGACCGGCGCAGGCGTCACCAATCCGACCGGCGCGGCCAACGCGGGCCTCGGTCCACGGGCCGGCGCTGGGACGCGCGGCGACGAGGCGTTCGCTGCGTTCGGCGGCACGACGACCACGGCTCCCGGCGCTGACGACACCTTGCCGCCGCGACGACGCAGGATGACGCTCGGCATGTTCCTGTTCATCCTTGCGCTCGCGGCGATCGTGACGGTCACCGTCACGTTGATCGCCGTCGCCGTCCACAACAGCGACGACAACGGACCGGCCACCACGGTGCCGGCCCCTTCGTCCACGTTGTCGACGATCACGTCGACGACCGCCACGACCTCGACAACGACCGCGACGACCGCAACGACCGCAACGACGCTGCCGACGACGACTGCGACCTTCGCCTCGCCGGCCACGACGATCGTGGGCACGCCGAACGGCCTGGCAGCGAGCGGCTTGGCCGGCGCACCGACCGCGGCGGAGCGACCAGCGACGTCGACGTCGACGTCGGCGTCGGCGTCGGCGTCGGCGGGGTGAGCGTGGCCGAAAGGTCCCCGATCGCCGCGGCCCGCCGCAGCACCGAGCTCGGCCTCGTGCTGATGGTTGCGGTGATCACCGCGGCGGCGTACACGCTCGCCTCGCTCGGCAAGAACGCGACGATCCCGCCGATCCTCGTGCCATTCCTCGCCGCCCTGCTCAGCCTGATCGTCGTCGCCCACATCGCCAACCGCTGGCTGGCTTCCGGCGCCGACGGCACCCTGCTGCCGCTCGCCGCGCTGCTCAACGGCATCGGCTACGTGATCATCGCCCGACTCAGCGACCGCCTCGCCAGCCTGCAGACCACGTGGACGTTCATCTCGATCATCGCCTACGTCGCCACCCTGCTGTTCGTCCAACGCGCCCCGGACCTCGCCCGCTACAAGTGGACCTTCCTGTTCACCGGCGCGGGCCTGCTCCTGCTGCCGCTCGTACCGGGGATCGGGGCGAGCTTCGGCGGCGCACGGATCTGGGTCAGCATCGGGCCGGTCAACTTCCAGCCGGGCGAGTTCGCCAAGATCCTCCTCGCCCTGTTCTTCGCCGGCTATCTCGCCGAACGGCGCGAGCTGATCGCCGCCGGGACCTGGAAGCTGGGTCCACTGCACCTCCCGGAACCGCGCCACCTGTTGCCGATCGCGCTCGCGTGGGCGTTCGCGGTCGTGGTGATGGTCGCCGAGAAGGACCTCGGCTCGTCATTGCTGTTCTTCACGCTGTTCGTGGTGATGATCTGGGTCGCCACGGAACGGGCGACCTTCCTCGCCCTCGGACTGGTGATGTTCGCCGGCGCGGCATATGCCGCCTGGCGGCTGTTCGCCCACGTGCAGACACGCGTCACGATCTGGCGCAACCCATGGCCGCAGTACCAGGGCAAGGGCTACCAGATCGTGCAGGCGATGTTCGCGTTGGCCGACGGCGGCACCGGCGGAACGGGCCTCGGCCTCGGCAGCCCGAACAAGATCCCCGAGGTCAAGAACGACTTCATCTTCGCTGCGATCGGCGAGGAGATGGGGCTGGTCGGCGCGGCCGCGGTGCTGATCGCGTTCATGCTGATCATCGGCGCCGGTCTGCGGATCGCCACCCACAGCGACCGGCCGTTCGAGAAGCTGCTCGCCACCGGGCTCACCGCGATCGTCGGCGTGCAGGCGTTCATCATCATCGGCGGGGTGATCCGCGTCGTTCCGCTGACGGGGATCACCTTGCCGTTCGTCAGCTACGGCGGATCGAGCCTCCTCGCGAACTACATCCTGCTCGCGTTGCTCGTGCGCGTCAGCGACTCGACCGCACGCCACAGCGGTGAGGTGCCCGACGACCTGACGATCAGCGAGCGCCTCGCCGCGCGCCGCGCCCGACGACGACAGCGCGCCGAGGCCACTGCGTGAACAAGCAGATCCGCCGGCTCGCGGTCGCGCTGCTGGTCTGCTACCTGATCCTGTTCGTGCAGCTGAACGTGTTGCAGGTCGGCCGGCAGAAGTCGCTGAACGCGGACATCCGCAACCAGCGCCAGACGCAGCGCGATCTCAGCCGCCCCCGCGGTCCGATCGTGACGGCCGACGACGTGGCGATCGCGCTGAGCACGCCGAGCCAGCCAGGCGACTCGATCAAGTTCCAGCGCACCTACCCCGAGTCGCAGTTCTTCAGCAACGTCACCGGCTACTACACGTACGCCTTCGGGGCGACGCAACTCGAGCGCACCGAGAACGCGGTGCTGATGGGCGACACCGACACGCAGAAGCTCCGCGCCCTCCCGAACATCCTCGGCGGCGGCGACAACACCGGCAGCGTCGCATTGACGATGCGCGACGACGTGCAGCGCGCCGCGCTGTTCGCGCTCGGCGGCCGCGAGGGATCCGTTGTGGTGATGGACCCGCACACCGGCGCGGTGCTGGCGATGGCCAGCAACCCGTCGTACGACGCCAACCAGGTCGCGACGCACAACACGACCGAGGCCGGCAACTACCTCACCCAGCTCAACGCCGACCCGGGCAAGCCGCTGCTCGCCAACGCCTACCAGGAGCGGTACATGCCGGGGTCTGCGTTCAAGGTGCTGACCACCTCGATCGGGCTCGAGACGGGGGCGATCAGCCTCGACAGCACGTTCCCGAACCTGACCCAGTGGGTGCCCCCTCAGACCACCGACCCGATCCAGAACTTCGCCAATGAGCTGTGCGGCGGCACGATGGCCGTCGTCTTCTACCGCAGCTGCAACATCCCGTTCGCCCAGACCGCGGTGCAGGTCGGGCCGCAGGGGATGGTCGATGGCGTGAAGAAGTGGGGCGTCGGCGAGAAGTTGCCGTTCGATCTGCCGGGAGCGGTGGCCAGCAAGTTCGGCGAGGTCAGCGACTTCACGGACCAGATCCCGCTGCTGGCCATCGGTGGTTTCGGCGAGGGCAACGACCAGATGGTCCCGCTGCACATGGCGATGGTGGCCAGCACGGTGGCCAACGGCGGACAGATGATGAAGCCGTACGCGATCAAGGCGACGCTCGACCACAACGGCGGCGTGCTCGACCAGACGGCGCCGTCGGTGTGGAAGAACCCGATCCTGCCCTCGACCGCGGCCACGTTGACGACGCTGATGATCGGGGTCGTCAACCAGGGCACGGGCCGCCAGATGCAGCTCGCCAACGGCATCCAGGCTGCAGCGAAGACCGGCACCGCGCAGCTCAACGGCAAGGGTCAGCCGCAGAAGTCCAACGCGTGGATCATCGGGTTCGCCCCTGCGGACAACCCCAAGTACGCGATCGCGGTGATCCTCAAGGGCGGTGCCGACGACGCGATCAGCGCCAGCACCGGGGGCAAGCTCGCCGGTCCGATCGCCAAGCAGGTCCTCGACTTCATGTTCGCCAACAACACCCCGACCAGCTGATGCGCGGTTCCGCTGGCGTGGCACGGGCACGTGATCCGAGAACGTCGACGCAGCTGGATAGCCTCGTGCGACGTCGCGGGACACCACCCGGCGGCGGAGACGCCGTCGGACGCACGACGCGGCAGAGCAGGCAGCAGTGACTGGCAAGAGCGAGCGGACCGTCCTCAACGACCGCTACGAGATCGAGCAACGCATCGGACGCGGCGGCATGGCCGACGTGTTCCTCGCACGCGACCTGTTGCTCGACCGCCCGGTGGCGATCAAGGTGCTGTTCCCCGAGTTCGCCGTCGACCCGAACTTCGTCGAGCGGTTCCGCCGCGAAGCGCAATCGGCCGCGAACCTCAACCATCCGAACATCGTCAGCGTCTACGACTGGGGCCAGTACCAGAACACCTACTTCATGGCGATGGAGTACGTGCAGGGACGCACGTTGGCCGACATCCTGCGCGCCAACGGGCACATCAGCTCGATGCAGGCCGCGGAGATCGCCGGTGAGGTGGCCGCCGCACTCGGCTTCGCCCACCGCAACGGCGTCGTGCACCGCGACATCAAGCCGGCGAACATCCTGATCGGCGCGAACGGCCAGGTGAAGGTCGCCGACTTCGGCATCGCCAGGGCGATGAACGCTCCGACCGAGAGCAACCTCACCCAGGTCGGCGCGGTGATGGGCACGGCCACCTACTTCTCCCCCGAGCAGGCCCAAGGGGCGCAGCCGGACCCGCGCAGCGACCTCTACTCGCTCGGCATCGTGCTCTACGAGATGGTCGGCGGCCGGCCACCGTTCGACGGCGACAACCCGGTCAGCATCGCCTACAAGCAGGTCCACGACCCACCCCGGCCGCTCAACCAGATCGTCGCCGACGTGCCCCGGCCGTTCGAGGCGATCGTCGCCAAGCTGCTGGCGAAGAAGCCGGAGCTGCGCTACGCAACGGCCGAGGCGCTGCGCGAGGACCTGCGCCGGTTCCGCAACGGTGAGCCGGTCCAGGCGTTGGCAGCGGCCGTCGTCCCCCCACCGGCCGGCCCGGTGCGTCAGGTGGTCGCGGGCGGCGCGGCGACCGCGGCGATGCCCCGCAGCGGTGCGGTCACCGGCGTGGCGCCGACGACCCCGGCGACCACGGTGATGGCACGCACCACGCTGCAGCCCCGCCAGGGGCCGCCGCCGCCACCCGATCGCAACCGCACGGCGGTGTGGGCGATCGCCAGCGCGTTCGCCGTGCTCGCGCTGATCGTCGGCGGACTGCTGCTGTTCCGCGCGCTGCGCAAGAACGACAAGGCGGCGGCCACGACCATCCCGGCAGCATTCGCCCTGCCGGACGTCACCAACCAGCAGCTCGAAGCCGCGCAGCAGCAGCTCAGCGACGTCGGCCTGTCGTTCAAGCCGAACCCGCAGCCCAACGCCACCGTGGCCGAGGGCGTCGTCTACCAGACCGACCCCGTGGCCGGCACGCTGGTCCAGGCCGGCCAGGCGATCACGCTGACGTACAACCCGGTGTCCCAGGTGCTCGCGATCACCGACGTCACCGGCAAGTCGCTCGCCGATGCCACCGCGGCACTGCAGGCCCAGGGCTTCGTCGTCACCAACTCGGCGGAGGCGAACCCGACCGTCGCCCCCGGCGCGGTGATCCGCACCGAACCGGCCGCCAACCAGCAGGCGAAGCAGGGCAGCACGGTGAACGTCGTCGTCTCCGGCGGACCTGACAAGGTCGGCATCCCGGTGACCGCCGGCCAGGCGCAGGCGGATGCGACCAAGCTGCTGCAGGGCAGCCCCTACGGCTTCAACGTCACGGTGATGCAGCAGGCGAACGCGACGATCGCGGCCGGGATCGTGCTCGGCACGGACCCGGGGGCGAACACCTCGGTCGCGAAGGCCAGCGCGGTCACCCTGATCGTGTCCAGTGGCCCGGCGAAGGTCACGGTTCCGCCCGTCGAGGGCCTGTCAGAGGCGGCGGCGCGCACCCAGATCACCGGCCTCGGCCTGCAGGTCAGCGTGGCGTACGTGACGGTCGCCCTCGGCTCCACCGACGACGGCAACGTCATCTCCCAGAGCGTGCCCGCGAGCGCGCAGGTCGATCCCGGCTCGCTGATCAAGTTGAAGGTCGGCAAGGCGGTGCAGCCGACCACGACCGTCGCCACCACGACCACGACGACGACGACGACGGCGCCGCCGGCGACCACGACCACGACCACGACCATCCCTGCGACCACGACCACGCGCGCCGCAACGACGACGACCACACGGCCGGCGACCACCACCACCACCGATGCCGGCACCACGAGCTCGGCGGTGACGACGCCCTGACGGCGCCGACCCGCGCCTCAGGGCGCGGCGGCCGCCGCGGCCAAGGTCAAGAAGTTGCGCAGCAGGGCGTGGCCCTCGCCCGTGAGGATGCTCTCCGGGTGGAACTGCACCCCTTCGACCGGGAGCTCACGGTGGCGCACGCCCATCACGATGCCATCGGACGTCGCGGTGACCTGCAGGCACTCAGGCACCGTCGCCGGGTCGATCACCAGGCTGTGGTAGCGGGTGGCTGTCAGCGGTGTCGGCAGGCCGGCGAACACGCCGACCCCGGTGTGCTCGATCGGCGACGTCTTGCCGTGCATGACGGCAGGTGCACGAACGACAGCCGCACCGTAGACGTGCCCGATCGCCTGGTGGCCGAGGCACACGCCGAGCACCGGCACACCCTGCGCCGCGAACGCCGGGATCGCCGCGCAGATGATCCCGGCGTCCTCGGGCCGCCCGGGCCCCGGTGACAGCAGGACAGCGTCCGGGTGCCGGGCGATGGCGGCGTCGACGGTGATCTCGTCGTTGCGGACCACCTCTGGCTGTGCGCCGAGCTCGCCGAGGTACTGCACGAGGTTGTAGACGAAGCTGTCGTAGCTGTCGATCACGAGCACGCGGACCACCGGCGCAGTCTCCCCGGCCCGGCGGGGCCGTGTCGAACGCGTTGACCCCGACCTACACTCTCCGCCCGTGGCCCCTCCCAAGCGCAAGACGACCGGCCGCGTCACGCCGAAGGGCACCCGCCCGGGACAGGCGTCGGTGGTCCACGAGTCGCACTCGCCGTCAAACGTCGCCTCATCGTCGCGCTACACACCGCCCAATCCCCGCGACATGACCGAGAGCCCGCGCTGGGTGCCGGTGCTGATGATGGTGCTGATCGTCGTCGCCGTGGCGATGATCCTGATGCGTTACCTCGTCTGGACGGACTCCAACCTGCCGGTGGTGATCGGCCTCGGATTCCTGCTCGCCGGGCTGTACGTCGCGACCAAGTGGAAGTAGCCGGCGCCCCGGCGCGCGTCCTCCCTGTGGACAACCAACTCACACCACTGTAGTTACCGCACAGCGTTATCCACAGGATGTGGACGGGTCAGTCGTACAACGGAGCGACGACGTCCATGTCCTCGAGGCAGTGCCGGGGTGGGGGCGGATCCTCGTCAGGGGCCAACGTGAGCTTGATCTCCAGGCCGCAGACGCTGCATCGGTACTTGACGTTGGCCTTGCGCATCTCCCCCGGCGGCGGCGGGGGTGGGAGGGGGGTTGTCAGGCTGCGCAGCATCCCCACCCCGGTTTTCCACAGGAACAACCCGAAGAGCAGTGCACCGCCCACCCAGAGAACAGTGGACAACGCGGGCATGTGGACAGTGTAGAGACGAGGCGCTCGGCGCTGCGCTCGACGGCGGCCCGGGAGCTGTCAGCCGAGACGTTCGAGGATCGTTGCGTTGGCCATCCCGCCGCCCTCGCACATCGTCTGCAGACCCCACCGGCCGCCCGTGCGTTCGAGCTCGTACAGCAGCGTCGTCATCAGCCGCGCCCCTGAGCAGCCGAGCGGATGACCGAGCGCGATCGCCCCGCCGTTGACGTTGACGCTGTCCATGTCGGGATGCAGCTCGCGCTCCCAGGCGAGCACGACCGAGGCGAACGCCTCGTTGATCTCGACCAGGTCGATGTCATCGATGGTCATCCCCGCCCTCGCGAGCACGCGTTGCGTCGCCGAGATCGGAGCCGTGAGCATCATCCGCGGGTCGGCGCCTGCCAGCGAGAAGTTGACGAACCTGGCACGCGGGGTGAGGCCGAGCTCGACGGCCTTCTCCTCGCTCATGATCAGGATCGCCGCGGCGCCATCGGTGATCTGCGAGGAGTTGCCGGCCGTGACCCGGCCGCCATCCTCGGCCGACTTGAACGCGGGCTTCAGCGCCGAGAGCGACTCCATCGTCGTCTCGCGCAGGCCCTCGTCGATGGTGACCAGCTGCCCGTCGGCGCCGAGCACCGGGAGGATCTGGCCTTGGAAGCGGCCCTCGTCGGTCGCACGACGGGCGTACGCCTGCGAGCGCACGCCGAAGCGGTCCATCTCCTCGCGGGTGATGCCCCACTTGTCGGCGATCAGCTCGGCGGAGATGCCCTGCGGCACCAGCCCGCCCGCCGGCGCGTACCGCGCCCCGACCTTCGGCCCGAACGGGAAGCCGAACTTGCCGTCGGCCATCGACGAGCCCATCGGCACGCGGGTCATCACCTCGACGCCAGCGGCGACGACCACGTCGTACGCCCCCGCGATCACACCCTGCGCGGCGAAGTGCGCGGCCTGCTGGCTGGAGCCGCACTGCCGGTCGATGGTCGTGCCCGGCACGTCTTCCGGCCATCCGGCGGCGAGCACGGCGTTGCGACCGACGTTGGCCGCCTGCTCTCCGACCTGCATCACGCAGCCCATGACGACGTCGTCGACGATGCCCGGATCGATGCCCGTTCGCTCGACGAGCGCGTTGAGCGTCTCGGCCGCGAGGTCCACCGGGTGCCAGTCCTTCAGCTTCCCGTTGCGCCGGCCGAGCGGCGTCCGGACTGCTTCGACGATCACTGCGGTGGTCATGGGACTTCCTACCTTCCGGGGGGCGGGAGAGATGGATCTCGTGCAGAACTGGGGATGGGACAGCTTCGTGCAGGCCGGCGGTGGGAGGGAAATTGGCCAGCGCCACCGATCGGACCGTCGACCGCGCCCCGTCAGCTCCGGCTGGTCTTGCCGAGCACCCGCTGCAGCGCGACGACGTCGGTGTCGGTGAGGCGGGACGCGAAGCGCCGCTGGACCAGCCGGCGATAGGTGAGGTTGACGTCGCGCCACACCGCCCGGCCGTTCGCGGTCAGCGCGACGCTGACCGAGCGGCGATCGCCCTGCACCGGCGCCGCCGACCGCTCGACCAGTCCCGCGTCCTGCATCCGGTCGATCCGCCGCGACACGCTCGACACCACGTCGCCGAGCACCTCGCACAACTCGCCGACGCGCAGCCGGCCACCGCCGTCGCGGATCGCGGACATCGCGTCGAACCACGCCAGCGGCACACCATGCGCCGCATCCAGCTCGAGGTCGATCTCGCGTTGCAGCGCGATCAGCATGCGCCCGAGCCGTCGCCACAAGGCGACACGCTCGGCGTCGAGGCGCGGCACCTTCGCCTACCCCGCGGCCCCGAGCGCCAGGTGCGACATGCTCGGATGCTAGGTCGGAACCGCCCGGCGCGTCGCCAGAGCCCACCCGTCCGTCGTCGGGGCCGACCAGCGGGCGTCGAGATCTCGGCGCCCGCTGTCGGACACTCAGAAGGCGTGGGCCAGGACGTCGGCGTATGTGTCGGCGAGATGGAACGTCATCTGCTCGCGCACCTTCTCGGGGACATCCTCGAGGTCAGGCCCGTTGCGCTTGGGCAGGATGACCTCGGTGAGCCCGGCGCGATGCGCGGCGAGCACCTTCTGCTTGACGCCGCCGATCGGCAGCACCTTGCCCTGCAAGGTGATCTCGCCGGTCATCCCCACGGTCGACTTGACGGGCGTGCCGGTGAGCAGCGAGACGAGGGCCGTGGTCATCGTCACCCCGGCCGACGGCCCGTCCTTCGGCACGGCTCCGGCCGGCACGTGGACGTGGACCCGCTTGTTCAGCGTGGCTGGGTCGATGCCCAGCTCGGCGGCGTGCGAACGGACGTAGCTGAGCGCGATCTGCGCGCTCTCCTTCATCACGTCGCCGAGCTGGCCGGTGAGCGTCAGGCTCGGCTCGCCGGTACCGCCCTCCGGCGTCGGCAGCGGGAACGCGGTGGTCTCGATGAACAGCACGTCGCCGCCGGCTCCGGTGACCGCCAGACCGGTGGCCACCCCGGGCACGCTCGTGCGCTCGGGCACCTCGTCGTCGACCTTCTGGCGGCCGAGCCACGTGCGCACGTCGGCCGGCTCGACGGTGACCGCCGCAGCGGTCGGGTCCGTCGCCAGTCGAGCCGCGAGCTTGCGGCTCAGCTTGCCGAGCTCGCGCTCGAGGCTGCGGACGCCCGCTTCGCGGGTGTAGCCGCTGATGATCGCCTGCAGCGACGGCTCGGTCACGGTGACCTCGTCGGCGCGCAACCCGGCGAGGCCGAGCTGGCGGGGCAGCAGGTACCGCTGGGCGATGAACACCTTCTCCTCGTCGGTGTAGCCGTCGAGGCGGATGAACTCCATCCGGTCGAGCAGTGGCGCCGGGATGGTGTCGGCGACGTTCGCGGTCGCGATGAACACGACCTGGCTCAGGTCGAGCTCGAGCTCGAGGTAGTGGTCGCGGAACGTGTGGTTCTGGGCGGGGTCGAGCACCTCGAGCAGCGCCGCAGTGGGGTCGCCGCTCCAACCGCCTGGGCTGAGCTTGTCGACCTCGTCGAGCAGCACGACGGGGTTGATGCTCCCCGCCTCGAGGATCGCCCGGACGATGCGTCCCGGCTGGCTGCCCACGTACGTGCGCCGGTGACCGCGGATCTCGGCCTCGTCGCGGACGCCGCCGAGCGACACCCGCACGAAGTTGCGGCCCATCGCCCGCGCCACCGACTCGGCGACGCTGGTCTTGCCGACACCTGGCGGCCCGACGAGCGTCATCACAGAACCATTTGAACGGTCGGGACTGGACTCCGCTGCGCTTCGTCCGCTCCCTCCGTGCGGCTCGTCGCTGGCGCTTCCCTTCTGATGGTCGGGACTGGACTCCGCTGCGCTTCGTCCGCTCCCTCCGTGCGGCTCGTCGCTGGCGCTTCCCTCGCCGCGCGCGATCGGGCCGGTGGTGCCGTGACTGGTCTTGCGCTGATCAGCAGCGGTCCCAGCCGGCCGGGGGGCGCGGTCGTGGCGGAGCTTGCGGACGGCGAGGAACTCGACGATGCGATCCTTCACGTCCTGCAGGCCGTAGCCGTCGGCGTCGAGCACCGCGCGCGCCGCTTCGAGATCGAGGCGATCCTCGGTGCGCACGTTCCACGGCAGCTCGAACACCCGGTCGAGCCAGGTGCGGATCCAGGCGTGCTCGGGCGACTGCTGGCTCGTGCGCTCCAAGCGATCGATCTCCTTGTCGACCGTGTTGAACGCCTTCTCCCCCAGACCGGCCTCGGCGAGCTTGGTGCGGTACTGCTCGATGACGTCGTCTTCGCCCTCGCCGAGCTCCTTGCGGATGGCGGAGAGCTGCTGACGGAGCAGGTACTCGCGCTGCTGCTTGTCCACGCCCTCGGTGACGTCGGCCCGGATCTGCGCGCTGACCTGCAGCTCGGCAAGGTGGTCCTTGGCCCACCCCATCGCCAGCGCGACGCGCTCCTCCAGCGAGACGGCCTGCAGGATCGCGACCTGGTGCGGCTGGTCGGCCTCGCTCCACGCGGTGACCGCGTCCACCAGCGCGCCGGGCTCGCCGACCGTTCGCAGGATCTCCGGAAGGCGGCGGCTGCCGCGCAACTTGGCGATCTCCTCGAGCACGATGCGCAGTTCGCGCGTCGTGCCCTCGACCCGCGGCGACGGCCGCTCGTCGGGCACGAGCACCACCTCGGCATGGTCCGCGGAGCGCTCGCCGACGAAGGTCCGCACCACGCGGGCACGGGTCTCGGCCTGGATGATCGCGGCGTACTGGCCGTTCGGCAGCGAGCCGGCGTTGGGCACGGCCCCGACGACGCCGAGATCGCCGCCGGCCTCGGCGCGCAGCAGGACGCGGCTGTCGCCTGCCTGCGCGGCCCGGATGGCAGCCTGCGCGGCGTCGGATTCGAGGGCCAGGGTGAGCACCGTGCCGGGGAGCACGACGGCGGGAACGGGGAGGATGGGGAGCATCAGCGCAGAACGAGTACCGACGCTGGAAGGACTGGAACCGCTCCCGGGGGAGCCGCCAGTCGACGAGTTGGATGACGTATCGGTCATGGGGTGAGGGTAACGATAGGAAACCTGCGTCGCTACCGCTCAGGTTTCATGTCACGTTCCGTGGAGTGCGCCACGGCCTCGTCCCACGTCGCTCGCTCGGCGAGCAGCTTGCGGTACGGCATCACGACACGCGGCATGCTCACCCCGAGCACGCCGCGCAGCCGGCCGCCGTGGCCGTAGAGGGCGACGAACGCACCCGAGGTGTCGCCGGTGACGACCTGCACCACATCGTCACCGTCGCCGGCGGCCCGGCCGACGAACTGGATGCGGCTCTCGAACTGGTCGCTCCAGAAGAACGGCACCGGCGCGTACGGCGCCGGCGGCTCGCCTACTGCGGCGGCGAGCAGGTTCGCGGCGGCGGCGGCGCCCTGCTCCGCGGCGTTGCTCCAGTGCTCGACACGCATCTCCTCGCCGGCCTCGCCGAACAGCGGGTTGACCCACCTGGCGCAGTCGCCGGCGGCGAAGACACCGGCCGCCCCTGTCCACAGCGTCGAGTCGCAGACGATGCCGTCGCGCACAGTGAGGCCGCTGCCGGCCAGCCACTCGGTCACCGGCGCTACCCCGACACCGACGACGACCACGTCCGCGGCGACGGCCGTGCCGTCGGCCAGGGCGACACCACGCACGCCGGAGGGACCCGCCTCGATCCCGGCGACCTGGACGGCGCAGCGCACGTCGACGCCGTGACGGGCGTGGACGCCAGCGACCGCTGCGCCCATCTCGGCGCCGAGCCCGCGGACCATCGGGGCTGCGGCTCCCTCGAGGACCACCACATCGCACCCTCGCGTCCGCGCCGTCGCGGCCACCTCGAGGCCGATGAACCCGGCACCGATCACCACGACGCGACGTCCGCTGACGAGCTCGGCGCGCAGCGCGAGGGCGTCGTCGAGGGTGCGCAGCATGTGCACTCCGGCAACGTCGGGCTGTCCCGGCAGGCGGCGGGGCGCGGCACCGGTGGCGATGACCAGTCCGTCGTAGGACAGGTCGGTGCCGGCGTCGAGCTCGACGCGGGCAGCGTCGACGTCGAGCGACACCGCCCTGGCGCCGAGCCGGACGTCGATGTCCAGAGCGTCGTACTCGGTCGGGCGGCGGAGGTGGATGCGGTCCGGCTCCCAGTCGCCGGCGAGCAGCTTCTTGCTCAGCGGTGGACGATCGTAGGGCAGATGCCGCTCCGCGCCGACGAGCGCGATCTTGCCGACGAAGCCCTTCGTGCGCAGCTGCTCACACGCGCGGAGACCGGCGAGCGATGCTCCGACGACGACAACATGATCCACCGCGCCAGCTTGCCAGCCGGTCGGCGTTGCGCCGTCGCCGTACGCCGCACCCCGGCGTCGGCTGAAGGCGCGATCAGCGGGCGAGCGTGCCGGTGAGCACGGTCACTGCGCCGCCCGAGAGGATCACCCGATCGCCGACCAGGCGCATCGCCACCTCGCCACCGCGCCGGGAAGCCTGGAAGCCGACGAGGTCGTCTCGTCCGAGCCGCGGCGCCCAGAACGTGGCCAGCTGGCAGTGCGCCGCGCCGGTCACCGGGTCCTCGGGGATGCCTGCGTTCGGTGCGAACACCCGCGACACGCAGTCGTAGCCGGCGTCGCCTGCGGCCGTGACGACCACCGCGGCCGGATGGACGGTGGCGAGCGCGGCGATGTCCGGGGCGAGCTCGCGCACGGCGGCGGCGTCGGCGAGCTCGGCGAGCAGGAACGGGCCGTGATACGTGCCGAGCACCTCCACCCCGAGAGCGGCCACCAGACGCGGGTCGACCGGCACCGGCTGGCCGACGGACGCAGGGAAGTCGAGCTCGATGCGGTCCCCGACTCGAGCGCATGTCAACACGCCGCTGCGGGTGTGGAAGCGCACGGAGCCGTCGCGGTCGAGGGCGTGCGTGGTCGCAAGCGTCGCGTGTCCGCACAGGTCCACCTCGACGGTCGGCGTGAACCAACGCAGGTCGTAGTCGCCGGACGTGTCGCGCGCGACGACGAACGCCGTCTCGGCGAGGTTCATCTCGGCGGCGACGTTCTGCAGCCACTGCTCGTCGGGCCATGAGGTCAGCTCGCACACAGCCGCGGGATTCCCCGCGAAACGTGTCGAGGTGAACGCATCGACGACACAGATCGGGACGGCCGACGCTGTGGGCGACGCTGGGTTCGATGTCGTCGGCGCCTCGGAGGTGGTGGGCATCGGCCGAGAGTAGGTTCGCGGCGGTGCGGATCTCCATCGAGAATCCGCACGACGAGCGCCTCGCCGACTTCGTCGACCTCCGGCGGCGGCGCACCCCGACCGACTGGTTCGTCGTCGAGAGCGCGCTGGCGGTGGAGCGGTTGCTCACGTCGCGGTACCCGGTCCGTTCGATCCTCGTCAGCCCGGCCGGACTCGCCCGGCTCGAACCCGTGCTCGGCCACGTCGCCGCGCCGGTCTACGTCGCGCCCGTGGAGATCCTGCGCGAGATCGTCGGGTTCGACCTGCACCGGGGCGTGCTCGCCTCGGCAGAACGGGTGCGGGCACCGGTGCTCGACGAGATCCTCCACGCGGCACGGCGGCTGGTCGTGCTGGAGGGCCTCAACGACATGGAGAACCTGGGGGCGATCGCTCGTTCCGCACGGGCGCTCGGCGCCGATGCGATGCTGCTCGACCCGACCTGCGCCGACCCGCTCAGCCGGCGGGCTGTGCGCGTCTCGATGGGCGAGATCCTGCACTTGCCGGTGCTCCGCTGCCCAGCGTGGCCGGCAGCGCTCGCGGAGGTCCGCGCGGCCGGCTTCGAGGTGTGGGCGCTGACCCCACAACGCGACGCGGACCGCCTCGGCGATCTCGCCGCACCGGAGCGGCTGGCGTTGCTCGTCGGCGCCGAGGGCCCTGGCCTCGCAGCGGCGAGCCTCGGCGCGGCGACGCGTCGGATCCGCATCCCCATCCGTGGCGACGTCGACTCGTTGAACGTCGCCCACGCAGCGGCGATCGCCCTCGCCTGGACCACGACTCCGCGATGACGGCGGCCGATTCGTCGCTGACGATTCACGACCGGCGCCGGGTGTCCGCCCGGGATCCCGGCGATTCGTCACGGACGATTCACGACCGGCGCCGGGTGTCCGCCCGGGATCCCGGCGATTCGTCACGGACGATTCACGAGCGAGGCGGCGCCGCGATGACGAAGGTCCGGCTACCCGGGGACCGGGCGGCGACCGGTGCGTTGACGCAGGATCCCGGCGGCGGCGGTTCCCCAGGTCAGCACGACGATGCCGTACAGGCCGAGCGGTGCCGCGGCCCTCGCCCCGAACGCCGAAGCGGCGATCCCGGCGGCGATCGCGAAGTCGCGCATCGACGCGGTCAGCAGCATCGCCGTTCTCACCGACGGGGGCGCACCGACCGACAGGACGCGGCCGAGGCCTGCGGCGCCGGCGGTGAACAGGATCATCGCGGCGACGACGGCGACGTAGTCCCGTGACAGCTCGACCCTGCTGGCGATCAGTGCGACGAGCGCAGCGACCGCGGCCGTGCTCACCAGACCGGTGAGGCGTTCCCTGCCCGCTCCGAGACCGGCCCTGGCGCGCGCGAGGATCCCGATGACGAGCGGCACGACGACCACGACGACGAGGTTGACGACGAGGCCGGCCGGGCGGATCGACGCCGTCCCGCGTTCGAGGACGAGGATCGGGCCGGCCAGCGCAACGCTCAGCATGGTCGATCCGATGAGCAGCACCGCGGCGACGGCAGGTTGTCCACCGGCGATCGCCACGGCGGCGACCGAGGCGATCTCGCACGGCGCCACCCCGATCGTCAGCACGCCGTCGCGCAGCGGTCCGGCGACGACGAGGCGCGCCGCGAGCCACGCCATCGCAGGCAGCACCGTCGTGCCGGCGAGCAGTGCGATCGCGAGCCGGACCCTGAAGCCGGCGGCGCGGCCGATGTCATCGACGGTGATGGTCACGGCCGTCGCGAAGATCAGGGCGACGAGCAGGACGTCGATGCCCCTGTGGTCGACCAGCCATCGCAGCGGCGACTGGACGGTCAAGCCGACGACCGAGGCGAGCACCACGGTGACCAGTTCGGGGTACGACCCGAGCGTCGAGCGCACCCGGTGCAGGACCGTCGCGTCAGCCACGCGCGGTGGTGCAGAGCTGGCGGGTGCGCGCGCGCATCGGACCAGGGTAGGCAGGCCGTCGGTTCCGTCGCGGCCCATCGGCCACCTTGGCGGCACGCGCACGCGCCGGTCGGCGGTCGGCTGTCGGCCGCCGCGGCGGGCCTCCTGCTGACGTCGATCACGGTGCGCAGACCGATGCCGGCGTTCATGTCGTCGAACGCAGCGGGTGTCCTCGGCCAGGGGCCGTGGCGCCGCGCCGAGCGTGGTGCGGCTACGCGGTCATCCCACCGTCGACGATGAACTCCGAGCCGGTGCAGTAGCTGCTCTCATCGCTGGCGAGGAACAGCGCGAGGGCGGCGACCTCCGCCGGCTCGGCAGGACGCTTCATCGGAACGGAGCTGGCGAACCTGTCGTGGCGCTCGGCGTTCCCACCGGTCACCACATCCATCATGTCGGTCTCGATCATTCCCGGATGGATCGAGTTGACGCGCACCCCGTAACGGGCGAGCTCGAGCGAGGCCGACTTGGTCATCCCGGTGACGGCGAACTTCGAGGCCCCGTACGCGAACCCGCCGGGCGAGGCACGCAGACCGGCGACGGACGAGATGTTGACGATCGCCCCGGACTGCTGCTCGATCATCGTCGGCGCGACCGCACGCATCCCGAGGAAGACGCCGACCTGGTTCACGTCGATGATCCTCCGGTACAGCTCGAGGTCGGTGTCGATCAGCTTGGCGCGCTGGAAGATGCCGGCGTTGTTGACCAGTGCGTCGATCCGGCCGTGGCGTTCGAGCGTCGCGCGGACGACTTCCGCCCACTCCTCCTCGGCACGTACGTCGTGGGCGATGAACGTCGCCCCGATCGAAGCGGCGTGGGCCGTACCCTCGTCGCGCAAGACGTCGGTGATCACCACCTCGGCACCCTCGGATCGGAACAGGGCCGCCTCCGCACCGCCCTGCCCTCGTGCGCCCCCTGTGACGATGGCCACCTTGCCGTCGAGCCTGCCCATCAGCCCTCCTCCATGTCAGGCGGACCGTAGCGCCGGAGCCGACGAGGTGACGGACCGCGGAGGGTCAATCAGGTCGGCGAGGAGGTCACCGTCGTGGTCGTCGGCGTCCTCGGGCCGGATGTGCGATGGTGACGCGGGGTCTTGTGGAGACGATGGTGGGGGTGGTTCCGACCGGTGCGGGGTGTCCGTTTGGTGACGCCGTCACAGCCGAAGCACAGGTCGTAGCCGGTGAGGATCCGTCCGGGCCCGACGGTCACCAGCGTGGCGTGGTCGGCGATCGGGTCGGGACCGTTGCCGTTGCGGACGTCGTTGAGGTCGAGCGGGACCCCGTTCCACCACATCGCGGGATAGCTGGTCTCCGGCGAGGTCGGGTCGGGGATGGACCCCAGCTGGCCTGCCTTCTTTGCACGTGGCGCGCAGCCGATGTAGGCGAGTGCGTACGTTCCCGACGGGATTCCATCGAACCTGTAGGTGCCGTTCGCGGCGACGCGAGAGATCAGGTCGTACCCGTCGGGGAGGTAGAGGACGGCGCACGCACTTGTCATCCCTGCTCCTCCAGTGTTGGTGAGCTTGCCGCTCAGCGTGGAGACCTTGCCCTCCGACAGCGTCGCGTCGATGCGGCCGGCGGCGTCGCCGGGCGTCAGGGTGACGGCCGTCGCCGACGCCGGATCCGACGCCCCGTTCCAGTACTGCGCGCTGTACGTGGGGCTGCCGGAGCAGTCGACGAACTGGACGTGGAAGTCACCCCCGCCGCCGACATCGATCTTGTAGGTGCCGTCGTCGCCGCTGCGGGTCAGGCCGCCGAAGGCGGTGGCTGTCGTCGCCTGGACGCAGATCCCGCTGAGCGGCGCACCATCGGTGTCGGTGACCGTGCCCGAGATCGCACCCGCAGTCGTCAGGTGGGCGTCGACCCCCGTTTGTTGTTGGCCGGCGACGAGGGTGATGATGTCACCTGGCTCGGACCCGATCCGGTTGTTCCACGACTGCCCGACGTACGGGCCGACGTTGTTGCAGTCCTGGAACTGCACGTCGATCGCCGTCGCCGGCAGCCCGGACAAGGTGTAGGTCCCGTCGCTCGCAGTCGTCGATTGGGCGATCTGATCACTTCCATCCCCTGTGGCGACGGCGCCATCGACGCAGATCCCGGACACCGGGGCGCCGTTCGGGCCAGAGACGGTGCCGGAGACACTCGCATCCTCGGTGAGCACGACATCGATGCCCAGGCGCGCCGGGTCATCTGCCGCCGACAACGTCAACGCGTCGGCGCTGTCCCAGGATTGTTCGCCTTTCCAGTACTGCGTCGCCCACAGCGGGTTCGGGGTTTGCGCAGTGAACTGCACTCGGTAGTCGCCAGGAGGCACGGGTGACGTGAGGTAGGTGCCATCCGCAGCGGTCTGCGCCCATCCCGACTGGCCGGAGTTGTTCATCGGCATGACGTTGACGTCGACCCCGGCGATCGGGGCGCCACTGCTGTCGGTGATGGTGCCACCGACCGCGATCCCGGCGCTCAACTGGACATCGACAGCGCCGTGGTGATCCCCGGCGCCGAGAGGGATCGTCGTCGCCGTATCGAAGGTCCCACCGGGCCCATACCAGGATTCAAGATAGGTCGGCGGGGAGTTGCAGTCGCGGAAGTCCACCTTGACGCCGGTCGGCGGCAGCCCCGTGAGCGTGTACGCGCCATCGGGCCCCGTTTGGGACCATCCGACCTGGTCGTAGCCACCGTTGTCGGTGGCGATTGCAGCGCTGACACAGATGCCGCCGAGGCGCTGCCCGTCGCGCCCTTTCACCGTCCCGGACACATCCGCGCCGGCACTCAACCGGGCGTCGACGCCTGCGTGTGACGAGCCGTCGGCGGCCTGCAGCGTCAGCAGCGTCGCGTTGTTCCACGATTGCTGACCTTTCCAATACTGAACAGCCCACAACGCAGGCCGGTTCCAGTCGTTGAACTGCACCCGGTAGCCACCGAATGGCAACGGCTGGGTCACGTACACCCCGCGGTCGTTCGTCTGCCCGCCCCCCGCCTGTCCCGGTCCCTGCGGGTTGACGTTGACGAAGATCCCGCTGACCGGCGCGTTCTTGGCATCCGTCACCGTTCCCGTGACCACCACGCCGGCCTGCATGACCTCATCGGACAGTGGCGTGTCGACGCCGTCGCTCACGCTGACCGGCTCCGCTGAGCCCCAGTCGAAATGGTTGAGGTAGAACTGCGTCGAGTACTTCGGGTTGGGATTGCAATCCGCGAATTGGACGGGATATGAGCCGGCGGGCATCCCGGTGATCGAATACTTTCCGTTGTCGTCGCTGATCGCGGAGCCGACCCCGTTCGCGTTCACACAGATCTTGCTCAGGGGACCGCCGTTCGTACCGACGACCCTGCCGGACATCGAACCGCCGCCGGCTGGAGGTGCGGCGCGTGCCGCAGAACCGTCGACGGCCACCGTGCCGACCACCGTGACCCCGACCACGAGCATCACCGCCCGCGCACGCCACCCGACCTTTGTCACTCAGCCTCATCGACAGGTGGTTCGAGCAACTTGAACAGGAACGAGCCGAGCGTTCGCGCGCCGATTCGGTGCACCTCATCGCAGCCGTCGAGCGTTACACCGCCTGGGGACGACCGAGGTCAGCCTGCTGCGTCGAGCGCATCGGCCGACGGCACCGCCATGCCCCACCGCTCCATGCCCTGCTCGACACGGCGGATCGCTGTCTCCAGCACCCGCACCCTGGCGAAGCGCTTCTGCTCTCCGGAGATCACGTCCCACGGGGCCAGATCGTGGTCGGTCCGCTCGAACATCTCCTCGATGGCGATGGCGTACTCGTCAGCCCTGTTGCGGTTACGCCAGTCCTCGTCGGTGATCTTCCACCGCCGGAGAGGATCGCGCAGCCGGTTCTCGAAGCGCCGGAGCTGCTCGGCCGCGCTGATGTGCAACCAGCACTTGATGATGATCACCCCCTCCAGCACGTTGGCCCGCTCGAAGTTGACGATCTCGTCGTACGCCCGGCCCCACTGGTCATCAGTGGCGAACCCCTCGATGCGCTCGACGAGCACCCTCCCGTACCAGCTGCGATCGAACACCGACATCCCGCCGAGTCCAGGCACGTAGGGGTAGAAGCGCCACAGGAACGGGTGCCGCTTCTCGTCGTACGTCGGCTTGGCGAACGACGTGACCCGGTAGTGCCGCGGGTCGAGCGGCTCGACGAGACGCTTGATCGCACCGCCTTTGCCGGCCGCGTCACTGCCCTCGAACACGAGCAGGATGCTGGGGCCGAGCTCGCCCGAGCCCATCTGGCCGCCGATGTGCAGGCGCAGCTGCAGCCACCGGCGCTGGGCCTCGGCGAGGCGGTTGTCGTAATCCTTCGCGGCGAGACGGGGCGTGAGGTCGAGATCGTCGAGGCGGCCCATCGGCGCCGACACTACGCAGCGCGTCCTCCGTCACGCGAGCCCCGTCGGATGCTGTTCAACTTCTGCGCTACTGCCGCGCCTCGACATCGGCGGTTGCCCAGGACCGGATCGTCGTCCACGCTTGAGCGACGCGCGCTTCGAGCGCCGCGAGATCTCCATCGTTGCGGACGATCAGGTCGGCAACCGCGCGCCGCTGCTCGTCAGTCGCCTGCGCGGCGGCTCGGGCGCGTGCGTCGGCCTCGTCCATCCCGCGCTCGACTGCCCGCGCGATGCGCAGCTGCAACGGTGCCTCCACGACGACGACGTGGGTGTAGCGATGTGCCGGGTCCGCCCGGCCGAGGTTGCTCTCGACCAGGATCGCCATGTCGTAGACAACGATCGACTGGGCGGGGAGCAAGCCGATGAGATGGGTCAGCTCGGCATTGATCGCAGGGTGGCTGATCGCGGTCAGCCGGGCGAGCCCTTCCGGGTGTTCGAACACCACGCGCGCCAGGGACTGGCGATCGATCGTCCCGTCCGCTGCGACGATGGCGCCGCCGAACTCAGCCAGGACGCCCGCTTCGGCACGCCCGCCCGGCGCGATCACCGCTCGGCCCACCGCGTCGACGTCGACGAGCACGGCGCCGCGGTCGGCGAGCAGACGCGCGACGGTGCTCTTCCCCGACCCGATGCCGCCCGTCAGCCCAACGATCAACATCGCTCGACCGTAGCCGTCGACCGCAGCGCGTAGACCGCTCCGCTCAGCGCTCAGAGACCGGGCGGAGGCGGGT
>JBBQTN010000052.1:0-25864 GCA_038213195.1 Acidimicrobiales bacterium | reverse complement strand
CGTTGGGCCGGTTGAAGGTGGGCAGGTACTCGTCGTGGAAACACGGTCGTTTTCAGAAATGGCGGTACCACGGCGTGATCTTCTCCGCGGTCTGAGGATCGGCGTCGATCTCGTCGACGCGGTTGCGGACCTGGGTCATCTTGCGGTAGTCGGCGAGTTCCATCAGCTCGGCGCGTTCGTGGCGGGTGAGCCGACGCCCGACGGTGCGGGCGACCTGCTTGGCTGCGGTCCCGGTGACGCTGCGAAAGATGTCGGTCCACCCGTCCTTGACGAGGTCCTCGTCTTGGTCGCCGCCACTGACGAGGATGTTGAAGTTGTCCATCCGCGCCTGTTGCCAGCCGGGGCTCAGCGACTTCGCCCACTTCGGGTCGGTCTCGGCGTTGTTGCGCACATCGACCGACGACGGGGTGCGCTGGAACACGTACAGCTCCTTGGCCCACTCGCCGAGGTGGGGGATGCATTGGATGGCGGTGGCACCGGTACCGATGATCCCGACGCGCTTGTCGACGAGCTTGTCGAGGTTCCCGGTGGAGTCACCACCGGTGTAGGCGTAGTCCCACCGGCTGGTGTGGAATGTGTGACCGCGGAACTCGTTGACACCGGGGATGCCAGGCAGCTTCGGTCGACTCAACGGCCCGTTGGCCATCGCCACGTAGTGCGCGGTGAACCGGTCCCCGCGATCGGTGCTGATCACCCACCTCGACGACGGTTCGTCCCAACGCAACTCGGTCACCCCGGTCTGGAACAAGGCGTTGTCGTACAGGTCGTAGTGGCGGGCGATGTTACGGCTGTGCTCGAGGATCTCCGCAGCGAAGGAGTACTTGTGCTTGGGGACGTACCCGAGCTCCTCCAACAACGGCAGGTACACGTACGACTCGACATCACACATCGCCCCCGGGTAACGGTTCCAATACCACGTACCCCCCACATCACCAGCCTTCTCGACGATCCGCAGATCCTTCCAGCCCGCCTCCCGCAACCGCGCCCCGATCAGCAGACCACCGAAGCCGCCACCGATGATCGCCACCTCGACATCGTCGAACACCGCGTCACGAGTGAAACCCGGCTCCACATACGGGTCGTCGACATAACGGGAGAACTCGGCCACCACCTCGACGTACTGCTCGTTGCCGTCGACCCGCAACCGCTTGTCACGCTCAGCCAGATACCTCGCCTTCATCTCCGCCGGCTCGACACCCATCTCCGCCACCGGGTCGAAACCGATGACACCAGCAAGATCGATCTCATACGAATCCGTTGTCATCTCACACTCTCCTACGTTCCGATCATCTCCGGGCAAAGCCGGCCCGCCACAGTGATCCGCTGCGCACGAACACGACGTCGTTGGTCACCTGGGCTCACCCCTTGACGGATCAGCCCCTACCTGCCACAGTATCACTAACAAGTGTTCGTTTGTCAACACGGACATCGGCTCGGAGTCGGAGCCGGGCGCAAGGGGGATGACGTGAAGTCAGTCGAAGGTCGGGTGGCCGTGGTGACCGGGGCGAACTCGGGCATGGGGCTCGGCACGGTCAGACGTGCTGTGCAACAACGCGGCGTCGGCCTTGGGCCGTACAACGTCGCCAAGCACGGGGTGGTGGCGTTGATGGCCACCCTCGAGCGTGAGCTGCGGTCGGCGAAGTCGCCGGTGCGGACGTCGGTGCACGAACCCGTGACAGCCGCTGCCACCACACGATCAATCAGGAGGAACACCACATGAAGTTCGGCGTCTGCTACGAGCTCCAGCTGCCACGGCCGTGGACGGCCGACAGCGAGCACACACTGCTCAAGCACGCGCTCGACGAGATCGAGCTGGCCGACCGGATGGGCTACGACTACGCGTGGGAGGTCGAGCACCACTTCCTCGAGGAGTACAGCCACAGCTCGGCGCCCGAGGTGTTCCTCGGAGCGGCGAGCCAACGCACCAGCCAGATCCGCCTCGGTCACGGGATCGTGCAGCTGACGACGAACCATCCTGCGCGCGTGGCCGAGCGGGTGGCGACGCTCGATCTGGTCAGCGACGGCCGGGTGGAGCTCGGCATCGGCGAGGGCAGCTCGACGACCGAGCTGCACCCGTTCGACCGGGCCTTCCGGGACAAGCGCAGCGTGTGGGAGGACGCGGTCAAGTGCCTGATCCCGATGTTCACCAACGAGCGTTGGGAGTACCACGGCCCCTGGTTCGACTTCCCGATGCGCAACGTGGTGCCGAAGCCCCTGCAGAAGCCGCACCCTCCGCTGTGGGTGGCCTGCAGCCAGCTCGAGACGATCGAGATGGCCGCGCGAAGAGGGCTCGGCGCGCTCGGGTTCCAGTTCGTGTCCGGCGACGCGGCGCGGGCGTGGGTGAATCACTACTACCGCACGTACACCCAGGAGCTCGAGCTGCTCACCGACTACCACCCGAACCCGAACATCGCGCTCGTCAGCGGGTTCATGTGCGCCCCCACGGATGAGGAGGCGCAGGCAAGGGCCGAGGGGTGGACGTTCTTCCAATTCGCGTTGCGCTACTACGGCAAGATGGGCTCCGAGGTGTTCGAACGACCATCGGCCGGGGGGCTGTGGAAGGAGTACCTGTCGTGGAAGGAGTCGCCGACGGGCCGGCGGGCAGGGCGGAACAAGGCCCTGATCGGCTCGCCCGAGTCGTTGCGGCAGCGCCTGCGCAAGTGGGAGGAGACGCACGTCGATCAGATCATCCTGTTGAACCAGGCCGGGATGACGACCCACGCGGACATCATGCACAGCCTGGAGCTGTTCGCCACCGAGGTGATGCCGGAGTTCCACGAGAAGGAGCCTGCGCACCAGGAGTGGAAGCAGGGAGTGTTGTCGGGAGACATCGAGCTCGACGACATCGACGTCACCCCGTACATCACGCCGACGCTGGCCGCGCCGACCAAGCCCCCCACGGTGGCGGTGTGATCAGTGCTCACCCGGTCGGCGACGCGAGCGCGCTTGTCGCAGTGTCGGCGGCCGGATGAGCCGCCGCCCGCCGGGCAGTGACCCCGACAGACCGGCCCGAGCCGTGATCGTCGACGTCGCCGCCCACCTCTTCGGCGAGAAGGGTTATCACGGGACGAGCGTGCGCGACATCTCCAACGAGGTCGGCATCCTCGCCGGCAGCCTCTACAGCCACATCACCAGCAAGCAGGAACTGCTGGCCGAGATCCTCCGCGGCTACTCGGCACGTGCGCGAGCCGTCCTCGAACCGCTCGAGGACTCGCCACTGCCGACACGCGACAAGCTCCGCGAGGTGTTCGCCGTGTACTTCCGGATGACCGCTGAAGCCCCGGGCCAGGCCCGCGTTGCGGTCCACGACTTCCGCTCGCTCGCGCTCGACGAGCTGGAGGTGTCGAGGCACCGCCGGCGTGAGACGCAGACGATCGTGATGCGCATCCTCGACCAGGGCGTGGCCCGTGGCGAGATCCGGGCCGCCGATCCGAAGCTGGTCACCATGGCGATCTTCTCGATCACCAACTGGGCGGTGGAGTGGTTCGATCCCGACGGGCCGACCACCGCCGAGGAGACGGCAGGCTTCTTCGCCGACCTGTTGATCGACGGGCTCGGCACACAGGACGGGGACGGATCTCATCGGGCGGGAACGGACGCAGGTGCTGTCGACGGGAGCGAGGCACCCGTAGCGACGCCCCGGCCGAAGAGGGGGCCGCAACCGTGCGGCAGCGTCGCACCATCGAATCATCCCGACGAAAGGCATCGCCATGGCCAAGATGAGTGACGAAGAGCGCGACGCGTTCTTGCTCGAGGTCCGTCTCGGGAACCTCTCGGTGAGCCGGGTCGGCAAGGGTCCACTGCTTGCCCCGATCTGGTACTCCTACACCCCCGGCGGAACCGTCGACATGTGCATGGGGGCCACGTCGGCGAAGGCCCACCGGATCCGCGCCGAGGGCAGGGCCACGTTGTCCGTCGTCGATCCCGGATCGGCCGCGCAGTACCGGTACGTCGCGATCGAGGGGCCTGTCACATTGACTCCGCTCGGCGACGGCACCCGCGATGCGATCCTGCGGATGTCGAGCCGCTACCTCGGCGCCAAGGGTGGCCAGCGCTACACAGACAACTTCATGAACAACCTCGCCGACACCGATCTGATGGTCGGTCACGGCACGACCGAGATGCTGGCGTCGATCCAGCCGGCCCTGTGGCACACAGAAGTCCTGGGCTGACCTCGCGTCGCGACGGCATCACCTCGCCGCGGCGGTCCGCTGCAGCGACCGCGTCAGGGCGCGACCAACTCCTCGTTGACCTCGCGGGCGAGGTCGCCGAGACGGGCGAGGGTGGTCAGCTGTGTCTCCAGGTCGTTGGCCCCGAGCCCGGCGCGGATCATCGTGATGCCGGCGTCGCGGTAGAGGCGAAGCCGTTGACGGACCATCTCGTCGGTGCCGATCAGGTTCGTGCGAAGTCCGATCTCGGTGGGGACCCGCCGGCGTGCTGCCGCCTGGTCGCCGGCGAGCCACAGCCGTTGCACCGCAAGGACGTCGTCGCCGAAGCCCTGGCGGGCGAACGCGTCGTTGTAGAAGTTCGACGACGCCGATCCCATCGCGCCGAAGGTGAACGCGTAGCCCTCGGCGTGGCGGCGACCCGCTTCCTCGACATCGTCGGTGAACTCGACACCGGCGGCAACCGTCAGGTCGAGGTCGCCGAAGTCGCGTCCGGCTGCGGCTGCGCCGGCGCGGATCTGGTCGAGGAACACGTCGGCGGTCTCCGGGAAGAACGAGTTGCCGATCCACCCGTCGGCGAGCTCACCGGTGAGGCGGAGGTTGGCAGGGCCGAGCGAGGCGACGTAGATGGGGATGCGCACCGGCGGCATGATCGAGCGGATCGCGCGTCCTTCGCCACCGGGCAACGGCAGCTTGTACAGCTCGCCGTCATACGCCAGCCGTTCGCCGGCGCTGACCTTGCGGATGATCTCGATGGTCTCGCGTGTGCGTTGGATCGGCCGGTCGAAGTGGACCCCGTGCCACCCCTCCATCACCTGCGGGCCACTGGTGCCGATGCCGAGGGCGAACCGGCCGCCCGAGAGCGCCTGCATCGACAGCGCCGACATCGCCAGCATCGCCGGGGTCCTGGCCCCGAGCTGGACGATCCCGGTGCCCAGACGGATCGTCGAAGTCTGCCCTGCCAGGTACGCGAGCGGGGTGAACGCGTCGCCACCCCAGTACTCGGCGGACCAGGCGGAGTCGACGCCCAGGCGTTCGGCCTGGCGGACGAACTCGACGCCGTTCGCGGTGTACGGGTTGCAGCTCACGCCGATCCGGATCATCCCTCGCCCTCCAGCCGCTGCTTGAGACCGGCCAACGTCGCGCCCATGTTGCGCTCCCACTCCTCGAGCCGGCGGGCGACGATGCGCTCCTCCTTGTCGGGCATCGCGTCGATGGCGTAGTTCAGACCGGACCGCTCGGGACCCATCCGCCCACCCTGGCGCACCCGGACACCGCCGCCCTCATCGTCGAGCACGAACCACCACGTCGACGATGGGTTCTCCGGGTCCGATACTGCCCACTCGAACACGTGCAGCGGTTCGTAGCGGGTGACGAAGGAGGTGGTCTCCCATTCTCCGAGTGCGGCGTGACGATTCTGGCCGACGAAGCGCGCCCCCAGAGCGGGACCCTCGTCGATCCAACGTGCCCCGAGGAACTCGGCGGAGAAATTGGCCGGGAGGTTGATGTCGGTGACGACCTCCCACACCCGATCGATGGGTGCGGCGATCAAGACGTCGACTTCGGTCGTCGGCCCGTCGCTGTACTTCACGTACGGGCCGCCGCCAGCGGAAGGCCTGCGGACCGACGCACGGCGCCAACGAGACAATGCGTCCCTGCAAGGAGCAGCATGATCAAGACCATAGATCGGTCAGTTCCACGACGCAACTTGCAATCCCAATCGTGAAGGGCAGGAGACGTCGGCGGTCAGGCCGGCCGAGGTTCCTTGGGCAGGCCGAGGACCATCTCGCCGAGGATGTTGCGTTGCACCTCCGACGACCCGGCGTAGATGGTGCCGGCGCGGGCGTTCTCGAAGGTCTCCACCCACGAGCTCGTCGAGTTGGGCGCGCCGACATCGTCGGGACCGAAGATGCTCGTCGGCCGGCGTCCGCTCGGTGCCAACGCGTCGGCACCGAGCAGGTGCACGCCCAACTCGGTGACGACGCGGTGGTACTCACTCCAGTACAGCTTCGTGATCCCTGCGTCCGGGCCCGGCTGGTGGCCGTTGAGGAACCGGGTGAGGACACGCATGCCGAGGTAGCGCATGATCTGCACCTTGCCGTGGCACCACGCCAGACGCTGACGCACCAGCGGGTCGTCGGTGAGGCCCCGCTCCCTGGCGAGCAGGATCAGCCGGTCGAGCTCGGCCTGGTAGCGGATCGAGAGGGTCGCCGCGGCGGCACCGCGCTCGTAGCCGAGCAGGCTCATCGCCACCGCCCAACCGTTGTTGACGCCCCCGACGACCTCGTGGCTCGGGCACACCGCGTCGGTGTAGAAGACCTCGTTGAACTCGCTGTCGCCCGAGATCATCCGGATCGGGCGGACCTCGATGCCGGGTTGGCGCATGTCGACGAGCAGGAAGGAGATGCCCTTGTGCTTGGGTGCGTCCGGGTTGGTGCGCGCCAGGGTGAAGATGTGGTCGGCGAGGTGCCCCGACGACGTCCAGATCTTCTGACCGTTGAGAACCCACTGGTCACCGTCGAGCTGAGCGCGCAGCGCCAGGCTGCCGAGGTCGGACCCGGCGTTCGGCTCCGAGTAGCCCTGGCACCACGTGTCCTCGCCCGACAGGATCCGCGGCAGGTAGTGCTGCTTCTGCTCCTCACTCCCCCACACCAGCAACGTGTTGCCGAGCATGTGGATGCCGAACGCGTCGTTGGGCCCACCCGTCGGCACACCGGCCTTCGCGAACTCCTCGGCGACGATCACCTGCTCGAGCGCGGACAGTCCACCGCCCCCGTACGCGACCGGCCAGCCAGGGGCGAGGTACCCGCCCTCGTACAACACGGCTCGCCACGAGGTGACGAACGCGGTGACCTCGTCGCTGGGAAGCTGGCCGATCCCGGTCCAGTTGCTCGGCAGCTTCTCACCCAGGAACGCCTGCACCTTGTCGCGGTACGCCGCGGCCTCGGTCCCGTAGTTCGGATCCATCTCGTGCTCCTCTTCCATTGCGTACGAACGCGTCCGTGTTGTTGGTCGGGCCAGGTGCTCAGCCCTCGGCGGCAGCTTTGTAGCCCCCGAGCACGTTGGTCAGGTTGACCTGGATCTGGGCGAGTCGGCGCTCGATGATCCACTGCTCGTCGGCCGGTCGCCGCTCGATCGCCATCGACGTACCGGACCACCCTGGCCGGAGCACGACCGAGAAACGCAACCGGCTCGCACCGACGATCGGCTCCAGCTCGAACCGCCAGCGCGCCCCCGGCTGTTCGGCGTCGCTGGTCCGCCACCCGAACACTCGGGACTCCTCGTAGGCGTCGACGAAGCAGCGCGTGTCCCAGGTGGTGCCGCGCGCCGAGTTGTGGCCGACGAACGTCGCCCCGGCCTCCGGGCCGGTGAATGGCGCGTCCCAGGTGGCCCCGTCGAACTCGTTCGAGAACGCAGCCGGAGCGTTGATGTCGCTGACCATCGCCCACACCCGCGCCGGGGCCGCGCGGATGTCGATCTCGGCGACCGTGCCCGGTCCGTCGGCGAAGCGGATCGGGTCGCTCGGGCCACGCTCGAAGGTGCGCGCGAAGCCGTCGATGTAGGTGATCACACGTGCGTCATAGCGGCGGGCGCGCCCGAAGTCCGTTCCCTTCGTCCACGCCACGGGGAGCATCACGATCTCTGTCATCTGCGCAGGGATGTGCAGCACCTCCTTCAGCTCGTCGTGCCTGGCCAGGACACCTGTGACCCACGTCGTGCCGAGCCCACGGGCGCGCAGCGCGAGGCAGAAGCTCCACGCGCTCTGGATCACCGAGTCGAACAAGCCCGGCCGGCCGCTGCCGTCGTGGCGGCCGATGATCGTCGGGATCACGATCACCGGCACGTCGGCGAGATGCTCGACGAGGTGACCCGAGGACCGCAGCACCTTCTCGCGGGATCACCGGTCCCGGCGAGGCGATCGCGGGCGCCGAGCACCATCTCGCCCATCACGTCCCGGTACAAATCACCGAGCTTGGCGCGGATCGCCGGGTCGCGCACGACGATCCAACGGCGGCTGCCCTGGTTGCCGCCGGTGGGCGCCTGCTCGGCGATGTCGATGCAGTCGTAGATGATCTGCAGATCGACCGGCCGCTCCAGGTCCAGCCGGTGACGAACCGCGCGGGTCGTGGTCAGCACACGGTCGACTTCAGCCGACGCCTGCGCGATGGAACGATCGACCATCGGGGACCCCTGTCCGTTGCGTTACACAACGCACGATAGCGAACGATGCGCCGGGACTGGCAACTGGTCGCAGCCGGAACCGCACGTCGCGTTCTGGCTGCTTCCACAACGACCGAATCGGCCGCCGCGCCGTCAGGACTTCAGCTGCGTCGCCTTCTTCCGCCGGCGCGGGTAGCCGGGGCCGGCCTTGCCTTGGATCTCCCGCACATCGAGCGGCTCGGCGCATTCGCTGCACACCACCATCGCGTGCATGTCGTGGTCGCACGCCGTGTGGTGCAGAACGAGCGGGGTCCCTTCGGGTCCTGTCAACCACCGATCACCCCACGCTGCCATGGCAGCCAGGATGGGGTACACCTCGCGACCCTTATCGGTCAGGCGGTACTCGTGGCGCACCGGCCGTTGTTGGTACTCCTCACGCATCAGCATCCCCTCGTCGACGAGGCGGTTGAGACGGATCGTGAGGATGTTGCGACCGGTGCCGAGGGCGCGCTGGAAGTCCTCGAACCGGCGGGTACCGAGGCATGCCTGGCGGATGATCAGGAGGTTCCAGCCGTCGCCGAGCACGTTCGCGCTGCGCGCGATGGTGCATGGCCAACCCGAGGTGTCAGTGCGCGTCACTCGACCAGCCTACTGAGTTGCGTGATGCAACGAGGTTCCCCGCCGCCGACGCATCGCTGCCGGACTTCACCCCCGCATCTCCACGGCGCCCTTCGTCCTGCACGTGGCGCACAAACCGAGCAATGCCGAGTGGTGAGGTTCGATGGAGAAGCCGTAGGTCTCGCGAATCTTCCTCCCGACGCCGCGCAGGACGGTGTCGGGGATGTCGGTGATGACGCCGCAGTCGTTGCAGACGAGATGGGCGTGAGCCCCATCGTGGAGGTGGTAGAACGCCGGACCGTTGCCGGAGTGAACGTGTTCGACGATGCCGAGCTCGTTGAGCCGCTGGAGCACTCGATACACCGTCGACGGAGAGATGCCGGCCATCCGTCGTTCCATCTCCACGTTCAAGTCGTCCGCTGTGAGATGTGCCTCGTTGTCGGCGAGGACGTCGATGAGCAGCCGAGTGGGAATCGTCAGACGGCCGCCCGATTCGCGGACCGCCTCGTAGATCCGTTGCGTCTGTTCGGTCCTTCCACCCGTCGTCACGGTCGCCACGTTAACGACCGGCCGGTGACGAGCTCCCCACAGCGGCCAGTGCCTGCTCTGGACAGGCGTGTCGGAGGTAGGTGCCATCCGGCAGCCGGAGCGTCACAACGCCGTCGTCCTCCGTCAGCTCGACGGCGAACTCACGGCAGAGCGAGGAACTTGCTTCGGACATCATCCGACATGGTCCTGAGCGTCGAATACGGAGTGTCGAACCCTTGCGACAGTCATGCAGTCGCACTACGTTCGCAACTACGGGCAACTCCCATTGATGCCAAGGAGGCCGGTGCACGATGCACATACCCGACGGTTACCTCAGCCCCGTCACCTGTGCGACGTTCTACGGGGCTGCAGTTCCGGTGTGGGTGACGGCCGGCCGCAAGGTCAAGAAGGTGGTCCGCAACCGCTACGTGCCGTTGGTGGCGATCGGGGCGTCGTACTCGTTCCTGGTGATGATGTTCAACGTTCCGATCCCGGACGGGACGACGGCGCATGCGGTGGGGGGTGTGCTGATAGCAGTGCTGCTCGGCCCGTGGGCTGCGGTGATCGCGGTGAGCATCGCGCTGATGATCCAGGCGCTGTTCTTCGGTGATGGTGGGGTGCTCGCCTACGGGGCGAACTGCTTCAACATGGCCTTCGTGTTGCCGGTGGTCGGCTATGGCGTGTACAAGCTGCTGACGAGGCACTTGTCGTTGACCTCGCCGCGACGGGCGCTGGCGGCGGGGTTCGGTGGGTACGTCGGCTTGAACGTCGCTGCGTTGTGCGCGGCAACCGAGTTCGGGTTGCAGCCGACGTTGTTCAAGTCGGCGAACGGCACGCCGTTGTACGCACCGTTCCACCTGACCCAGACGATCCCGGCGATGGCGCTCGCCCATCTGACGGTCGCTGGTGGGGTCGAGTTCGTGTTGACGTCGGGGGTGATCGCCTACTTGCAGCGGTCGAACCTGCCGATCATGCGGATCAACCATCCCGACGTGGCGCAGACCGACGTCGAGTTGGCGCCGCCGCGGAGGACGGGGTGGCGGTGGGCTGCAATCGGTCTCGGGACGATGGTCGTGTTGACTCCGCTCGGCCTGCTCGCACCCGGTGGCGCGTTCGGCGAGGACTCGCCGAAGGACCTGAACTTGCGGAAGTACGGGTTGAACGCGGTCCCGAACGGTCTGCGCCACTACGCCGGGTTCTGGCACAACGCACTGTTCAACGGCTACGACTTCAGCAACGACAATCACCCGGTCGTCGGCTACCTGCTCTCGGCCGGCGTCGGGATCCTCACGATCGGGATCATCGTGTCCGCGGTCTTCGCGGTGCTGCGGGTGATCCGCAACCGCGGTGGCGATCGGGAGGCCGGGCGGGAAGCCGGGGACCTCGTCCAGACATCCTCGTCGTGACCACTGAGACGGTGACACCGAAGTGGTTGATCGACAGCGAGGTCGGTCTCTGCCCGTGCGGCTGCATCGGCAAGCGCAAGAAGACGAACTTCGTCGACCGCACCATCGGTGGCTCGGCGTCGCTGTTGCGGCGGGCGATGTTCGCCGAGGATGTCGCCGCCGGCCCCGGCCTCGTGCAACGGATCGACCCGCGGGTCAAGGTGGTGTCGCTCGTCGGACTGCTCGTCGTGACCAGCCTCGTGCACCACGTCCCGGTGCTGGTCGTGATGTACCTCGCGACGTTGCCGCTGGCGATGGCATCGAAACTCCCCCTCAAGTTCTTCGTCAAGCGGGTGTGGTTGTTCATCCCGATCTTCACCGGGATCATCGTGTTGCCGGCGACGTTCAGCTTCATCACCCACGGCCAGATCGTGGTCCCCCTCGGCCACTGGTTCGGCCACCGCGTCGGGCTCACCAGCCAAGGGCTGCGGTCGGCGGGCCTGATCGTGATCCGTGTCGCGACGTCGATCTCGCTGGTGGTGCTGCTGACGTTGACGACACCGTGGGCGAAGCTGCTCGCCGCCCTGCGCTCGCTGCGCGTCCCGCGGATGTTCATCCTCGTCTTGGGCATGGCGTACCGGTACCTCTTCTACCTGCTCGATTCCGTGACCGACATGTACACCGCGCGCAAGGCGCGGATGGTCGGACGCGACACCGACATCGCCGCGGGCCGTGCGTTCGTCGGCGCGTCAGCGGGCGCGCTGTTCGGCAAGGCCCACGGGCTCTCCGAGGAGGTCTACTCGGCGATGGTCGCCCGCGGCTACAACGGCAACGCGCGCACCGTGAGCAGGTTCCGCATCCGCAGCATCGACCTGATCTGGATTGTCGGGTGTGTCGCCGCCGCCGCAGCCGTGCTTGCCTGGGACCATGTCAGCGGAAGCTGACCCCGTAGCGACCGGCGCCGACGGTGCCGACGAGCTGCTCACCGTACGTGGCGCGTCGTACGCGTACCTGGACAGGTTCCCCGCGGTCGACGACGTGTCGTTCCGCGTGCGCCGCGGCGAGAAGGTCGCGTTGCTCGGCGCCAACGGCTGCGGCAAGTCGACCCTGCTGAAGGTCCTCGACGGGCTCGTCTTCCCCGACCGCGGCACGTACCACGCGTTCGGCGCCGAGGTCACCGAACGGAACCTCGAGGACGAGCAGTTCTCCGAAGGCTTCCGGGCCAGGGTCGGGTTCATCTTCCAGAACTCCGACGCCCAGGTGTTCTCGCCCACGGTCCGCGACGAGCTCGCGTTCGGACCGCTGAACATGGCGATGTCGCGCGACGAGGTCGACAGCCGCGTCGACGACACCCTGCAGATGCTCGACATCGCCCACCTCGCCGACCGCGCCCCCTACCAGCTCTCCGGCGGCCAGAAGAAGCGCGTCGCGATCGCATCCGTGCTGGTGATGAACCCGGAAGTGCTGCTGTTCGACGAACCGACCGCAGCACTCGACCCGCGCACCCAGCAGTGGCTGATGGAGCTGATCGTCGAGCTCAACCGTGCCGGCAAGACGATCGTCCTCGCCACCCACGACCTCGCCACGCTCGACACCCTCGCCGACCGATGCGTCGTCTTCAGCGAGGACCACCGCCTCGTCGCCGACGGCACACCGCAGGACATCCTCACCAACCGCGAGCTGCTGCTGTCGGTCAACCTGATCCACCACCACTCCCACGTCCACCGCATCGACGACCCTGTGTCAGGCGTGGCGCGTGAGATCGTCCACAGCCACGACCACGACGCCCAGCACCACGACGACCACGACGACGACGACGACCACGACGACCACGACGACCACGCAACGACAGGCAGCGACGGCGCCACGTAGGCAGAGGTCGCCTGGACAGTCCTGCGACGTGCGCCGCATGCGAACGCAAGATCGAGGCGGCGCTCCGGCCTCTGATCGGCGTGCAGTCGGTGCGCGTCGACGTGCCTGCGGAGCTTGTCACGATCCACTACAGAGCCGACCGCACTGACCTCGCAGACCTCCGTCGCGCTCTCGCCGACGCCGGCTACCCAACCGGAGACTCAGGCAACATCATCAGGTGAGTGGAAAGGCGCGGAAGCCGCCCGTGACGATCTCCGGGTGCGCTGGCGCCGAGCGATCGGCCGTCGCTGGTATCGACGACCGCTCGGGATCCAACGTGAGCGGGTAGGCGGCGGCGAGGAGCACGTCCAGGAGCCCGTCCGTTGCTCGATGCTCCTGAGTCCTGATACGCGAGGAGACCCCCAAGGCGGCGAGGCGGCCACGCCACAGGGTCATTCGGTTGATGCGATTGATACTTCGGGGTCGGCGGTCTGACCGCTTGCGGGTCAACCCTTGAGCTCGCGGTCGAACATCACCTTGGCCCGCTCGTAGGACCGCGTTGCCGCGGCTTCGTGGTGTGCGGGGCCATACACGCCGAACCCGTGGTCGGCGCCGTCGTGGATCTCGGCTTCGCCCTTGGCCAAGGCGTTGGTCGCCTCGATCAGCGGGGTGTTCGCAGATGCGGGCTGCATGGTGTCGGCCGAGCCGAACCCGATGTACAACGACCCGGTGTAGGACGGCACGGCGAGATGAGGCGATTCGGGGTCGTCGGTGGTGCAGAACGACGGGTGCAGGCCGACACCGGCCCGGAACTGGCCGCCCCGGTCGCGAAGGGTGCAGAGGACCGACCGCGCGCCGATGCAGTAGCCGATACAGCCCATTGCACCGCCACGGGCGGCCGGGTCGGACGGCAGCCACGCAAGCAGGGCGGTGAGATCCTCGGCGACTTGGTCCTCGGTCGTGCCCAGGACCAAGCCGAACATCTTCTTGATCTCGTCGTCGGTGCGGCTTTGCATCGTGTACCACGGCTCGGCTCGGTGGTAGCGGTCGTGCGTCACCACGTAGTAGCCCCACTCAGCGATGCGGGCCATCGTCTGCTTCGATCCCTCGTCAAGCCCGGGACCGTGATGGAAGAACACGATGACCGGGAATGAGCCCTCCCCGTCGGGCCGTACGACATGAACTCCCATCGATCCGCTCGGCGTGGTGATGTCTTCGGTGCGCGTCAGCATCCCGCCACTCTTGTGCCTGACGAACGTGGCCGCAACGATCGGCCGCCCGCCGCGCGGCAACCGCCGACACTCACGCGCAGCAACCGGTGAGGCCGTTCCGTCGCTGCTGGCGGAATCGTCCGTCGTTTCGAGGGCGGTCAGGCTCGGACCGGGGTGGCGAAGGTGATGCCGGGGTAGCCGTGTTCATGCATGGCGTCCATGCGTTCACGGAACTTGGTGAGGCTGCCGGCGTAGGCGAGGTACTCGTGTGTCTTGCCGGGGATGTTGGTGCCCCGGAACCACGAGTTGTCTGCCATGAGTGCGATCGTGGCGGCCTCGTGCACCTCGTTGGTCCACTGCGCGCTGGCTTCACCATCGGGCGCGACAAGGGTCTGGCCGTTCGTACGGGCGTACCGCAGGAGGCCGCTGATGTAGCCGACCATGATCTCCGTGGCCCGGGGGAAGTTCCCGGCGATCAGGTGTGGGCCGCCGGCCATGAAGAAGTTGGGGAACCCGGGCACCATCGCCCCGAGGTAGGTGACGACACCCTGGGACCATTGGTCGCGGAGTACCCGGCCACCCTCACCGACCACATCCATGCGGGTCAGCGCGCCAGTGAAGCCATCGAACCCGGTGGCCCACACGATGATGTCGAAGGCCCGCTCACCGTCGCTGGTCTCGATCCCGGCCTCGGTGATGGAGACGATCGGGTTCTCGTTGAGATCGACCAGTTGCACGTTGGGCTGGTTGTAGGCCTCGTAGTAGAAGGTCTCCATCGGCGGGCGGCGCATGCCGAAGCCGTGGTCGGTCGGGATCAACTTCTCGGCGATCACCGGGTCGTTCACCCGGTCGCGGATCTTCTCGGCGATGAACTCCGAGAACTCGGCGTTGGCCTCGCGGTTGGTCATCGTGTCCCGATAGTTGCTGATCAGCTTGGAGAAACCCTTCTGGTGGTAGAGCTTCTCGTAGAGGGCCCAACGCTCTTCCTTCGAATCGTCGAAAGTGCGCTTTCGAGAGGCCGGGTGGACGAACCCAGCGAACGAGTTCATGCAGGAGTGATAGATCTGGTCGTAGGTGGCCTTGATCTCGGCCTGCTCGTCGTCGGTGATCTTCCCGTTGTTGAGAGGAGAGTTCCAGTTCGGTGTGCGCTGGTACACCACCAGTTCAGCGACCTCGTGAGCGATCTCGGGGATGAGCTGCACCCCGCTGGCGCCGGTGCCGATCACCGCCACTCTCTTTCCGGCGAAGTCGACCGGCTCCTTGGGCCACTGTCCCGTGTGGTAGGCCTCGCCCTGGTACCGCTCTCGTCCGGGGATCGATGGCCAGTACGGCACCGACAGCACACCGGTCGCCGACACCACGAACCGGGAATGAAGCTTCCTCCCGTCCTCGGTGGTGAGTGCCCAGGTGGCGCTCGGCGCGTCGAAGACGGCCGAGGCGATGCGGGTCCGAAACTGCATGAGTCCGCGCAGGCCCAGCTTTTCGACGACGAAGTTCAGGTACGCCTCGGTCTCGGCCTGACCAGCGAAGTGCTCCGACCAATTCCACTCGGCGAGCAACTCGGGCGAGAAGAAGTAGCCGTACGAGTAGCTCTCCGAGTCGAAGCGGGCGCCCGGGTAGCGGTTCCAATACCAGGTCCCCCCGACGTTCGTCCCAGCCTCGATCAAGCGGACGTCGAAACCCGCCTCACGCAGCAGGTGCACCAGATAGATGCCAGAGACCCCGGCGCCGATGACGATGACCTCCGCGTCGAGGGCAGCGCCCTCTGCGCCGGACTGCGAGTCGCCCTGCTCGGTGTCCATGTTCGTCACCCTTCCTCGGTCCGGCCGGTCCCCAGCGACCCGCCCAGCACCCTTGACGATACGCGCGTCCGACACCACCACCCCAAGGCCGGACCGGTGGGCATGCGCCCGTACCGAGCCGTCAGTCTGGCCGGGACGCCCTTGGATGGTACGAGACGTGCGCATCGATCGATCGGCATCTGTCCGGAAGTGCGTTCTGGGACTGGCCTTGGGGCACGGCGCTTACGATGACTCGATGACAAGCGTGTACGACGCCGCTGGGGGTCCCGCTGGTCTCTGTCGCCTCGCGGAGGCCTGGCACCGACGGGTGATGGCGGATGAGATCGTCAGTCACGCGTTCAGCCACGGGTTCCACCCCCAACACACCGAACGGCTGGCCGCCTACTGGGGAGAGGCACTTGGTGGTCCCACGGCCTACACGGAGTGCTACGGCGACGAGACGACCGTGGTGCGCGAACACAGTGGCAACGGTGGCCCCCACGAGGACATGGATCGACAGGCGATCGCATGTTTCGACTTGGCGATGGACGACATCGGCCTGCCGGTGGAGAGTGAGCTGCGGCGAGTGCTCCACGACTATTTCGCCTGGTCAACGGCCACGACGATGGCACAGTACCCCGACTCGGCAGACGATGTTCCCGACGGGTTGCTGATGCCTCGCTGGTCCTGGAACGGGCTGCAGACGTGAACCAGGAACCGGCGCTTTCGGGACGCGACCTCAGGAGCAGGGCTGCACACGCGGAGAGGGTGGCCAGTCGTCACACTTCGCGATGACGGTGCATGGCCGGCCCTCCGCACCCGTCGAGTTGGTTCCGACAGGCGATGACGTCACCGGACGATGGCGTGGTGGGGGTCGTTGTCGGAGGTGCGAGCCACAGCGGCGCTGCTCGGTGCCTGCCTCGTCGACGTTCGCGGGGATGCGGGCGACTTCGCTGGACCCGTTCGAAGCGCGCTTCGGTGCTCGGTGACCCGGTCGCCTCAGTGCTGACGAATCCTTCGATGGACGTCGCTGAGTTCGTCGGGCGATGTTGCCGTTGACCGCCACGGTCGGATGAGGTCGTCGGTCCCGTAGCGGGGCACGAGGTGGACGTGGTAGTGCAGGACCTCTTGCCAGGCGGCCGAACCGCTCGACTGGATCACATTCATCCCGACAGGCTGAAGGGTGGCACGCAGCAATGTCGCCACGCGGTGGACGGATCGCATCACCGACGCTGCTGCGTCTTCGGAAAGCGACCAGATGTCGGGCGCATGCGTCCGCGACACGACCAGCGTGTGTCCTGGCGTCGCCGGTCCGCTGTCCAGGAAGGCGACGGCGACGTCATCTTCGTAGACGGCCCAGGCCGGCGTCAGACCTTCGATGATCGAGCAGAAGACGCAGTCCACACGACCATCCTGCTCGGGACTTGAGCCGAGCACGAGCGAACCTCGAGCACGCCCGCCCACGTCCCAACACGTGGACTTCATGCTCGCCGGCTGTAGAGGTGGAGGGTGAGTGGTGCGAAGACGGCAGTGAAGGCGGCGGCGGCGAAGAGGGACCACATGACAGGGCCGGCCGCGCTGGTGTTGTTCATCAGGGCCCGGGACGCGTCGGCGAGATGGCTGATGGGGTTGACGTTGACGAAGGCCTGAAGCCAGCCGGGCATGGTGTGGGGCTGGACGAAGATGTTGCTGGCGAACGCGGGCGGGATCAGCACGGCGAGGCCGAGACTCATGACGGTGGCCGGGTCGCGGACGAGCAGGGCGATCGCGGCCCACAACCAGGACAGCGAGAGCCCGAATGCGATGACGAGGCCCATGGCGGCGATCACGCCCGGCGCGCCGCCGTCGGGGCGGTAGCCGATGATGATGCCGAGGATCACCACGATCGCGGCGGCGAGCAGGTAGCGGCCGGCGTCGCCGAGCAGGCCGCCGAGCACGAGGGCGCCACGCCAGATGGAGAGGGAGCGGAAGCGGTCGGACACCCCGCTGGTCACGTCTTGGGCGAGGCGGGCTCCGCCGTACATGGTGCAGGCGGTGACCCCCATGACCAGCGTGCCGGGCAGCAGGGATTTGAGGTAGGTGTGGGGCGTGCCACCGACGGCGCCGCCGAAGACGTACGCGAACAGGACGGTGAACACGACCGGGATGGCGATCACGTCGGTGAGTTGCTTGGGTTCGTGCTTCATCTTGAGCATGGCCCGCCACCCGAACGTCGCCGAGGCGGCGAGCGCTCCGGCACGGCGGGGCGGGCCGCTGGGTGCCAGCAGACGGTTGAGGCGGTGAGCTTCCGACACTGCGGTGCTGGTGCCGGCGGCGGTCGGGGTGCTCATCGGTTGGTGTTCTCCTGCTTGATGGCGGCTCGGCTCGATGGGTAGCCGGTGAGGGCGAGGAACGCCTCGTGCAGGCTGGGTTGTCCAAGGTTGACTTCGGCGACCGCCACCTGCGCGCGGGACAACTCGGTCATGGCATGGCCGACCAACGCTGCGAAGTCGATCGCATCTGCCGAGCCGAGCAGCAGCGCCGACAGGGCGAGGGGATCTGCGTCGAGGTGGACCGCCATGCGCAGGGTGTGGGAGAGCACGGCCTGAGCCTCGGATCGCTGCCGGCCGTCGAGCAAACGGACGTGGAGCGTGCCCGAGCCGACCTTCGCCTTGAGCTGGGCGCTGGTGCCCTCGGCAACGATCCGGCCGTGGTCGATCACCGCGATCTGATCGGCAAGCTGGTCGGCCTCGTCCAGGTACTGGGTGGTGAGCAGCACGGTGGTACCGGCCTCGGCGATCTCGCGGACCAATTCCCACACCTGGATCCGGCTACGCGGGTCCATGCCCGTGGTGGGCTCATCGAGGAACAAGAGATCGGGGGTGTCGATCAAGCTGGCACCGATGTCCAGTCGACGTCGCATCCCACCGGAGTAGCCGCGGACCGGGCGGCTGGCCGAGCTGGTCAGATCGAACGCCGCGAGCAGGTCATCGGCCCGTTGCTTGGCGGCGCGACGCGACAGGCCGCGAAGGCGACCCAGCATCAGCAGGTTCTCGTAGCCGGTCAGGTCCTCATCGAGCGAGGCGAACTGGCCGGTGAGCGCGACCCGCGTCCGGACTGCATCGGCCTCGGTGATCACGTCGTGGCCGAGGACTCGGGCGGTGCCACCGTCGGGGCGGATCAGCGTGGCGAGGATGCGGATCGTCGTGGTCTTGCCCGCCCCGTTCGGCCCGAGGAACCCGAACACCTGGCCTCGCGGCACGTTCAGGTCGATCCCGTCGACGGCCCGGTGCTCGCCGTACAGCTTGACAAGACTGTGGGCCTCGATGGCAGGGCTGTCTGCGGCCACAACGTTCATTGACACCCTGTCAGACTTACTGAATGCTTACACATTGTCAAGGTTGATATGAAGACAGTACTCTTCGGGTGATGGTTGACGCGCTCGATGCCCCACGCGCACGCCGCCGCCGCTCCGACGCCCGGCGCAGCATCGACGCCATCGTCGGCGCGGCCCGGATCCTTCTCGGCAAGCGGCCCGACGCCAGCATGGAGGAGATCGCTGCCGCCGCCGGCGTGACCCGCCAGACCGTCTACGCCCACTTCCTCTCACGCGATGCGCTGATCGCCGCCGTCATCCACGCCGAGAGAGCCGAAGGCCTGGCCGCGATCGTCGCCGCTCGCCTCCACAGCGTTGCGCCCGTCGACGCACTGCGCCGCTTCCTCGACCTCAGCTGGCAGATCGTCGACCGCTGCCCCCTCCTGCTCGAGCCCACCCTCGCCCGGACTCCGGATCCCGAGGGTCACGACCCCCACCGCACCGTCGCCGCCCATCTCGAGCGGATCATCCGGCGTGGCCAACGATCCGGTGACTTCGACCGCGTCCTGCCCGCCGGCTGGCTCGCCGCTGCCACGTTCGGGCTCGGCCACGCCGCCGCCGAACGCCTCGCCACCGGAAAGGTGAGCGAAGGCATGGCTAAGACGATGCTCCTGGAAAGCGTGCTGCGGCTCTACGGCGGCACGGCATTGACCCCGGCCGGGCACACCGAGCCCGAGCGGAGAGTGTGATCGTTGCGAGTCGCGAAGGCGCGGCCTCGGTTGCGCGGGCCGCGACACCCGCTAACGCGACTGCTTCGTGCGATGGCGCGAGAGCATGCTCACCTCGACCAGGTCGCAGGGGATCTGGCATACGGTGCGATCGTGGTGAGGATCGTTGCAATCGGTGGTGGTGAGATCGGCAGACCGGGTTATCCAGTTGAGACCACCGCGCTCGACGCCGAGGTGGTCCGGCTGGCCGGGAAACGACGACCGCGGGTGGTGTTCCTGCCGACAGCGATGCACGACGACCCCGGGTACGTGTCCGTTGTGGAGGAGCACTACGGGCGTCGCCTCGGCTGTCGCGTCGAGCCGCTCACTCTCTTCGACCGCTCCCTTCCCGCTGCGGAGATCGAGCGGACGATCGCCCGAGCTGACGTCGTCTACGTGGGCGGTGGCAACACCTTGCGGATGATCAGGCTGTGGCGTCGTCGTGGAGTGGATCGTTTGTTGGTGAAGGCGGCTGCCGACGGGACCGTCCTGGCCGGTGTCAGCGCCGGTGCGATCTGCTGGTGTGCCGTTGGTGTCAGCGACTCGCGATCGTTCACCGCTGGCGATGGCGAGTGGCCGTACATCGCCGTTCGCGGGCTCGGTCTCGTGCACGTGCTGTTGTGCCCTCACCACGACGCCGAACCCCGCCGCCAAGACGGGTTGCGGCGCTTGGTCCACACCAGGCGGATCCTCGGAGTCGGGCTCGACGACTGCACTGCTCTGGAGGTGGTCGACGATCGCTACCGGATCCTGTCGAGCCGCGCGGGCAGCACGGGCCATCGCGTCGACCGCTCTGGGACCCGGACTGTCCTACCCGCCCACGATGACTGGCGGCCACTCGCTGAACTGGCCTGACGGGCTGACCGGAGCGGCGCTACGCAGAGCCGGTTGAGGTTGATGAAGTCGAACTGATCGCGGTCGAGTCGTCGGTTCGACCGTTCCCGTGGTTTGAGCGCTCGGGTAGCGTTGCTGGCACGAGGGGGTTCGACATGCAGGACGTCAACGGACGGGTGGCGGTCGTGACGGGGGCGGCGAGCGGGATCGGTCTCGCCACTGCTCACCTGTTGGCTCGTGAGGGGATGCAACTCGTTCTCGCCGATATCGAGGACGCGGCATTGGCCGCAGCTGAAGCCGCGATCAAGGCAACGGGCGGCGATGTGGTCGCGGTGCGTTGCGACGTCACCGTGCAGGACGAAGTTGACGATTTGGCAAATGTGGCGTTCAGTTCATTCGGCCACGTCCACGTCGTGTTCAACAATGCCGGCGTTGCAGCGACCGGGGCCACGCTGCGCTTGCGCGCCTGGGAGGGGTCGCTCGCCGATTGGGACTGGACGCTCAAGGTCAACTTCATGGGTGTCCTGCACGGGGTTCGCGCGTTCGTGCCGCGCATGCTCGCCGCAGGAGAGGAGGGACACATCGTCAACACCGCATCGATGGCCGGACTCCTCGCCGGCGCCAACCCGTACAGCGTGTCCAAGAACGCGGTGGTGTGTCTCACCGAAGGCATCTATTGCGACTTGCGCGAGATGGGAGCGAGGCTCTCTGCGTCGGTCGTTTGTCCAGGGCTGATCAACACCAGGATCCTCGACGCGGAACGCAACCGCGCCGATGCGTTCGGCGGCAAGACCGACCTCGCAACCATGAGACCCGAGGTCCAACAGTTCGTGAGCGACTTCGAGGCGGCGCTCAAGGTGGGGTATTCGCCTGAGGTCGTCGCCGACCATGTTCTCGAAGCAATCCGCAACGATCGGTTCTACGTCTTTCCGGCGCAACCCGAGATCCTCGAGCAGGTCAAGGCCCGCGCGACCGCCCTCCTCGAGCAACGCAACCCTGATCATCGCTAACGGCCCGCACGTGTCGCTGAGCCTCCTCCACGACCCCACCGACGCGCATCAGTGCCTCGCCCCGCTCGTTCGAGTTCGTCGCCGCGCTGCCCGTCTCGGCCGCCGGCAGAAGCCCAACCGCCACCTGCGCGAAGGGCGATCCGCACCATCGACGACCTGACACCCGCACCGGAGGAGACACCATCATGCGCGCATGGGTAGCACGTGAGTTCGGCACACCGGCCGACGTCCTGGCGATCGACGACGTCGCGGTCCCCGTGCCGGGGCCGGACGACGTCCTGGTCAAGGTGGCCACCGCGACGGTCAACAACAACGACATCGACGCCATCCGCGGTCGCTGGGCGAGCCTGCCCGTGCCCGCGCCGTTCGTGCCTGGCCTCGAGGTAGCGGGCGTCGTCGAGCAGGCCGGCGAAAACGGGCAGCACCTCATCGGCAAGCGGGTGGTCGGCATGCCGCGCGGCTGCTTCGGTGGATTCGCCGAATACGCGGCACTGCCGAAGTCCATGACCTTCGAGGTGCCAGACGACTTCACGACCGAGCAGGCCGGCGGCCTGTTCTGGCCCTTCCACCTGGCCTGGCTGTCGCTGTTCACTCGGGCGGACCTGCAGAAGGGCGAGACGGTGCTCGTGCACTCGGCCGCCGGCGGCGCGGGCTCCGCGGCGATCCAGCTCGCCCGCTCGGTCGGCGCCCGCGTCATCGCCACGGTCGGCAGCGACGCCAAGATCGAGCGTTGCCTCGAATTGGGCGCGAACGCCGCGATCAACTACCAGACCGGCGATCTCGTCGAGCAGGTTCTGGCGGCCAACGGTGGCCGGGGCATCGACGTGTGCCTCGACGGCACCGGCGGCGACCTCACCGAGCAGACGTGGCGCTGCCTCGGCTTCGGCGCCCGGCACGTGATCACCGGCTTCTCCTCCGGCATCGACCAGACCGACGGACGACCAGTGCTGCTGCGCGACATGATCTTCGGCAACTTCTCGCTGATGGGCGCGCTGCTCCTCTACGTCGACACGACTCGCCTTGAGGGCACGGGAATACAGCTGAAGGACTCAAGCTTCAACTTCCCGACCCGCGAGCAGGGCGAGCAGGTGCAGACCCGGCTCGTGGAGCTCATGCAGTCCGGCGTCGTGCGCCCCGTGATCGACCGTGTCATCGGGTTCGTCGACCTGCCGGAGGCGCTCGCAGCGTTCGAACGCCGCGAGATCGTCGGGCGCGTCGTCGTCAAGATGTGACCGCCGCCCAGACGCGCCGCCACACACGCCTCTGCGCCGGTTGCCCGGCGTGCCGAGGCGCGCGAGCTCGTTCCACAGCGCCGTCTCGCGGTCGCGGTCGTAGGACGCGGCGGACGATGGCTCGACGATGCGGCCGTTGATGTAGGAGCCGGACTGTCCGTCGACGGGGCCGACTGCGGCGGCAGCGAGATCGGCGCCCGACTGCTCGATCGTGCGAGCGAAGCGGGTGTGGGTCATGAGCGGCATGATCCTGCGGAACGCGAATCGGCTGATCGCTCCGCTGTCTCGGGGCGAGGCCGGTTCCGGGGACGAAACCGGGGTTGAACGAGAACACCTCGACACCCGCCGGGAGACGCTCCGCCACGGCGTGGGTCAGGTAGATGACGGCAAGCTTGCTCGTCGAGTACGCGGTTCGCCCAGCTGGCGGTCCTCGGCGACGCGGGAGCGGCCGTCAGCGAGGTGTCGTTGCCAGCGGCTCACCTCGCCTTCACCGCGGGGTGGCAGATCCTGTTTGCCGAGGCGGCGTCGCTCCACGAAGGCCGCCTCGACCGGTTCGCCGAGCTCGACCCCGGCTTCCGTCGCCAGGATGCTGCAGGGGAGGTTCGTGCTCGCCTCGACGCGCTCTGGAACTTCATCCCGGTGTAGACCACGGGGACCCCTGCGGCACGGGCGGCGTCGACCAGCCGCACGATGGAGGCGACCACATCGACCATCTGCTCGCCCGCGTACAACTCGCAACGCTCGTCGGTGTACGCCCGGACCATGTCCACCACGACCAGTGCAGGGGCCCGACCCAACCCGAGTCGGCCGACGAAGGGCCGAGTGCGTCAGGCATCTCGCGACTCTGGTGCCTGCATGTGAGGAGTGGATTGCGGAATCTTGTCGGATGGGAGAATTGTCGAACCATGGCTGCGGCGACCAGTCCGCAGCGTGAGGTCCGTAAGAAGACGTCCGGGCGGCGGAAGTAGTCTCAGGATCACCATCGACCGCACCGCCGACGTCACAGCGGCTTCTCTGGAGATCTGCCCAGCGGGTGCGGCGGGGCCGACACCCGATCGGAGGACCCGCGCGTTGGCCGCCAAGCTCAGACACGTCGATCCGACCCGCCCGCCCGGCACGTTCGCCCGGGCTTACGCCGCGGTGGCCACCACCCGCGTCGCCAGGTTCATCTCCCGCCACATCAACTGGAAGCTCGATCCACTTCTGTTGCGAGTCACTCGCGGCCGCCTCGCAACGACAGTTGTCTTTCCCACTGCCGTGCTCGAGACCCACGGTGCGAGGAGTGGTGCTCGACGACGCAACGCCGTTATCTACTTCCACGACGGAGACCGGGTCACGATCGCGGCGTCGAATGCCGGTGGCCCGAGCCACCCGGCCTGGTATCACAACCTTCAAGCGGATCCGGACATCACCTTCGGTGGGATACCGATGCGGGCGACAATCGTGACGAACGAGGCGGAGCGCGAGAGGTTGTGGGTACTCGCTGATCGCGTCTTCCCAGCCTTCGCAAGCTACCGACACGATGCGACGAAGGCGAAACGGGTCATTCCGATCGTCCAGCTGACTGAGCGCGAGTCAGCCACAGCAAAGTAGCGGGTGCGTGCACCCGTTCTCACAGCAAGGTCGTCAGCAAAGCGATCCTCGACCTGCTCGGCCTTCCCCACTCGGTGTACCCGACTCGACAACGCCACCAGCCTCGCTGACGGCCACGAAGGTGTCAGTCAGCTGGGCCGTTGATGGTCCACAGGCTCACGACCGTTCGAGGGTCGAGGCTCGGCGAGCAGTTCGGCATCATTGGTGGCGGCGACCTCGGCGTCGAGCCGCGAAGGTTGTGCCGACACTCGAGCCCGGTCCTCGCTGCGATGTCACCACGTCGGCAGGCGTGACCCCGAGGCAGAATCGGTCGCGTGCATCTCGGTATTGCGCATCACTTCGGTTGGGCTGTTGCCGTCACGACCTCGGGGGGTCACCGAGTCGTGGATCGTCGGCGGATCGAGCTGATCGAACCCGGCCTGCCGACGGCACCGATCCACCACGTCGGCGGCCCGCACGACATGCATCGGCCTGCGGAGCCGATCGACGACAACGCCCTTGCGGCGTTGGTGGCGGACGTGCGCGCATCGGTGGCGCGGGCTTCGTCCGCTGCCCTCGATGAACTCGCGAGCACGTTGTGCGAACCGATCCTCTCGGTGTCGCTACGAACCTGGCCCACCGACTTCCCCACGGACGTCGCCGTCCAACGACGCGTGCCGTACGAGAGCCGCGCCGACTCCGTCATGTATTGCCAGGTGCTGGCCGACGTCGCACGAGCGCGCGGCTCGACGATCCACCTCTACGACGCGAAGACCGTCGAGGCTGAAGCCGCCCATCTCCTGGGTCCGCGAGCGGACGGCGTCCTCCAAGGCCCGCGAGCGAAGTTGGGACCGCCATGGTCGAAGGACCATCGGATGGCGCTCGCCGCAACGATCCTGGCCACCCGACCAGCGGCCTAGGACGACGTGCCTGCTTCGGTGCGCTGCCTGACCGTCGCCGGGCACCGCGTGTCCCCACGACGTCAGATCGCGCTCCGGCCGGCAGCCCACCGGCGCGGCAAGCTGACTGAAGGGGATGGGACGGGTGCGAGGATTGGGACGAGGCGGCGGCGCGGGCCGAACCGGCGCGGTGTTGACGGCCGATGTGGACTTCACCGCAAATGCGTGAGTGGTGCATCCTCAGCGCCAGAACGCTCGCAATAGCCCCGAACCTGAGCCAGCAATCGCCGGGTTGGACGTGAACTCGGCGAGAGCCTCCATCTCGTGCCGGTTCATCAAGCGGTCGATGAGCTCCAACGCTCGCGACTTGTTTCGTTCGACAGACATGGCGCATGTCGCCCGGTCGCCGCCCAGATTGCGTCCCGGCTCGTGGTGTAGGACCGTGCGACTCCCGTTGGCCTGGTTGGTCAGGTTCGGGGTGCTGCTGGTAAGGCTAGTTCGGCGGTGTTGTTGGTGAGTTCGGCGACGGAGTTGGCGGCGATGTAGCGGCGTTC
>JBBQTN010000051.1:0-26759 GCA_038213195.1 Acidimicrobiales bacterium | reverse complement strand
CGAGTTCGTCGACATGTGTGTCGGTCCCCACGTGCCGAGCACCGGCCGTCTCGGTCACTTCAAGCTGCAGCGTGTGTCCGGCGCGTATTGGCGTGGCAACGAGAAGGGGCCGATGCTGCAGCGCATCTACGGCACCGCGTGGGAGTCGAAGGGCGCGCTGGAGGAGCATCTGCAGCGCCTCGCGGAAGCGGAGAAGCGCGACCACCGCAAGTTGGCGACCGAGCTGGACCTGCTCAGCTTCCCCCACGAGCTGGGTGGTGGGCTCGCGGTGTGGCATCCGAAGGGCGCCGTCGTGCGCAAGTTGATGGAGGACTACAGCCGTCAACGGCACACCGACGGCGGGTACCAGTTCGTCTACACGCCGCACCTGACGAACGGCAACCTGTTCCAGACCTCTGGGCACCTCGACTGGTACAAGGACGGCATGTACCCGCCGATGGAGATGGACAACGGCACGTACTACATGAAGCCGATGAATTGCCCGATGCACTGCCTCATCTTCAAGTCGCGGCAGCGGTCCTACCGCGAGCTGCCGCTGCGGCTGTTCGAGCTCGGCACCGTCTACCGCTACGAGCGCGCCGGCACGCTGCACGGGTTGCTGCGGATCCGCGGCTTCACCCAGGACGACAGCCACATCTTCTGCACCGAGGAGCAGTTGCAGGACGAGATCGCCTCGTTGCTCGACTTCGTCATCTCGGTGCTGCGCGCCTTCGGCTTCGACGACTTCCAGTTCTACCTGTCGACGAAGGACCCGCAGAAGTTCGTCGGCAGCGACGAGATCTGGGAGAAGGCCACCGACGCGCTGCGCCTCGCGCTGGAGCGCTCCGGGCTGGCGTACGAGCTCAAGGAGGCCGACGCCGCCTTCTACGGCCCGAAGATCGACATCGACGTGAAGGACGCGATCGGCCGGCGGTGGCAGCTGAGCACCATCCAGTGCGACTTCAACCACCCCGCGCGGTTCGAGCTCGAGTACGTCGGCGCCGACAACGCCCGGCATCGCCCGATCATGTTGCACCGGGCGTTGATGGGCTCGATCGAACGGTTCTTCGGGGTGCTCGTCGAGCACTACGCCGGTGCGTTCCCGGCGTGGCTGGCGCCGGTGCAGGCGCGGCTGCTGCCGGTCGCGACCGCGCACGAGCCGTATGCCGCCGAGGTCGCAGCACGGTTGCGCGCCGACGGGTTCCGGGTCGACGTCGTCGAGGCGACCGACCAGCTCGGCAAGCGGATCCGCAACGCCAAGCTGGAGAAGTTGCCGTACGTGTTGGTCGTCGGCGACGACGACCTCGCCAACGGCACCGTCGGCCTCAACCCGCGTGGCGGCGACGTCGAGCGTGGCGTCGGCGTCGACGAGTTCGTACGTCGGCTGCACGCCGAGATCGACGCCGAGCTGAAGGTCGCCGCCGTCTGACCCGGCGGACGTCGTCAGCGGGTGCAGCGGCGACCGCTAGGACGACATCGTCGGTGGGTTGCGGTTGCGATTGCGCGCGTTCCCGGTCAGCGCCCGGTGGCGACGGCGGTCAGCTCGCCGGCGAGCTCCAGCGGATCGACGGGCACACCGCTGGCAAGGAACCAGCTGCAGATGTTCGCGCAGTCGCGGCGCAGGAACTCGAAGCCCTGCGGGTTGCCGACGAGGTCGACCGCCTGGGGGAGATCGATCAGCACCACCCGCCCGTGGTGGACGAGCACGTTGTACGCGGACAGGTCGCCGTGGGTGTAGCCGGCCTCCGCGAGCTGTACCAGAACGTGACGCAACTGGCCGAACAGGTCCTGCGCCTCGCGCCGGGCCGGTCGCAGCTGGGCGAGACGTGGCGCGGCGACGCCGTCGTCGGAGCCGATGAACTCCATCATCAGCTCCGTCCCGAGCAGCTGGACCGGGTAGGGGACGGCGGCGCCGGCCGACCACAGCGAGGCGAGCACGGCGAACTCGGCGGCGGCCCACCGCCCGGCGAGCAGCTGCTTGCCGAACGCGGTGCGGGTGTCCATCGCCCGCTTCTCGCGGCTGTGTCGGGTGCGCCGGCCCTCGAGGTAGCCGGCGTCGCGGTGGAACATGCGATGCTCCGAGCTGCGGTAGCGCTTGACCGCGAGCCACGTGCCGGTCGCGCCGTGCGGACCGGCGCGGCGGAGCAAGGACACGTCGGCCTCCTTGCCCGACTTGAGCACGCCGTGGTCGTCGTCGACGGCGTCGCCGGAGGTCGGCACCCAGGCCGGCGCCGGATCGGGCCCGCGCTGCGTGTCGGGGTGGTGGTAGGTCGACAGCGCCGGCACGCCGGGTGCGTCGTCGGCGTCGTCGCCGGCGGCGTGGCGACGGGTGGTGCTGTCCGGGGGACGGGGGAAGGTGGGGACGTCGTCATCATCGAATCGACGTCGGGAACGCGATGGCACGTGAGGGCTCCTCGGTGCGTCGGGCACCGAGCTCGTGTCGGTGCCTCAGGGGTGGGCGGAAGCGCGGCGAACGGAGTCGACAACCACGGTCTGACCTCCTTGCCTCGGCGCGCCGGCCCATCCGGCACGTGCGGGCCCGACGATATCCGGGCCGGTCATCGTCCGGCGACGTAATTTCGCTCCGTGACCCCTTTGGAGCTGATCTGGAACGGCTGGCGGATGCGGTACATCGAGAACGCCGAGACCAGCCCGGCAGAGGCGGCAGGACCGCAGGAGGGGAGCGTGTTCACGCGGATCCTGCGTTCGGGTCTGTCCGACGAGGAGGCGTACATCGTGCATCGCGGGGTGCACACCTTCGCACTGCTCAACGCCTTCCCGTACACGTCGGGTCACCTGATGATCGTGCCGTATCGCGAGATCGCCGACCTGGAGGACCTCGACGCCGACGAGTCGTCCGAGCTGTGGCCGATGGTCACCGCCGCGGTGACCGCCGCCAAGGCCGCGTACCGGCCGGGCGGCGTCAACGTCGGGCTCAACCTCGGCCGGGCCGCAGGCGGCAGCATCAGCGAGCACCTCCACGTCCACGTCGTGCCGCGCTGGACCGGCGACGGCAACTTCATGACGTCGATCGCCAACGCGCGCACCCTTCCCGAGCCGCTCACCGAATCGGCTGCCCGGTTGCGCAGCGCGTGGCCGGCGTGAGCGTTGGGTAGCGTGTCCGCCGCGATGGACGACCCGGTCAGCACACCCGCCGGCGGCGACCGCGACGACGTGCGCGACACGTTGCCCGATGACCTGAACGTTGCCGAGTACACCGGCGCGTACGACTTCCCGGACAACAGCCGCCGCCATCGACCGGCGCTGATCTACGCCGTGCTGGCGGCGGTGTGCCTGGTGCTGTGGCTGACGCGCCGCCACGGCGGGGTGCTCGTCAACAACGGCATGCTCGCCGCGGCGATCGTGCTCGCCCTGGTCGGCGTGCTGTCGTACACGTCCGGCTGGCGGATGACGGTCGACGAGAAGCAGGCGCTCGTCGCCGCCCAGCAGGCTGTCGGCTTCCCGGTCGGGCACGCCTCGGCCCAACAGGTCTGGCGCGGGCTGCGCAGCCGGCCGACGTGGCGGGTGCTCGTCTACTCCGCCGAGGAGCCGCCGCGCCGCCGCGGGCTGGTGCTGGTCGACGCGATCGACGGGTCGGTCCGCGAGCACCTCGTCGAGGACAACGACGACTGATCCCCCGGTCCTTCGCGGCCCGGCCGCCGGTCAGTCGTCATCGGCGTTGCGATGCGCAGCGAGCCGCCGCAGTTGTGCACCGACCTCCAGGGCGATGCCGCGCAGGCCCTCGAGGACCGCCTGGTCCCAGTGATCGGCGGGGATGGCGTTGATCGCGTCGGCGATGGTCGTCGCGTCGGGGGCGACGCCGAGCAGGCTCGCGGCGCGGGCGAGTTGGTCATGCAGCGCGGTGCCGGCGACCGGCTGGTCGTCACCGAGCGCTTCGCGCACCCGTCGGGGCACGGATCGGAACGTGACCGCCAGGTCGGCGGGCGATGTCTTGCTCATCCGTTGCCACCGATGGGTTGGCTTCCCTCGCTCACAGGTCGCCATCGTGCCAGCCCAGCGCACCGCGGGGTAGCCTGGAGCAGATGTTCGACGGAAAGTTCCGTGCGCCGGTCGACCGCGCCGTCAAGCCGATCGGCAACGGACTCCGCCGCACGGGAATGACGCCCGATCATCTGACCATCGTCGGTCTCGTCGTCGCCTGCGGGGCAGCGGTGTCGATCGGGTTCGGCCAGCTCACCCTGGGTCTGTTGCTCGTCGTCCTCGCTGCGTTGCCCGACCTGTTCGACGGTGCGCTGGCCAAGGCCTCGAACACGTCGAGCCAGCGCGGCGCCTTCTTCGACTCCGTGGTCGACCGGGTCACCGACGCCGTGCTGTACGGCGGGGTGGCGTGGTACCTCGCCTCGACCCACTCGGCCCATGCGGCCCTCCTGCCGATGGCCGTGATGGGGGCCAGTTCCGTGATCAGCTACCAGCGGGCCAAGGCCGAGTCGCTCGGGTTGGACGCCAAGGGCGGGCTGATGGAGCGCGCCGAGCGGATCATCGCCCTGTGTCTCGGCCTGCTGTTCAGCTTCCTGCTGATCCCCGTGCTGTGGCTGACGCTGGTGCTGACGCTGGCCACCGCGGTCCAGCGGTTCGTGAAGGTCTGGAAGCAGGCCGCCGTCGCACCGCTCACCGCAGAACGGATCGAGATGCGGCGCACCCGCCGGCAGACCCGCCGGGTGGTGCGCACGGAGCGCCGGCGTACGCGCATCTCCCGCCCCGGCCGCCCGTAGGCGATCACGGCCGTGGCCGAACAAGGCGACGAGTTCGAACGGGTTCGCAAGCGGCTCACCGATGCGGTGACCGTCGGCGGGTTCCGGATCGGGGCCCTCGCGGCGCGGATGATGCCGGGCCCTGTGGCGGTCGGCGCGGCATCGTCGATCGCGTTCACTGCGAGTCTGGCCAACTCCACCAGGCGGCGGATGATCGAACGCCACCTGCAGCGGGTCAACCCCTGGCTGCGCGGCGCGGCCTTGCGCGTCGCCGTCGGGCAGGCGTTCGACAGCTACGCGCAGTACTACATGGAGAGCTTCCGCCTGCCGCACCTCTCGGCCCGCACCGTCGAACGGGGGCTGTACGTCGAGGGCACGGAGCACATCACGGAGTCGCTCGCCCGCGGCAAGGGGACGATCTTCGCCCTGCCGCACATGGGCGGGTGGGAGTGGGCCGGTCGATGGATGGTCGACAGGGGCTACCGGATGACGGTCGTCGTCGAAGCGCTCGATCCGCCCGAGCTGTTCGAGTGGTTCGCCGATCTGCGCAAGGAGCTCGGGATGAACATCGTGCCGACAGGCCCGGGTGCCGGCAGCGCGGTGCTCAAGGCACTGCGCGACAACGAGATCGTCTGCCTGCTGTGCGACCGCGACCTCGACCGCACAGGGATCGAGGTCGAGTTCTTCGGTGAACGCACGACCCTGCCGGCAGGCCCGGCCACGCTGGCGCTGCGCACCGGAGCGTCGCTGCTGCCCGTCGGCGTGTACTACACGGACGACTACAACGGACACAAGGCGATCGTGCGGCCGCCGATCCCGCTGACCCGCGTCGGCTCGTTCCGCGTCGACGTGGCGCGGATCACCCAGCTCCTCACCCGTGAGCTCGAGTTCCTCATCAGGCGCTCCCCGGAGCAGTGGCACATGTTCCAGCCGAACTGGCCCAGCGACCCCGGCTACTACGACTGACCTGCGCAGATGCTGCGGCTCGACCGGAATGGGTGGTCGTCGGCGCACAGCCGGGTTTGTTCACGGCTCGATGACGATCCACCCTCGTCGCTGCAGCTCAGCGGCGAGCTGCTGGGAGGTGAGGTCACGCATCGCCCGCTCCGCCGCTGTCGGGCGCGGCGCAACGGCGGGCGACGGTTCGTGGGCTTGGGACGGCTCGCCCGCGGGCGACGGTTCTTGCAGGCGTTCGATGAACGTCTCCGCTTCCTCGCGGGTGAACTTGCCGGCGGCCTGGCGCTGGGTGAAGCCCATTGGCCCGCGGGCGTCGCGGAAGTCGCTGTGCCCGGCGTCTTGAAGCAGCGCGAGCAACTCCTGGATCTGCTTTGCCGACGCTGGGGGACCTGACTGTTGACCGAACGCCATGGCGCGCAGTCTCACACGGTCGCCAGTTCGGCGACCACGGCTGCCCACGCCGCGCCGGCCGGATCGATCAGGTCGAAGTGATCCGCACCCGCGACATCGACGATCTTGACCTGCTCGCCATGTGGAGGCAGCGTGAACTCGGCCGGGACCACGTCGTCGCGGGTGCCGCGCACGACCACCAAGCGAGCCGTCGTCGCGGTCGACGGCGTCGCGATCGCGTACCGCTGCGGGAGCTCGGTCGCGGTTCCGCCGAGAAGGTCGGTGACGGCGCCGCTCCCGAGACCCGCTTGGTCGGCGGCGGTCAGCGCGGCGACCGGTCCCTCGCCGACGGCCAGCTTCGGCACGACCCGTGGCTTCGCGCCGGGTGCGCCGGACGGGAGTGCGGAGCGGCCGGCGGCCCACAGCGCCAGTTGGCCGCCGGCTGAGTGCCCGACGATCGCGACGCGGGACAGGTCGAGCGGGTGCGACGTGGCGATCACGGTCAGCTCGTCGATCGCTGCCGCAGCATCATCGAGCGTCCCGGGCCAGCCTCCGCCCGGCTGCCCGACGCGGCGGTACTCGATGTTCCACACGGCGTCGCCCCTGCGGGCGAGGTCCTCCGCGAGCGGGACCATCAGATCGAGGCCGTACTCGGCTCGCCAGAACCCGCCGTGGATCAGCACGACGACCGGGAGGGGCGCATCGGCCGAGGCCGAGGCCGGAACGTAGAGGTCGCCGAACTGCGACGGGTCGGTGCCATAGCGGATCGTTTCGGTCATGGCGGTCTCCCCAGTGATCGGCGCAGTCGTCGTCGACTCGACGGCCGATGCGATCGTGGTCGACGATGCGGCCGCTGAGGTTGCGGTGGACGGAGTGGTCGTGTTCGCGGCTGCTGCAGTGGTGGCGGGCGACGGAGTGGTCGCTGGCGTTGGAGAGGTCGTGGCCGCCACCGGCGGGCCTGCGCCGTGCGATCCGCACGAGGTGCAGGCGAGCAGCGCAGCCGCGACGGCGCACGCGGTCATCGAGCCCCGGCGGCCGCGTGATCGGTGGGAAGTCACGAAGGAGTCGTCGAACGGCACATCTTGCGGTGTACGTGCCCAACAGGCGAAGCGGATGAGCGCGGTGAGCCGCACCTTCATGCCTTGACAGACATATGCCTATGAAGCAATATGAACGAATGGTTGCGACGTTCGAGGTACTCGCTGAAGCGAACCGGAGACACATCCTCACGTTGCTGGCCACAGGGGAACGGGCGGTCGGCGACATCGTCAGGGCGATGCCGCTCAGCCAGCCCGCGGTCTCCAAGCATCTCGGTGTGCTGCGCCGGGCCGGGCTGGTCGGCGTTCGCACCGATGCGCAGCGCAGGATCTACCGCCTCGAGGCCGACGCGCTGCGCGAGGTCGACGAGTGGCTGGCACCGTTCCGCCGGCTCTGGGACGAACGCCTCGATGCGCTCGAACGACACCTCCTCGACACCGCTGACGAATGAACAACCGAACCGAACGGAGCACAGCATGCAGACTGACGATGACGACCCCCAGATCGGCAGCGGACCCCGGGACGAGCGCGCCGGCCGAGCGTCCGCTCGCCCCGCCGACGCTGAACCGCCCGGCGGCCGGCACGGCCGGCTCGATCGCAGCGGCCCGAGGCTGCAGCTGACGTTCGTCCGCCAGCTGCCTCACGACCCGGCGAAGGTGTGGCGGGCGATCACCGAGCCGGAGCACATCGCCGCCTGGTTCCCGACGAGCATCGCCGGCGAGCGCAGCGCAGGCGCGCGCTTGCGGTTCGAGTTCCCCCACGGCGAGGCGCAGCCGATGGAGGGCACGATGTTGGTCTTCGATCCACCGCACGTGCTCGAACTGAGCTGGGGTGACGAGGTGCTCCGGTTCGAGCTCGAACCCGTCGCAGGAGGGACGCAGCTGACGTTCGTCGACACCTTCGACGAGCTCGGCAAAGCCGCACGCGACGCCGCCGGGTGGCACTCGTGCCTTGACATGTTGGCGTCCGATGTCGACGAGAGCGCGGTCGCGGGGGACTCGGCCCAGCGCTGGCGCGAGGTCCACCCCTGGTACGTCGCCCACTTCGGCCCGGACGCGGCGACCATCGGGCCGCCGCAGGAGTGGACCGACGTCCACGGCACCGGCTGACGCCAATCCGCCTCGCGGCGGCGAGGCTGTGCGTCAGAGCACGCCGGACTTGATCGCGTAGGCCACCGCATGGGCGCGGTTGCGCAGGTTCAATCGCGTGGTGACGCCGTGGATGATCCCCTTGATCGTCCGTTCCGAGTAGGCGAGGCGCTCGGCGATCTCCTGCGTGTCGAGGCCGTCGGCGAGCAGCTCGAGCACCTGGACCTCGCGTGATGACAGCAAGTCCGCGCGCATCGCGTGCTTGCGATCGCGACGGCCGGCGGGGTGGACGGCACGGCCGGGAGCGCTCGGCCGGAGATGCACGCTGTCGGGACGTGCCGCGGCGACGACGGATCGGGCGAGCAGCTCCGGCGTGACCTCCTGGCGACGCACGACCTCGACCACCCCGGCCTCGATCGCGACCACGAGGTCGACGTCGTCGTAGCGCGTCGCGACCAGCACGACGCGCGGGCAGCCTTCGCGCTGGATCCCGCGGACGATCCGAGCGAGTCCGTCATCGACCGCGTCGACGACGACGACGGCCACGACCGCGTCGTCGATCGAGCTGTCGTCGACGACGTACGTCTCCGGCCGGCCACGCAACTGCGCGGCGACTCCCGCCTGTGAGACGAGGTCCGTACCGTAGACGTAGACGGCGATCCGTGCGCTCATGTCTGTTCCTTCTGGGTCGGGGCGCCGGCCGGTCCGGGTGGTGCAGGGTCGTTGCGCGGCGCATCCCACAGAGCCGTCGGTCACCCCGCAGATACGCGGAGTTCGTCGTCGCGGCGAGGATGGACGTCGCGGAGGGGCGTGATCGGGCAAGATCGTTGTTCATGGGAGCCAGCGCAACCTTGGAGACGGGACCGCTCGGGGGCGCGCCGCTCGCCGTCGAACCGGGTGGACGGGCCTCCGTGGTGCTGCGCGTCCGCAACAACGGGCTGGTCACCGACGAGCTCACGTTCGAGGCGACGGGGGCGGCTGCGTCGTGGATGGAGATCGAGCCGGCGTGGGTGACGCTGCCGCCCGGTGGGGAGGCGGCGGCGACCGTGCGGTTCTTCCCGCCCCGCGCTGCAGACGTGACGCCGGGGGAGACGCCGTTCGGCGTGCAGGTCAACTCGAAGGAGGATCCGGCCGGGTCGGTGGTGGGGGAGAGCACCATCGTCGTCGGACGGTTCGACCAGCGCGTCGTCGTGCTCGACCCACCGGGAGGCGTCGCCCGCCGGCGGGCCCGGTTCCAGCTGGTCGTCGACAACCGCGGCAACTTCCCGACACGCGTCTCGTTCGCCGGGCTCGATCCCGATCGGTCGTGCCGGTACCGGTTCGATCCACCGATCGTCGACATCGGTGCAGGATCGGCGCGGGCGGTCCGCCTCGACGTGCTCGCCCGGCGGTTCTGGCGCGGACCGTCGCGGACGCACCAGTTCCACGTGCAGGTGATCGAGGACGAGCGCACGACCGACGACCTCGCGGGCACCTACGTGCAGGAGCAGTCGATCCCCGGCTGGGTCGGCAAGGCGCTGCTCGGCGCCGCAGCTGTCGTCGTCGCCGCCGTCGTGCTGTGGTTCGCGCTCGTCCGGCCTGTCGTGCGGACTGCCGCCCGCGAGGAGGTTGAAGGCCCGCTCGCATCGTTGTCGAGCCGTGTCGACGAGGTGCTCGACACCACGACGACCTTGCCCCCCACGACGACCACGCTCGCCGGCTTCGACACGTCCTACGGCAGCCCGACGGACTTCCAGCTGACCGGCGTCGCTGCCGCCGGATCCACGCAGACGTTCACGCACACGTTCGACAAGGACTTCGCGCTGACGGACATCCTGCTGCAGAACCCCGGTGGTGACGCTGGTTCCGTGACGCTGATGCGCAACACCGAAGTGTTGCAGACCAACGCATTGGAGAACTTCCGCGACTTCGACGCGCACACGGTGGCGCCGCACGTCTTCAAGGCCGGTGACACCCTGGTGATGACCGTCGTGTGCGCCACGCCGGGCCCTGCCGACACGTCCGGTTGCTCCATCTCCGGGTCGTTCGTCGGCTTCGAGAAGTGAGATGAGCCGGGTCGCGGCGCGGCGGTTCCCTCGTCTCGGCGCGGTTGCGGCAAGCGTCGCCGTCGTGGCGGTGACGGCGACCGTGGTGACGACGGCGATCGAGCACGGGGTGGGCCGCGGCGCTCCGCCGTCGCAGGAGCTGATCTCGATCGACCCCGGTGGGACGAAGGCGGCGGCGGGCGCGGCGCGAGAACCGTCGGTCTCCGGCGACGGCACGCTCGTCGTGTACACCAGCACGCCCGCCAACGGGCTGCCCACGGTATTCGTCCGTGACCGGGTCGCCAAGACCACGACTCCGGTGCCGCTGCCCCTGGGCGCGACGCGCGAGGACCACGCTGTGCTCAGCGCCGACGGGTGCCACGTCGTGTTCTGGGCGCTGGGGGCCCCCGCCGCCGGAGGCGCGGCAACACAATCGCTGTTCACGTTGAACAGGTGCACGGCAGGAGCGGTGCCCACCGTGATCCCGACGTCGGCGACCCTCGGGCTCACTGCTACCGCGCTGATCGCCCGGCCCGCACTGTCGCGCGACGGGAGGTTCGTCGCCTACGCCGCATCGCTCGCGCGAGGCACGCCGTGGCGGATCGCGCTCTTCGACACGACCACCGGCACCGAACAGCTCGCTGCGCCAATCACAGCCGTGGTGACGCTGACCACCGTCGACGTCGCCGGCGACGGCTCGACGGTCGTGTTCGACGCCGGGCCGGACCCCGCGGCTCCGCCCACCACTGTGATCGCATGGAACCCGGCGGCGACGCCGGCGAGCGCCGCGCTGCGAACAGTCTCGGTGGGGCCGAGCGGGGCGCCCGCCGGCGGGATCAACGCGATGCCGAGCATCTCCGGCGACGGCCGCGTCGTCGCCTTCGTGTCCAACAGCCCAGACCTCGTCGGCATCAGCGGTGGCACGCTGCAGCTGTATGCCCGCGACCTCGGCAGCGGCACGGTCAGCCTCGTCACCGCCACCCCAGGAGCGGCGCAACCCGGCAACGTCCTCCAACCCGACCTGACGGCCGACGGTTCGCAGGTCGCGTTCACGACCCAGCCCGCCGGGGCGCCCGTGACCCTCGCCGTCCCGGTCGTCGGGCCAAGTTCGGTCGCCGTGGCGAGGTCGACGTCGGCGGTGTTCGCGGCGGCCGCGGTGGAGACGATCTCGACGACGACCACAGGCGCCACAGCGCCGGGCACGAGCTCGGCGCCGGTGCTGTCCACGACCGGGCGGTTCACCGCGTACGAGTCCGATGCGGGCACGGCGCTGTCGGGCGGCCAGTTCCCGGCAGGCATCCAGGTGTGGATGGCCCAGCGCACCCCTGCGCTGTCGGTCGCGGCGACGACCGACCTCGGCACGGTCGACGTCGGCTCACCGTCGGCCAACACCTTGGTGCATGTCACCAATCCGTCGGATGTCGGCATCTCGGTCGGCCAGGTCGCCGCACCCGGCAACGGCTTCGCACTCGTCGCCGACACATGCTCGAACACAGTCGTACCTGCCGGCGGCACGTGTGCGATCACCGTCGTGTTCACTCCTTCGACGGCTGGCGCGACGAGCGCGCAGCTGACGATCGCCGGTGAGGGGCAGACTGCGACGACGACGCTGCAGGGCTCGGGGCGCGTGCAGCGCCGGGCGCTGTCGGTCGACGACGGCAACATCGAGTTCCCATCCACGGCGACCGGCACCCGCGGCGGCCCGTCCACGGTGACGGTCCGCGACACGGGCGATCTTCCTGTGGCCATCGCCGGCGTGGCCCTCGAGGGCGCCGCAGCGGATCAGTTCTCCATCCTCGGCAACGGCTGCGCCGGCCAGACCTTGACGCCGAACGCGACGTGCCAGGTGACCGTCGTCGCCCTACCGTCGGCGCCCGGCACGTTGCAGGCGACCCTCGCCGTGACCGGTAGCAACGGCGAGTCCACGTCGGCGACGCTGAACGTCATCGCGTTCACGTCGACCGTGGCGACCACCACGACCACGACCACGACGCGCCCGCCGCCGACCACCCTGGCGCCCGGCGTCCTCGTCGCGAAGCCGGCGACGCTCGCGTTCGCGACGACGGCCATCGGCGCGCAGTCGACGCCGTCCACCGTGACGGTCAGCAACAGCGGCGGTTCCGGCGTGTCGATCACCACGGCGACGATCACGGGCGGCGACGGCCAGTTCAGCATCGTGACCGACACCTGCGCCAGCGCCCAGCTCGGCGCCGGGCACTCGTGCTCGGTGGCGATCGTCGTGCACCCGACGCAGGGCGGCACGATCACGGCGTCGTTGACGGTCCGCGGCAGCCGCGGCGAGTCGACGATCGTCGCCCTGACGGCCCCCTCGACGTTCGCTCCGTCGCTCACGGTCGTCCCCCGGATCGTGCGCTCCGGCGACCTGACGACGGTCCGCGGCGCGAACTTCCCACCCGGACGGCCCGTCGTCGTGCAGCTGTCGCGCCCAGGTGGTGGCGGCATGCTGCCCTTCGCGACCGCAACGACCGGTGCCGACGGCGGGTTCACGGTCGCTGTGGTCGTTGCGCGACAGGGTCTCGGCACAGGGCCGTGGGAGGTCGTCGTCGTCGACCAGCCCGACTTCAGCGCGGTGAGCGCGCCGCTGCTGGTCGATCGGAGCGGACCCGCGCCGGGCGGGGCGACCGCAGCGGCGGGCATCGGCGGGATCCCACGCCTCGGTCCACAACTGCCGCGGGCGCCCTGAGACTCCGGCTGTGCCACCCTCCGGTCGCGGCCTGACGCAGTCTCATCCCGGATAGGAGCGCAGCTCGACGACGTTGTCGTCGGGGTCGAGCACGTAGACCGACCATCCGTCCCCGCGGGCCCCGTAGCGACGTGCCGGCCCGTCGACGATCCGGAACGCGTCGCCGGCCGCGACGACGGCATCGACGACACCCTCGGCGACGACCAGGCACAGGTGGTCGAGGTTGCGTTCGACGACCTGGCCGGTGGCGGGGACGAGGTCGATGATCGTCGACTCGTCGGCGCGGACGGACGGGAACGGGGCGCGTCCGGCACGCCACTCCTCGACGCGCACGCCGGGCATGCCCAACACGTTGCGGTACCAGGCGAGCGCCGTGTCGACGTCCGCGCAGCGCAGCACGAGGTGGTCGAACCCGACGACGCGCACGATCGGCTCGGTCATCGCGCCATCCTTGCGGTCCCGGGCCGTGTTCTTCGCTGCGGAGGCGTGCCGCCCCAGGCCGAACGGTCGCGCGGCCGCCTCGGTAGCGTCGCCGAGGTGACGAGTGACCAGGTGCCAGGTGGCGCGGCCCCTGAGGAGCCGGCGGCGATCCCCGGCTGGCCGCTCGGTCGCAGCCGCGACGGAGGCATCGACGAGGTCCCGCTGCCCGGAGCTGCCGGCCGGTTGTGGCTGTGCGGCAAGCACGCGATCGGACCCGATCCCGAGGCGTTGCTGACCCGCGTCGGCGCCTCCGCCGTGGTCTGCCTGACCGAGCTCGACGAGCTCAGCGAGCGCTACCCGGACTACGTCGCATGGCTGCGCGACGCAGGTCCTGAGCGCGCCGTGTGGTTCCCGATCCCGGATCTCCACGCGCCGCAGGCGCAGGCTGCGTGCGACCTCGTCGTCGACCTGGCCCGCCGGTTGGTCCACGGCGACCAGGTGGTGATCCATTGTGCGGCCGGGTTCGGGCGCTCGGGGACGTTGGCGGCGTGTGTGCTGATCGCGCTCGGGCTCGACGCAGCCGAGGCGCTCCGCCGCGTCGCCGCGAGCCGCCCGATGGCCGGCCCCGAGGTCGGCGCGCAGCGTGATCTCGTCGAGGCCTTCCCCGACCACCTCCGCGCCGCGACCGTCACCGAGTGAGCCGCGTCACTCCGCGCTGATCAGCGCGGCTTCGCCACCGCCGTCGACGAAGTCGTTCCACACCCGCTTGGGCACGACCATCCGCCACGCGTCCAACACGATCTCGACCATCTCGCGACGGTCGATCCTGGCCAGCCGGACGACCGACCAGTTGTAGCGCATGTCGGCGGTCGGCGGCATCAGGAACGTGTCCGGCGCAGACGCGACGAGAGCTGCGCGCTCCTCCTTCGGGAACGCGAAGCCCATCGTCGTCTCGTCACGGGAGAACGCGAGCCACACGATCCGCCCGACTCGGAACTTCACCCTGTCGCGTACCAGGGCTTCGTAGCTGCGCGGCAGCGCCAGCGCCAACGGCCGGACGTCGTGGACGGTCACCATCGCCCGCCATGATGCCCGCTCGCGGGTCCGGGCAGGAACGGCCCGAGCTGCGGATGAGGGCGATGACGCGCTGCACGGTCAGCAGCACCACGAGGATGCTGGTCACGATCATCGCCACCTGCAGCCACGGGTCGCCCCCGTCGGTGCCGGCGAGCAGGCCGTGCAACGTGCTGAACGCGAAGACCGGGAAGGCGAGTGCGTGGGTCGCCCGCCAGACCCGCTTGGGGAGCCTCTTGCGGGCCAGTGACGTCAGTTCGACGGCGAGCAGGAAGTACATCGCGACGACGCCCCAGGCGACCGCCCCTGGGCGGTAGCTCGAGGTCAGCGGCACGAGGATCTCCGACGGTCCGAAGTGCACGTAGCTGTCGGCGACGAGGCCGAACACGTGGATCGCGACGAACACCACCGACAGCCCGCCGAGGTAGCGGTGCATGTCGAGCATCCAGTTCGGGCGGACCCGGCCCTTCGTCGCCTTGGTCGAGATCGCCAAGCCCCACAGGACGCTCGCGGCGAGCGGTGCCCACGCGACGATGCCGCCGGCGCGTGCGGTGTACCACCAGATCTGCGCGCTCATCAGGACACCGCCTTCAGGACGGCGGCAGCGTCGCCGGTGCCGGTGAACGCGGCGAAGCCGTCTGTGGTGTGGCGCACCCCGTCGAGATCAACGGCGATCGCCTGGCAGCCGGCGTCGAGCAGGTCGAAGACACGGGCGGTGCCGCGCAGCAGGCACGCCGTCGCGAGCACCTCGGCGAGCCATGCCTCGCCTGCGATCACCGAGACGAGGGCGATGTCCGACTCCGTCGGGTTGCCGGTCGCCGGATCGATCACGTGGTTGGCGCGACGGCCGTCGATCTCCCAGCGGCGCAGGAGCGTGGTGGACGTCGCCACCGCGCCCGAGCACAGTCCGACGAGCGCCACCGGCGTGGGCTCGCTCGGGTGGTCGATCGCAACGGTCCACGTCCCTCCGCCGGGGCCGACACCGGCGACGCGCAGGTCGCCACCGAGGTTCACACATGCGCCGGCGACACCGGCGTCGAGCAGCTCCGTCAGCACCAGGTCAGCGGCGAGGCCCTTGCCGATGCCGCCGGGGTCGAACCCGCTGCCGGCCGGGAGCGTCGCCGACCAGCCGTCGTCGCCGAGCTCGATGACGATGTCCGTGCAGCCGAGGTCGAGGACGCTCGCGCCCCTGCGCGGTGACGTCGTCACCTCGGCGAAGGTGCGGTCGTACCCGGCGCGCAGCATCGCCCCGAGCACGGTGGGATCGAACGACCCACCGGTGAGCCACCACGCTTCGGTCGAGCGCTGCAGGAGCAGCGCGGTGTCCGGGCTGACCCGCACGGGGGTTCCGGCGCGACGGGTGAGCTCGCTGACCTCGCTGTCGGCCAGGAACCGGCTCCAACGGCGCTCGAGCTGCTCGATGCGGTCGATCGCGTTGCGGCCCGCATCAGCGGGGCCGCCGACCACCACCAGGTGGCAATCCGTCCCCATCGCCCGGAAGCGGTGGTCCGTGTGCGGTTCAGCTGCCATGACTGCTCGTGTCCGCATTCGTCGCGGCCGTCGCTGCGGTCGCGGTCGTGGGGGCGGTCGTGGCCGGCGTCGTCGTCGCGGACGTGTCTGTCGTGCCCGCGTCCGCGGTCGACGAGCCGCTCGTGACCAGCGTCGTGGCGGTGGTCGGCGACGCCGACGCGGATGCGGCGGCGGGCGTGCTGGTGGCGGCGGTCGTCGCCGCTGTGCTGTCGGCCGACGACGCGGCCGACACCGCCATCGATGTTGCCAGCGCGCCGAAGGCGGCGATGCTGGCCACGCCGGCCATGCGCCTCGCCCGGCGGGCCGGGTGCGGCCGGCGTGTGCGGATCGGCTTGGTGGTGAGCGGTTCCATATGTCGATCATCGGCGGATTGCCTGGGACCGGCCTCAGAACGCTGTCAGCGTTGGCCCCGAGTGGCGCAGCGTCAGTGGAAGATCGTTTGCATCTTCAGCACGGTGTTCCAGTTGCGGGCCGTGATCGGCACGCCGAGGCGCAGCTTGAGCTTGCTGCGCCCTGCACCGTTCGGGTACCAGATGAACACCTCGCGTCCGTCGACGGTGAAACGGTCCGGCAGGGCGTGGTCGGGGTCCAGCGCGGCGACGGCCGCGGCGCTCGGCAGTTCGTTGGCGAACCCGACGTGGACCTTCGAGCCGTTGTGCTCCTCGGCGAGGTACGGGTTGCGCTTGGTCAGGCTCGCCAGCTCGGCCGGGGTGCGCACGGCGATGTCGCCGCGGAACCCGAACCGATCCTCGAACGCCATGTTCACCGCCTCGACCAACTTCGCTTCGCCGTGCGGTGACAGCACCGCGACGTTGCCGCTCTGCAGCACGGTGCGCACCTCGGTGCAACCAACCGACTCGAACACGCCGCGGAGGTCCACCATCGGCACCCGGTTGTTGCCTGCGACGTTGATCGCCCGGACGAACGCGACGTAGGCGTGACTGGTCGTCATCCCCGCGATCCTCGCGCGCCGTCGCAGACCGACGACTACGTTGGTCTGCGTGGGATTCGACCCGAAGAACGACTGGCTCGATCCGGCGATCGGTGCATACGTCGCAGCCCACACCACGCAGCCCGACGAGGTGCAACGTGCACTGATCACCGAGACCGCCGAACGCACGGGACGCGCCGCCGGCATGCAGATCGCCGCTGATCAGGGTGCCGTCCTGTCACTGTTCGTCGGGATCCTCTCGGCGCGCAACGTGGTCGAGGTCGGCACGTTCACCGGCTACTCGTCGCTGTGCATGGCCAGGGCGCTGCCCGAGGGCGGCAGGTTGCTGTGCTGCGACGTCAGCGAGGAATGGACGTCGATCGCCCGCCGTTACTGGGCGATGGCCGGCGTCGAGGACCGGATCACGCTGCGCCTCGCGCCCGGGGTCGAGACGCTGCGCGCGCTGCCCGTCGATGAGCCGGTCGACCTGGCGTTCATCGACGCCGACAAGGGCGGCTACGCGTCGTACTACGCCGAACTGTTGCCCCGTCTGCGCCCGAACGGGGTGATCCTCGTCGACAACACCCTGTGGAGCGGCAAGGTGCTGGAACCGGCCGCAGCGGGTGACGCCGACACCGCCGCGCTGCAGGCGTTCAACGACATGGTCACCGCCGATGCGCGGGTGGAGAGCTACATCCTGCCGATCGCCGACGGCCTGACCGTGATCCGCAAGCGCTGACCCACGGGGGGCGCAGCCCCCGTGGGTTGCGGTGTCGGTTGACCTTCTCGGTCTTTGTGTTGGGGGAAGCACGGGGGGCGCAGCCCCCGTGGGTTGCGGTGTCGGTTGACCTTCTCGGTTGTCGTGTTGGGGGGAGCACGGGGGGCGCAGCCCCCCGTGGGTTGACGAAGTCAACCGCTGTTGCGCAGCCCGGTGGCGAGCCCGTTGAGCGTCAGCTGGATGCCACGCGAGACGAGCTCGCTGTCGTCGCCGGCGCGGCGTCGGCGCAACAGTGCCACCTGCAGGTGATGGAGCGGGATCAGGTACGCGAATCGGTTGCGGATGCTGCGTGCCAGCGTCGGGTTGTCGCCGAGCAGCTCCGCGCTGCCGGTGATCCGCCGGACCCATTCGACGGCGCACCCGTGCTCGGTGCTGATCCGCCCGAAGATCGCCGCGCCGTCGCGGTCCCCGGCGAGCGTCAGGTAGCGCTCGGCGATCGACAGGTCCGACTTGGCGAGGACCATCGCCATGTTCGAGATCACCGCACGGAAGAACGGCCACGAGGCGTACATCTCGGCGAGCTGCTCAGCCCGGCCGGCGTCGCCACCCGCCCACTGCTCGAACGCCGAGCCGGCGCCGTACCAGCCCGGGAGCATGATCCGCGACTGGCTCCACGAGAACACCCACGGGATCGCGCGGAGGTCCTCGATGCGTGCGGACGCCGTGCGCGACGCGGGCCGGCTGCCGATGTTCAGCTCGGCGAGCTCCGCGACAGGGGTGACCGCGCGGAAGAACCCGACGAACCCGTCCGTGCCGTAGACGAGATCCCGGTAGGCGTCGAACGCAAGCTCGGAGAGCTCGTCCATCGCCGCGTGACCCGCCGGCCCGCCGTCGGGCGCATCCGTGGTGAACGTGGCCTCGAGCACCGCCGCGACCATCGTGTCCAGGTTGCGCCTGGCGAGGTGCGGCGAGGAGAACTTGGCGGCGATGATCTCGCCCTGCTCGGTGACGCGCAGCGCGGCGTCGACGGAGCCGGGCGGCTGCGCCAGGATCGCGTCGTGGCTCGGCCCGCCGCCGCGGCCCACTGCGCCGCCACGCCCGTGGAACAACCGCAGGCGCACGCCGTGGCGACGGGCAGTCTCGACGAGCGCCTCCTGGGCCCGGTAGAGCGACCAGTTGGCGGTGAGGTAGCCACCGTCCTTCGTCGAGTCGGAGTAGCCGATCATCACCTCCTGTACGCCACCGCGTCGCGCCAGCGAGGCGGCGTAGGCCGGATCGGCGAGGAGCGCATCCATCACCGTGCCTGCGGCGGCGAGGTCGCCGATCGTCTCGAACAGCGGCACGACGTCGACGTCGAGGCCGACCTCCTTGGCGAGCAGCGTTGCCTCCAGCACGTCGCTCGGGGATTCGCACTTGGAGATGATCGAGTGCGGCACGGCCGCTCGACCGAACCGCCGTGCTCCGTCGGCTGCGGCCTCGAGGATCGCCATCTCCTCGACCGTGCGGGGGAGGTAGGGCGCCCCCGGCACCTCGAGGCGACGAGGATCGACGAGCGCGGCGCGCAGCAGTGCGACGCGTGCCGTCTCGTCGCAGCCGATGTAGTCGTCGGACAGCCCCGCCCGGAGCAACAGGTCGGCGACCACCGGCTCGTGCACGTCCGCGTTCTGGCGCAGATCGATCCCGCAGAGGTGGAACCCGAACAGCCACAACCCGCGTGCGACCGGCTCGACCAACCGGGTGGCGAGGTCGCGCGATCCGTGGCTGCACAGTGAGTCGATGACCACCTTGAGGTCCGCGAGCAGTTCGGCCGGGCCGGCGTACGGTTCGGTCTCCGGCGAGAGCGGCGCGACGAGCTGCTCGCCGACGAGCGCGCTCGCGGTGGCGGCGAGACGGCCGTGCATCCCGCGCACGGCGCGACGGTACGGTTCGTCGGCGCGGAACGGTGAGACGTCGTGGGAGCGCTCGGCGAGCAACTCCAGCTCCGGCGTCGGCCGGACGAGCCGCGACGACATCGACAGCTGGACCGCGAGGCGACCGAGCCCGTCGAGGTGGTGGCGCAGCGCCAGCGAGGCGTGGGCACGCAGGGCGGTGGCGACGACCTCGGCTGTCACGAACGGGTTGCCGTCGCGATCGCCACCGATCCACGAACCCATCTGCAGCAGCGGCCTGCGGTCACCGCCCAGCGATGGATCGCGCGGCTGGCGGACGCTGTCGAGGTCGGGCCAGCGCGCGGCGAGCTCGTGATCGGCCTCTACGTCGAGCCGCACGATGGCGTCGAACAGCGTCAGGTCGTAGTACCGCAACGCCTCGTTGATCTCGTCGCGCACGCGCAGCTTGGACAGGCGCAGGATGGCCGTCTGCCACAGGGTGAGGACGTGGACGTGCAGGTCGGAGGTCCACTCCTCCAGCTCGTCCGCGGTGAGCTGCGTTCGGTCGCGCTCGGCCAGGAGCGCGGCGATGCGTTGGCGGGTGTCCAGCACAGTGCGCCGACCGACCTCCGTCGGATGGGCAGTGAGCACCGGGCTGACCGTCATCCGGTCGAGCACAGCGGCCAGCCGTTGCGCGGCGACGTCCTGCTCGACGAGCCGGTCCAGTGCCGCGGCCATGCTCCCCGGTTGTGGACCGGAGCCGGCGATGCGGTGGGCCCGCCAACGTCGCTCCGACTGCACGTCTTCGGCGACGTTCGCCAGTGACGAGAAGTAGGTGAAGGCGCGGATCACGTCGAGCGCGTCGTCGACCCCGAGGCCGTCGAGCAGCGCGACCAGGCCGCCGTCGTCGTCGCCGTGCCGGATGCCGACCGCCAGCCGCCGGACGGTCTCGACGAGGTCGAACACCCTCGGGCCGGCCTGCTCGCGCACCACATCGCCGAGCACCCGCCCGAGCACGCGGATGTCGTCGTCGAGCTGCTGCTCCTTGTCCGGTGCCGGCATCGTCAGAACAGCTCGAACAGCTCGCCGATCGCCTTCGCCTGACCTCCCGTGGTCGATGACATCACCGCGATCGGGAGCACGCCGGTATCGGCCCACGCCGCCAGCCCGTCGCGGACCTCCGTCGGCGAACCGCTGAGCGTGCAGTCGTCGACCCACGCGTCGGTCATCAGCGACGGCAGGCGCTCGCGCTCGCCGGCCTCGAGCGCCGCCTCGATCTCGGTCATCTCCTGCTCGTACCCGGCCAGCTTCCAGTAGTTGCGGTAGTTCGGCAGGATGACGTAGCCGCCGAGGGTGCGCCGGTGGATGGCCCGCGCCGCGTCACGGTCCGGGTCGATCACGGTCGGCACCATGTTCGCCAGGAAGAACGACTCGCGGCGTTCGGCCGGGATGCGGGCCACCTGCTTCGGCATGAACGAGCGGGAGGCGTTGGCCCAGATCGCGCCGTCGGCGATCGAGATGGCGAGGTCGAGCATCTTGTCGCGCAGCGTGGCGAGGTAGATCGGCGGCAGCTGACCGGCAGCGCGCTGCGCGGCGCGGATCCCCTCGACGTAGGCGGCCATGTCGGCGAGCGGCTTGCCGGTGTTGAGCCCGAGCCGCTCCATCGCCGGCGCGTGGCTGACCCCGAGGCCGAGGCGGAAGCGCCCACCGGAGACCTCGGCGATGTGGCCCGCTGTGACGGCCACCTCGGCCGGGTGGCTGTGGTAGATCGGCTGGATGCTCGTCCAGAACGGGATCGATGAGGTGACGTGGGCCAACGATGCGCAGAGCGCGAGGTTGCCGTGGATCCCCGGGCTGGCCAGCCCGGCGAAGCCGCGGCGGTCGGCCTCGGCGGCGAGCTCGAGGATCGCGCCACGTTTGCTGGCGACACCGATGAGGGACAGGGCAGGCATCTCGGTCATGTGCCGAACGTAGTGGCCCTCCACGCCTGCGGGAGACTGGGCCCGTTAGCGTCGGCCCGATGCCCGTCACCGACCAGCACCGGCCGGGCCCGTTGCGCGTCGGGATGTTCTGCCCGTACAGCCTGACGATCCCCGGCGGCGTGCAGATCCAGGTCATCGGGCTGGCCAGGACGCTGCGCGCGAGGGGGATCGAGGTGCGCGTCCTCGGCCCGTGCGACGGGCCGCCGCCGGAGACGTTCGTGACCCCGCTCGGCAACAGCCTGCCGACCTCCGCCAACGGCTCGATCGCGCCGCTCGCCCCCGACCCTGCGGCCACGCTGCGCACGATCCGCGCCCTGATCGACGAGCAGTTCGACGTGCTCCACATCCACGAGCCGTACGCCCCTGGACCGACGATGACCGCCCTAGTCGTGCACCCTGCCCCTGTCGTCGCGACGTTCCACGCCGCCGGCCACAGCACGAGCTACGACCTGTTCGAGCCGTTCATCCGCGGTGCGTCGCGCAACATCACCCACCAGACGGTCGTCTCGAAGGACGCGCTCGAGCTGGTGCAGCGCACCGCTCCCGGCGAGTACGAGCTGCTGTTCAACGGCGTCGAGCTGTCGCTGTACCGTGCCGCGTCGGCGCATTCGACGATGGGTCCGACGATCTTCTTCTGTGGCCGTCACGAGGAGCGCAAGGGCCTCGAGGTGCTGCTGCGGGCGATGCGCGCAATGCCCGCCGACGTGCGACTGTGGGTCGGCAGCAACGGCCCGGACTCGGCGCGGCTGCGTCAGACGTACGGAGACGATCCGCGGATCGAGTGGCTCGGCCGGCTCACCGAGGCGGACAAGATCGCCAGGCTGAAGGGTGCAGACGTGTTCTGCGCGCCGTCGCTGCACGGCGAGTCGTTCGGGGTCGTGCTGATCGAGGCGATGGCCGCGCACACCGCGATCGTTGCCAGCGCGCTCGAGGGCTACCGCAACGTCGCCACCGACGGCGTCGACGCGGTGCTGGTCGAGCCGGGCGACGTCGAGGCACTGTCCGCCGCGTTGCGCCGCGTCCTCGGCGACCGCTGCCTCGCCGACCGGCTGCGCACCGCCGGTGACCGACGCGCCGAGACGTTCTCGATGGACGTGCTGGCGAGCCGCTACGCGGAGATCTACGCGGAGGTGGTCGCCACGGGCGAGCGCCAGCCGGCGTGGCGGCTGAGGGCGTCCAACTGGCGCCGTCGCCTCGCCCGTATGATGACGCCATGATCGCTCTCATCATCGTGATCGTGATCGTGGCCCTGCTCGTGATCTACGGCGTGGCCTCGTACAACGGTCTCATCCGCCGGCGCAACCAGGTCGAGAACTCCTGGTCGCAGATCGACGTCCAGCTCAAGCGGCGCATCGACCTCATCCCCAACCTGGTCGAGACCGTCAAGGCCTACGCCGCCCACGAGAAGGACACGCTCGACGCCGTCGTCCGCGCCCGCAACGCGGCGATCGCCGCACCGAACACCCCTGCCGGGCAGGCCGATGCCAACAACCAGATCACTGGGGCGCTGCGCCAGCTGTTCGCGCTCAGCGAGGCGTATCCGGACCTCAAGGCCAACCAGAACTTCCTCGCCCTGCAGGAGGAGCTGACGGCAACGGAGGGCCGTGTCGCTTATGCGCGGCAGTTCTACAACGACAGCGTCCTCGGCTACAACACCAAGCTGCAGGCGTTCCCGACCGTGTTCTTCGCCAAGGCGATGAAGTTCGACAAGCGTGAGTACTTCGAAGCGGACGAGGCGTCCCGCGAGGTGCCCAAGGTGCAGTTCTGAGGCTGCACCACCCGTCGTGTTCGAACTGATCCGTGCCAACAAGCAGCGCAGCGCGCTGCTCATCGCCGGCTTCGTCGTCATCCTGGTCATCGTCGGTGCCGCGTTCGGCCTGGTGATCGGGTACGGCATCGTCGGCACCGTCATCGCGCTCGTGTTCGCGGGCGCGATGGCGTTCGCCTCGTACTGGAAGGCCGACGCGATCGCGCTCGCGGTGAGCAGGGCCAAACCCGCCGACCCCGAGGTCTACAAGCGGTTGCACAACCTGGTCGAGGGGCTGTGCATCGCCGCCGGCCTGCCCAAGCCGGGGGTGTACATCGTCGACGATCCGGCGCCGAACGCGTTCGCGACCGGCCGCAACCCGAAGCACGCGGCACTCGCCGTCACGACAGGGTTGCTCGAGAAGATGAACCGCGTCGAGCTGGAGGGCGTCGTCGCCCACGAGCTGTCGCACATCCGCAACTACGACATCCTCGTGTCGACGCTTGCGGTGACGCTCGTCGGTTCGATCGCCTTGCTGACCAACTTCGCGGTGCGGATGATGTGGTGGAACGGTGGCAGGGTGCGCCGATCGGGCGACCGCAACGACGGCGGCAACCCGCTCGCGCTGATCGGTTTCGCCCTGCTGATCTTCGCCCCGATCGTCGCCAAGCTGATGCAGGCGGCGGTCAGCCGAAAGCGCGAGACCCTCGCCGACGTCAGCGCCTGCCAGCTGACCCGCTACCCGCCTGGCCTGATCTCTGCGCTGGAGAAGCTGCAGGCCGACACCACCGTCGTCCACTCTGCGTCGGCCGCAACCGCGCACATGTGGATCGAACAGCCGATGTCGGGCGTCGGCGATAGGGGCAAGATGGGCCGGATCAACAAGATGTTCGACACCCATCCCCCGCTGGAGGAGCGGATCGCGCTATTGAGGGAGCTGTGATGAGCGAGCCGGCTGGACGAAGCGAGGCGCGCGCTGCGTCGGACGGCTCCTGCGCAGCGGCCGCCCGCACGCCGGTCGCGACGGTCGACCGATGACCAAGACGGTGCGGGCCGCGGTCGGCGTGACCGCCGCGGTTGCGCTGGTCGTGCTCGCCGCCTGTGGCGGTGGCAGCAAGAAGTCGACGGCCACGACGACCACCTCGGCGGCACCGACCACGGCGGCCTCCACGACCTCCTTGGCGCCGACCACGTCGGCCGCGACGACGTCCTCAGCGGCCGGCGATGGCGGATCCGCGCCGGCCGGCGAGCAGAGCACGACCACTGCCGCGGCAGTGCCGGTCATGCCGCTCACCGGTCTGCCCGTCGCGGATCCTGCCGCTGCGGCCCGACAGGCGATCGTGGTCAAGGTCGACAACCACCCCGACGCCCGTCCGCAGAGCGGCCTCGGCGCCGCCGACGTGGTCTACGAGGAGAACGTCGAGCAGCTGACCCGGTTCGCGGCGGTCTTCCAGAGCACGATCCCCGACCCGGTCGGTCCGATCCGCTCCGGACGCACCCAGGACGTGCTGCTGCTCGGGTCGCTGAACAAGCCGATGTTCGCGTGGAGCGGTGGGAACGCACGGGTCACTGCGGCGATCGAGGGCTCTGATTTCTTCGTCGTGCGCGTCGACGCCAACCAGTTCTCGAAGGCGGCCGGCACGTACCGCGCCAAGGACCGCGCCGCTCCGCACAACCTCTACGCGATGGCGACGGGGCTGGCCTCGTTGAGCCCTGCCGGCTCGGCGCCGCCACCGCAGCAGTTCCACTACCTCGCCGCCGGAGCGACGTCGTCCGGCGATCCGTCGACGGGTGTGCAGTTGGCGATGGACGGTGTCAACGTCAAGTGGGCCTACGACCAGGCCAGCAACGGTTACCTCCGCTTCCAGGACGGTCAGCCGCACAAGGACCGCGAGCGCGGTCAGATCAACGCCGCCAACGTGGTCGTGCTCACCGTCGCCTACGAGCCGAGTCCCGCCGACGGTCGCAGTCCGGAGGCGCAGACCATCGGGACGGGTCCTGTCGGGGTGTACACCGCCGGCAAGGTCGTCATCGGCACGTGGACGCGGGTCGACCGCTTGGCGACGTTCACGCTGATGGACTCTTCCGGCAACCCGATCCTGCTCACCCCCGGCCACACCTGGGTGGAGCTGGCCCGCGACGGCGCGTCGAAGCCGCTCACGTCCTGAGCCGGGCCGGGCCGGGTGGCGGGCGGGCGGCGGCCGCCGGCCGTGGTTCGCACGCCGACAAGTCCTTGGGCGGCTCTGTCGCCCCCCGGTATCCTGGCCGGATGACCTCGTCTGCCTCCGCGCCACGCGCCACCGGGACGTACCCCGTCAAGCGTGGCCTCGCCGAGATGTTGAAGGGCGGCGTCATCATGGACGTCGTCAACGCCGAACAGGCGAAGATCGCCGAGGACGCCGGCGCATGCGCCGTCATGGCACTCGAGCGCGTCCCGGCCGACATCCGCCGCGACGGCGGGGTGGCCAGGATGAGCGACCCGGAGATGATCGAAGGGATCAAGGCGGCAGTGACCATCCCGGTCATGGCCAAGGCGCGCATCGGCCACTTCGTCGAGGCGCAGATACTCGAGGCCCTGGGTGTCGACTACGTCGACGAGAGCGAGGTGCTGACTCCTGCCGACGAGACCCATCACATCGACAAGTACGCGTTCACGGTGCCGTTCGTGTGCGGTGCCACGAACCTCGGCGAGGCGCTGCGCCGGATCAGTGAAGGCGCATGCATGATCCGCTCGAAGGGCGAGGCCGGCACCGGCAACATCGTCGAGGCCGTGCGTCACCTGCGCAACATCCTCGGCGACATCCGCAAGGTCACCCAGGCCGACTCCGCCGAGCTGTTCCAGTGGGCCAAGACGCTCCAGGCGCCGCTGCAGCTGGTGCAGGAGATCGCCGAGACCGGCGAGTTGCCCGTCCCGCTGTTCTGCGCAGGCGGCATCGCCACCCCGGCCGACGCCGCACTGGCGATGCAGCTCGGTGCGCAAGCGGTGTTCGTCGGCTCCGGGATCTTCAAGAGCGACGATCCCTCGCCGCGAGCGAAGGCGATCGTCGAGGCGACCACCCACTTCAACGATGCCCACATCCTCGCCAAGGTCAGCCGAGGTCTTGGCGCTCCGATGACCGGGATCGCCATGGACGAGATCAACCAGCGCTACGCCGAGCGCGGTTGGTGATGTCGACCGCCGTGCAGAGCGAGCCCCCAGGTGGACCGGCTCGTCACTGACACCGCATGCCGCGACGAGGGAAGTGCGATCGACGAGTCGGATGAGGGAGCAGGCGAGGCGACGCGGAGCCCGGTTTCGACCATGGTGATCGGCGTCCTCGCGCTGCAAGGGGCGTTCGCCAGGCATGAAGCTGCGCTGAGCTCGCTCGGCGAATCGACGCTGCAGGTCCGTACCCCGGCAGAGCTCGCCATGGTCGACGCGCTGGTGATGCCCGGTGGGGAGAGCACGACGATGTCGCGGCTGCTCGTCACATCCGAGCTCTTCGACCCGCTCGATCAGCGGATCGCCGAGGGGATGCCGGTGTTCGGCACGTGCGCCGGGATGATCCTGCTGGCGACGTGCGTGCTCGACGGGCGTCCCGATCAGCGAACCTTCGC
>JBBQTN010000050.1:0-26762 GCA_038213195.1 Acidimicrobiales bacterium | reverse complement strand
CGCCGAAGCAGCCGAACAGGCCACCGCACAAGCCGAACCACAAGCCGACCTCAACGCCAGCGTCGAATACCGCACCCACCTCGCCAAAGTCCTCGTCCGCCGCGCCCTGGAGGCCTGCCAGGCCTGACCGGGGTCCCGCCGGTTACCCTCTCCGGCCAACAGAGGCCGGGAGGATGCCACCGTGTACTGCGGTCATTGCGGCGCCGCCGTCGAAGAGCACGACCAGTTCTGCCGCTCGTGCGGGGCGCGGTTCGTCGACGTCGGGGTTCCCCCCGCCGGCGCCGGGACGCTGCCGGGTTCGCTGCCGCCGCCGGGGGCGTCGACCGCCGTGGCCGGCGCCTGGACGGGCGGCGATCCGACGATGGCCCTGCCCGTCGTCGCACCAGACGACGTCGACCCGACGAGCCTGATCGCGGTCACCAGCGGTCCCGAAGGTGGTCCGGGAGCACGCCCATTCCTGATCGCAGCGGCGTTCGCGTTGATCGTCGCCGCAGGGATCGTCGCCTTCTTCGTGCTGCGTGGCAACGGCAGCACCGCCCGGCCGATCCCCTCGGGCCCGACCGACGCGACGGCATCGACGGTCGCACCGACGACGGTGGTGCTGCCATCGGTCGAGACGACGGCGGTGCCGACGGTTCCGACCACCGGCCCGCCGACGACCGCGGTCGCGACTGCGCCGCCTTCGGCGACGGTGGCATCGACGGCGCCCGCGACCACCGCAGCACCCGGTGGCACCGTCCCGATCAACACCGCGACCATCCCCGGCGCACCGCCGTCGAGCGTACCCGCCGTCGTGCCGCCGGTCGTCGCAACGACGGCACGACCCAGACCGGTGACGACGACGACCCGTCCGCGGGCCACCACGACGACGACCACCACCACCGTGGCCACGACGACACCCGCGCCGACGCCGGCGCCGACCGCGACGCCCGGGCCGGTCGCCGTCAGCGCGGTGCGCGCCTCGGCGGCGCGTCCCGACGGCATCGACTCGTGCGGGCAACCGACCTCGTACGCGGCGAACAACGTGCTCGACGGGCAACTGGCGACGGCGTGGATGACACAGGGCGACGGCGCCGGCCAGTTCCTCGAGTTCGACATCGCCCCCGGCGCGCAGCTCACCCATGTCGGGCTCGTGCCCGGCTACGCCAAGCAGGATCCGTGCAGCGGATCGGACCGCTTCCACGACATGCGCCGCATCGTCCAGGTCCGCTGGAGCTTCGACGGCGGGGCGTCCGTCACCCAGTCCCTCGATCCCGATTCGGCGACGATGCAGACACTGCAACTCGCCGCGCCGGTGAACGCGACCACGGTGCGGCTGACGATCCTCGGCACCACCGATCCGGGAACAGCGGGGTTCGACTACTCGCCGATCTCCGAAGTCACCCTGACGTGACCAGGCGGTGGCTGGCCGGCGGGCTGATCCTGTCCGCAGTGCTCGGCGGCTGCGCGAGCAGCGCGGCCACCGCGCCCGCCGGCACGCTGCCGCCGATCGCCACCAGCACCCCGACCACGGCGTCGGCGACCGGACCGACGTCCGGTGCGAACCACGCCCCAGCCGGTGCGAACAACGCCGCCGGTGCGAACAACGCCGCAGCCGGTGCCCCCAACGCCGCGGCCGCCACCACGACCACCAGCACCCTCGCGGCGACGACCACCACCGCTCGGCCGACGACGACGCCGTACGTCATCCCGGTGCAGGCCGGCGTGAAGATCAGCTACGCCCACGTCCACGGCGGCTACCCGGCCACCGACATCTTCGCCAGCACCGGATGCGGCACCCCACTCGTCTCGCCGGTCAACGGGCAGGTCCTGCAGACACGCAGGGTCGACGGCTGGACCAAGAAGGGCAACAACCCCGCGCTGCGCGGTGGGCTCTCGGTCGCGATCCTCGGCGACGACGGCGTGCGCTACTACCTCGCCCACCTGCAGGAGATCGACGAGCCGATCCAGCCGGGGATCGCGGTGACCGCCGGCGAACGGCTCGGGGAGATGGGCAAGACGGGCGACGCAGGGGCGTGCCACGTCCACTTCGGGATCTCGATGCCGTGCCCCGGCCTGGAATGGTCGATCCGCCGTGGGCTGATCTGGCCGTGGCCGTACCTCGATTCGTGGCGCAGCGGCGGACAGGCGAGCCCGGTTTTGGAGGTCGTCGGCTGGGCGTTCGCCCACCCCGGTGCGTGCGCGGCGGCGATGGCCGACCCCGACGCGGCGATCAGTGGCTGACAGATGTCCGGCAGGTGGCCGGCGGGTGGGGCGATGTGACCGAGCGATGAACGCTGGATAGCGTGATACGGGTGTCGACGGCGATCGGAACCTCCACCGGCCAGTCGACCGAGCCGGAGTTTCGCAGCGGCACCCCGCTCGGGTCGCTCGTCCCCGAGGATGCGTGCCGGCCGGTCCGCGTCGCGCTGATCGTCGCCTACGCCGCCGGCTACCTGTACTGGCTCCGCGCCGAAGGCCTGCCGATCGACCGCATCTCCGTCTCGATCTCGGTGGCCCTGTTCCTGGCGTGCGGATTCATCGGCAGGCCGCGGCACGTGTGGAAGGTCCTCGCCGTCGACGTCGTCCTGTACGCCGGCATGTGGTACGCGTACGAGCGCTCACGCAGTGCCGCCGACGCGCTCGGGTTCCCGGTGCAGGCAGCGACGGTGCGCGACATCGATCGGTTCCTGTTCTTCGGGCACGACCCTAACGTCGTGCTCCAGCAGCACTTCTGGCACTCCTCCGTGCACTGGTGGGACGAGGTCGCGTCCACCACGTACTACACCCACTTCGTCTTCCCCGTGATCGCGCTGGCGATCCTCTGGGTCGCCAGCCACCGGCAGTGGGTGCGGTTCATGAAGCGCTTCTCGACGCTGCTCGGCATCGGCTGCCTGATGTTCGTGATCCTGCCGACCGCCCCGCCATGGATGGCGTCGCAGCAGCACCTGATCGAACCGTTGCACCGCGACACAGGACGCGGGTTCCTGACGCTGGGCTTCAAGGCGTTCGTCAAGACCTACACCGTCGCCCTCGGCGACGGCAACTCGATCGCCGCCATGCCCTCCCTGCACGCCTCGTTCGCGCTGATCGTGCCTGCGTTCTTCCTGCCGTGGCTCAAGCCGAAGTGGCTGAAGGCGCTCGTGCTGCTGTTCCCGGTCTTGATGCTCACATCGCTCGTCTACCTGGCCGAGCACTGGGTCGTCGACGGCCTGGTCGGCTGGGCGATCGTCGGTGGTTCGTTCTGGTTCTGGAACCGGATGGAGCGCCGCCAGCGTCGCCAGCGCGCCAACCGGGCAAGGGTGGCGCTCGGCGGTCTGCTGTGAGCGCGGAGGTGTGAGCCGCCTCGATCCGCCCTCCGTGCTGCTCGACCCGACCTTCATCGCCGCGCTGACCAATCACGACGAGCCGTTCCACGCCGAGGCGGTGGCCGCCTACGTCGACCTCCTCGACCGCTACGAGCGCGAGGAGGTGCTGTTGATGGCGACCACCGATTCCCTGGCAGAGCTGCACGTCAACGTCCGCAAGTCGTTGTTCGCACCCGTGCAGGAGCTGCACCTCGCCGAGCAGTACCGCAACGCGTCCCTGGACGTCGCCGAACCGTTCGCCAAGGACCCGGACTTCGCGACGCTGCTCGTCGCGCTGCAGCGCGAGAAGGTGCGCTGCGTGGCGACGTTCGACCCGCGCTTCGACGGGCTGGCGATCGAGACCGTGCCGGGTCACGAGCCGCCGCAAGCCGAGCCGGCCGGCGACGCGTAGCCGGGAGCCTTGCGCAGGATCCTGATCGAGCGTGGGGCGAGGGCGCCATCGGCCGCTGCGGGCGCCGTCTCCAGCGCGACCTGCCACTCGCCCGGCTCCTGGACCTCGAAGTGCAACGGCTCCCACCAGGCGTTGACCATCACGTAGAGCTGGTCGGTGGCGAACGCGACCGAGCGCGAACCTGCGGAGGCATCGACCTGCCCGTCGACGCCGTAGAAGCGGTGGCCGACGGGCGGGCACGCCCGGCGCAGGTGCAGCAGGGCGCGCACGAAGTCGTGCAGCGGCGCCCAGTCGGCGAGGCGCGACCAGTCCACCCAGCTGCGCGGGCCGTCGACGTCGTACGGGTTGGGGTCGCCGTCCTGGGTGCGCGCGAACTCGTCGCCCATCACGAACATCGGCGTGCCGGCCGACAGCAGCAGCAGGGTGAAGTAGTTCTTCAGCTGCTGCAGCCGCAACGCCTCGCCACACGCCCAGGAGTGGTGGCGGTCGCTCGTCACGATCGTCAGGTCGTGCATCGTCAACCCGTCGTGCGCGGTCAAGAAGTTGACGCTGCGCGGCTCGGCGCCGAACACGTCGGGGCTGCCGGCGAGGCGCTGCACGATCGCGGGCACGAGACCGGGTTCTGCACGCAGGAAGCCACGGACCTCGTCGCGGAAACGATCGTTCCACTGCCGCCATGAGGTACCGGGGAAGGCCGCGCCGAGCTGGTACGCGGCCAGGTCCCACGGCTCGGCGACGAGCTCGACACCGCGGGCGAACGCCCAGCCGGTGATCTGGTCGGCCAGCCCGCCGCCGTCGCGGGTGAGCAGGCTGGCGAGATCGAAGCGGAACCCGTCGACGCCGAGGTCGGCGAAGCGGTCGAGCGCCTCCAGCACCAGCCGCCGGACCTCGCCGTCGGCCGGGTCGATGTCGTTGCCGCAGCCGCTGTCGTCCGCGTACGCCCCGTCGGCCCGGTGGCGGTACGCGTGGGCGTCGTCGATCCCGCGCAGGCTGCGCGTCGGCAACGTCGCATCGCCCTCGCCGGTGTGGTTGAACACGACGTCCAGCCACACGTGCATCCCGCGCTCGTGCGCGGCGGCTACCAGCGCCGCCAGCTCACCGGGCGCGTCGCCGGCGTTCGCGGCGTAGGGCCGGTGGACCGCGCCCCACACCAAGGGCATGTAGCCCCAGTAGTTGTCGCCCGGGTCGAACGGGTGCACGGGCATCAACTCGACCACGTCGACGCCGAGGTCCGCGAGGTAGTCGAGGCGATCGATCATCCCCGCGAACGTCGCCGCGAAACCGCGCACGTGAGCCTCGTAGACGACGGGGCCGACGCCCGGTGCGAGCGCCAGCGGATGGCCACGGGGTCGCACCGGCCACGGATCACGGACCACGCTGCGCGGACCGTCGGTCGTCTGCGCAAGTTCGAGGCAGTGCGGGTCGAGCAGCGGCGGCGAACCGTCGACCGTCAGCCAGTACTCCTCACCGACCGCTGCGTCGAACGAACCGGTGAAGCGGGGCGGCACGTGCGCGAGCTCGGTCGTCGCCGGCTCGGCGCCGTGGCGGCACACCGTGACGCTCACGGCGGAGGCATCGGGGGCGTGCACGGTGATCGTGCGGATGGACATGACGGCCCAGCATGCCAGCAGCCGTAACCTGAAGCGGATGGCTGTCGCACCCACCTCCCCCGACGACGTCGCCGAGGCGTTGGGCAGGCACGGCTACCTCCCCGACGAAGGGCTGGCCACCTCGATCTACCTGGCGATGGCGCTGAAGCGGCCACTGCTGCTCGAGGGCGAGGCCGGCGTCGGCAAGACCGAGGTCGCCAAGGTCCTCAGCCGGTGGACCGGCGGCCGGTTGATCCGCCTGCAGTGCTACGAGGGCATCGACGTCAGCCAGGCGGTCTACGACTGGGACTACGCCCGCCAACTGCTCCACCTGCGCGCCGCCGAGGCGACAGGCGAGGCCCGCGGCGTCGGCACCGCGAAGCTGGAGAACCAGCTCTACGCGGAGCGGTTCCTGCTCAAGCGGGCGCTGTTGCAGGCGATCGAGCACACCGGCGACAGCGTTCCCGTCCTGCTCATCGACGAGATCGACCGTGCCGACGACGAGTTCGAGGCGTACCTGCTCGAGGTGCTCTCCGACTACCAGATCACCGTTCCGGAGATCGGTCGGTTCAGCGCCACCCGGCCGCCCATCGTCGTGCTCACCTCCAATCGCACCCGCGATGTGCACGACGCGCTGAAACGGCGCTGCCTCTACCACTGGGTCGAGCACCCCGACTTCGAGCGCGAGGTGCGGATCGTGCAGATGCGCGTGCCCAACGTCGTCGAGTCGCTGGCCCGCCAGGTCGCCTCGGCAGTCGAGGCGTTGCGCACGCTCAACCTGTACAAGCCGCCCGGGGTCGCCGAGACGATCGACTGGGCCCAGGCGCTCGCCGTCCTCGGCGTCGTCGAGCTCGACGAGCGGTCCGTTGAAGCGACGCTCGGCACGGTGCTGAAGTACCGGGAGGATCAGGACCGCGCCCGCCAGCACGGGTTGGCAACGGTGGTCAAGATGGCGATCGCACGCAGCAACCCGACGCGGTGAGGCGGTGGCCAGGGAACGAGCGCAGCGCGCGAACCACCAGGCAGGACGGTTCGGCGCACAGCGGCGAACTGATCATCCGCCTGCCGAGGGCGGTCGCACGGTGACCGAGCACGGCGATCGCACACCGGCAGCGAACGGTCCGGGCGATGGCGGGCCGCGCTTCCAGCCGGAGCGCATCGCGGTCGCCTTCGCCCGGGTGCTGCGCGGGGCGGGCCTGCCGACGCCGATCGGCAACGTCCTGACCTACGTCGAGGCGCTCGGCCAGGTCGGGCTCGCCGATGCAGCGGCCGTCTACTGGGCGGGCCGGAGCACGTTGGTCTTCCGGCCGGAGGACATCGCCGTCTACGACCGTGCGTACCGCGTCTTCTGGCACGCCGTGAGTCCCGACGACCAGCTCGACGAGCCGGAGGTGCAGCGGATCACGCTCGCCGTCGACGACGAGGACGCGCAGAGCGACGATCAGGACGCGGCTGCGGGCGGCGACAACGACCCGACGCTCGTGCTGCGCTTCTCGGCGACCGAGACCCTCCGTCAGAAGGACTTCGCAACCTACGACGACGACGAGCTGCGCCACGCGCAGCAGCTGATGGAGCAGTTGCGCTTCGCCGGGCCGCCGCGGCGCAGCGCCCGCCACCGGCCGGCAGGGCGCGGTCGCCCCGACATCCGCCGCACGATGCGCGCCTCGTTGCGCTCCGGCGGCGAACCGGTCGTGCGCGCCTGGCGCGAGCCGGGGCAGCGGCTGCGCAGGCTGGTGCTGCTGCTCGACATCAGCGGCTCGATGGAGCCGTACGCACGGGCGATGCTGCGCTTCGTGCATGCCGCCGTCGCGGGACGCCAGCACGTCGAGGCGTTCGCCCTGGGGACTCGGCTGACGCGACTCACCAAGGAGCTGCACGGCCGCGACCCCGACGGGGCGCTGCGCCGTGCCGGGGACCGCGTCGAGGACTGGAGCGGCGGCACCCGCCTCGGCGAGTGCCTGCGCAGCTTCAACGACGAGTGGGGTGCGCGTGGGATGGCCCGCGGGGCGATCGTCGTGATCCTCAGCGACGGTTGGGATCGTGGCGACCCCGCGCTCCTCGGCGAGCAGATGCAGCGCCTGCACCGGATCACCCGCGAGCTCGTCTGGGTCAATCCGTTGAAGGTCACGCCCGGCTACGCCCCGCTGGCCAGGGGCATGGCGGCCGCGCTGCCGTATGTTGATCACTTCGTGGAGGGCCACTCGCTCGCCGCGATGGAGGAGCTGGCCGCCGTCATCGCCGGAGAGCGTTCCGGCCGACCCGCCCACCGCACCGTGACAACGAACAACACGAGGAACAGCTGATGCGCGAACTGCTCGACGACATCGATCGCTGGCGGGCCGCCGGCCGAGCCGTCGCGATCGCCCGCGTGGTGGACATCGAGGGCTCGGGCCCGCGCCTGCCCGGCGCGGCGATGGTGGTCAACATCGACGGCGAGGTGGCCGGCAGCGTCAGCGGTGGCTGCGTCGAGGGCGCCGTCGTCAGCGAGGCGTTGGCGATCCTCCACGGGGAGGCCCAGCCGCGGGTCATCTCGTTCGGCTACAGCGACGACGAGGCGTTCGCGGTCGGGCTCACCTGCGGCGGCACGATCCGGTTGTTCGTGGAGCCGCTGGACTGGTGACCGGCGAGTCGCTGTACAGCATGCTGCGTGACCGGATCCGCAGCGAGCAGCCGGTCGGCCTGGCGACGGTGATCGACGGGCCGCACGTCGGCGCCAAGCTGTTGATCGAACCGGCGCTCGCCGCGCAGGGATCGCTCGGCGATCCTGAGCTCGACCGCATCGTCGTGCGCGACGCGCTCGGCGAGCTCGAAGCGGGGCGCAGCGGCGTACGCCACTACGGACCACATGGCGAGACGACGCCTGAGGACCTGGTCGACACACCGGTGGTGCGGGTGTTCATCGAGACGTGGGCGCCTCCACCGCAGATGTGGATCTTCGGCGCGGTCGACTTCACCGCCGCGCTGGCGAAGGTCGCCAAGGTGCTCGGATACCGGGTCACGGTGTGCGACGCGCGCGCCGTTTTCGCCACCAGACGGCGGTTCCCGATGGCGGACGAGGTCGTCGTGTCATGGCCGGACAAGCTGTTCGAACGGCGTGGATCGACGCTCACCCGCCGCGACGTGGTGTGCATCCTCACCCACGACCCGAAGTTCGACGTGCCGGCCGTGCGCGGCGCGCTTGCCACGGCGGTCGGCTACGTCGGGGTGATGGGCAGCCGCACGACGCATGCGAAGCGGCTCGAGCGGTTGCGCGAGGCGGGGCTCGACGAGGCCGATCTGGCCCGGCTGATGTCCCCGATCGGCCTCGACATCGGGGCGCGCACGCCGGAGGAGACTGCGATCTCGATCTGCGCCGAGATCATCGCCAACCGGACCGGTCGTGAGGCGCCCTCGCTGCGGGACGGCAGCGGCCCGATCCACGCCTGAGCCGGAGCGATGACCGAGCGTTCGAGACCGGACGCCGTAGTTCGCGCCGATGAGGACGTCGGCTGCCGTCGTCAGCCGAGCGGGTTGCCGTAGCGCACCTTCAAGTGATGCGACTTGGAGACCATGTCGACCTCGACCGTGCGCCCGGTGTACGGGGCGTGGATGATCGCGCCGTCGACGCCGAGGTACATCATCGCGTGACCCGGGTAGTAGACGATGTCGCCGGCCTGGGCGGTGATCGACGTCCGTGGTGCGATGGTGCTGATCTGGCTGCCGCTCTGATGGGGGATGGCCACACCGGCCTGGGACCAGGCGTAGGAGGTCAGACCCGAGCAGTCGAAGGACACGCCGGGGTTGGACGTGTTGCGGTGGTACGGCACGCCGAGCTGGCTGAGCGCACCCATCAACGCCCGTTGATGGGTGTCGTCCGCGCTGCGCCACGCCTGCTCGAGCATCGCCGGATCGACGCCGAGCCGGTTGGCGATCACGCCGGCGATCACGTGACGCTCACCGACGTAGGAGAACCGCGCAGACGCATCTCCGTCGCCGAGGTAGGCGTTCAGATCGACGAGCGCGTCTGCGGCGACGGCGGCAACGGCATCGTTGCGGATGACGGGTCGTGCCGCGGCCACCGTCGACGTCGCAACCGGCACAGCGGCCACACCTCCGACCAGGAGCGCGCCGGAGATGGCGACGAGTCGGATCCGGTGACGATGCGTCATGCGAGCGACGTTCCTCTCTGCTGCGATGGGGCGCTCACGGGTGCGCGCGCTGGTCGTGGACGAGCGAAGGCCCGTCCGCTGACACGGCGAGTGCGCCACACGAGAGCGCCACCGCAGACGACGCGAGCGCCCGGTGCGCACCACGCACCGACCCACCCGGGTCGTCATCGCTGCGACACTAGCGACATCAAACTGCAACATTCAACACGGGCGGCGGGGATTCGTCATGATCTCGTCATGTCATTCGGGATCCGGCCGACCTGATGCGCGTGATGGCGGTGCTCCTCGCTGCTGGCGCCGGCAGCCGCTTCCGGGGCGCGGCCGGCGGCCCCGCGCACAAGCTGGTCGCCGACCTCGGTGGCCGGCCCCTGTGGCGCCACAGCCTCGACCACCTCGTCGCGGCCGGTCTCGACGAGGTGGTCGTGATCACCGGTGCAGCACCGCTCGACATCGACGCCATCACCGACGCAGGTGCCGTCACGGTCATCCACAACCCGCGCTGGGCCAGTGGCCAGGCGTCGTCGCTGCAGGCGGCCGTCGCCGCTGCCACCGCCGCAGGTGTCGAGGCGATCGTCGTCGGGCTCGCCGACCAACCGTTCATCAGTCCCGAGGCGTGGCGCGCCGTCGCCCTCGCGCCGGCGGAGTGCGAGCTGGTGGTGGCGACCTACGACGGCCGTCGCGGGCCGAACCCGGTGCGGATCGCTCGCTCACTGTGGGGGGAACTCCCCACGGACGGTGACGAGGGGGCGCGTGGTCTGCTGCGCCGACTCGGGGACCAGGTATGTGCGGTCCCCTGCGTAGGCTCTGCGGCAGACATCGACACGCTGGAGGACCTCGAGCGATGGACAAGCTCCTGAATGAATTCACCGTCAACCGCCCGATCGACGAGGCGTGGGCGGTGCTCACCGACGTGGAGCGCATCGCCCCGTGCATGCCAGGGGCGCAACTCGAGGAGATCGAGGGCGACGTGTTCCGCGGGGTCGTCAAGGTCAAGCTGGGGGCCATCTCGACGGCGTTCAAGGGGCAGGCCTCGTTCACAGAGCGCGACGACTCGGACCACCGCGCCGTGCTCAAGGCCGAGGGCCGCGACACCGGCGGCAAGGGCAACGCCGACGCCGTGATCACCGCCCGGCTGGAGAGCGTGTCGGGTGCCGTCACCAAGTGCGTGGTCGAGACCGACCTGCGTGTCACCGGCAAGGTCGCCCAGTTCGGCCGCGGGATCATGGCCGACGTCAGCAAGAAGCTGATGACCCAGTTCTCCAACAACCTCAACAAGATGCTCGACGCGCAGGCCACGCCGGACGGTCAGGCCGCTGCAGAGCCCGCCGCCAAGGCCGAGGCCGTGCGCGAGCCGGCCGTCGAGTCGAAGCGGGCCGGGTCGAAGCCCGCCGAATCGAAGCCCGCCGGGTCGAAGCCGGTCGGTTCGAAGCCGACCGGGTCGAAGGCCGCGGATTCGGCATCGACCGAGCCGTCCGAGGCGGGGACCGCCGAGTCCGAGCCCGCCGAGCCGGCGAGCGCCGCGTCGAAGCCTGCCAACGCGGCGATGGTGCCGCCGTCGACGAACGCGACGGCGACGAACAGTGCGCCCACGGTTCGCAAGATCGAGGGGCCTGCGGCGGAGCCGATCGACCTGTCCAGCGCGGCGGGCGGTGCGATCCTGAAGCGGTTGTTGCCGGCGCTCGGCGGCTTGGCGCTGGTCTTGCTGCTGCTCCGCCGCCTGCGCAAGTGACGCGATGGCCGCACATCCCGACGTGATCGCCGTTGCCGATCTGCTCGGCCGCGAGCCGCTCGGCTCGTTCGACGTCCTGGTGCGCGACGCCAGCGGCGCGCCGCTCGTCGTGCGCAACGCGCCCCTGCTCGACGACGGCACACCGATGCCGACCCGGTTCTGGCTCGTCGGTCGGAGCGCGATCGCCGCGGTCGGCCGGCTGGAAGCCGCGGGGGGTGTCCGCCGGGCGCAGGCCGAGCTCGACCCGGTATCGATCGCCGATGCGCACCGGCGCTACGCGGCGGAGCGCGACGCCGCCCTCCCGGCCGGCCACGCCGGTCCGCGACCGCACGGCGGCGTCGCCGGGACGCGTGTTGGCGTGAAGTGCCTGCACGCGCACTACGCCTGGTACCTCGCCGGCGGCGACGATCCGGTCGGCACCTGGGTGGCGGCGCAATTGCCATGACCCGGCACGACGGCCGGTACGGACACGTCATCGGACGGGGCCGCGGCGCGCCGCGGAACCGCCCAGCTGGGTCGGCGGTGCAGCCGTGAGCGTGTTGTGCGTGCTCGTCGATGCCGAGCAGTGCACGTTCGCGCTCGACGAGCAGTCGTACGTGGTGCCCCTCGGGCCTGCTGCGTTGAACCGCAGCGACCTCGCCAGCGACCCGCCATCGCCCGAGGAGCTGACCAACGCGATCGGCGCGGTCCTCGACCACCTCGACGACGTGCTGCGCGAACTGCCCGGGGTGAGCGAGGCGGACGAGGTCCACGTCGCCGGGCGCGAGCAGCAGGCGATCGCCTTCGTCGAGGCGGGGCACGAGGTGGACCTGCCGTTCGGTCTCACCCGCGACGCCGCCGAGGACGTCTTCCGCACCGTTGCGACAGAGCGGAGGAGCGATCGCGCCCGCAACCCCGGGCTCGCGCCCGACCTCGTCGACACGGTCGTCGCCGGCTGCTGCGTCCTGGTCGCGGTGATGCGCCGTCTGCACCTCGACACGGTCACCGTCGCTCCCCAGGCCGGCCAGGCGGGGGGCGCCGACGGAGATCGTGCTGATCCTTCCCGGCCGCCGGGATGAGCACCGGCCGCCGGTCTGCACACCCATCGATGACACCGCCGTCCGGTCTTCGCCTCTACGGCCGTCGCGTCGTGCTGCGTCCGCTCACGCCCGCCGACTTCGGCCCATGGAGCGAGGTGCGGGTGCGCAACGAGGCGTGGCTGACGCCGTGGGAGCCGTTGCGCGCGGCGAGCCTCGTCGATCCGACGCGCAACCGCGACGCGTTCGCATCACGCTGCGCCGCTCGCGAGCGGGAGCGACAGATGGGTGTCGCGTACGGGTTCGCGCTGTTCGTCGACAACATGTTCGCGGGCGAGGTCAACCTCAACAACGTCGTGCGCGGTGCGCTGCAGACGTGCACCGTCGGCTACTGGATCGACCGGGCGCTGGCCGGGCACCGTTACGTCGCCGAGGCCGTGATCGTGCTCGCCCGCTTCGCGTTCGAGGAGCTGCAACTGCACCGGATGGAGATCTGCATCGTGCCGCGCAACGCCAACAGCCGTCGCGTGATGGAGGTGCTCGCGATCCGCGAGGAGGGCATCGCCCAGCGCTACCTCGAGATCAACGGCGTCTGGGAGGACCACGTTCGCTACGGCATCACCGTCGAGGAGTGGTGGACGCGCAGCGAGGAGCTCGCGGCGGCGTGGCTGTGAGCGGGAGCGGCGCTGGACCGCTCAGCTCTGGTCTGCGGCAAGGCGGACGAGCTTGGCCTTGGCCTGACGCAACGATGAACGGCGCTTCCACATCTTCATCTTCCAGTGCCGCTTGCGGCCATGACCGGACGTCGCCTTCGCCCGCTCGGCGTCGTGGTGGTGCTGTGGCACCCACGCGCGGCCGGGCTCGTGCACCTCGTCCGGCTCGGACCCGCAGGTGACCTGCGCCGCCACCGCGTTCAACTCGCACTGGATGCGATGTCGCTCGTTGTGGGCATGGGCTCGCAAGTCCATCCGAAGCGGTGGGGCCGTCTCTTGGCTGCGATGGCGCTGGCTCATGAGTACCTCCGTGTCTCCTGACAGGATCAGGATGGGGTTTCGGAACGTACGGCGTGCAAGCTCTCCGTGAGCGCACGATAGTTCACGAGCCGAAGGTTTCGGTGAGGGGCCAGTAACAAACGTGCGCGATTTGGCGCACCCCCATCAGCGTTGGCGCGAGCCGATCCTCGCCTGCAGCGCGGCGATGCGCTCAGCCGCCCAGGGCTGCTTCGTGCTCCACACCTGTGGGTCGAGCTCGCGCTTGACGGCGTCGGAGTGCAGCGAGATGTCGGCCATCGCCTGGATCGACTTCTTGGTCTCGATCGCCAGCTCGCGGGGTGCCGATGCGGCGCGCGCGGCCATCTCCTGCGCCGCGGCGAGCAACCGGTCGTCGTCGACGCAGCGGTACACGAGTCCGAGGCGCTCGGCCTCCGCACCGTCGAGCACCTCACCGAAGATCACGGCGGCGAACGTTGCCTGCGGGCCGGCGATCCGCCGGAACATCCACGTGTGGCCGCCACCCGGATGCAACCCGATCTGCAGGAACCGGGTGTCGAACTTGGCGCGGCGCGCGGCGAGGCGCACATCGCACCCGAGCGCGAGGTTCATCCCTGCGCCGACCGCCGCGCCGTTGACCGCCGCGAGCGTCGGCAGCGGGCTGCGGGCGATGCGCAGGAACCCCTCGTAGACGTTGCTGAGGCTGGCTCCGTCGGCTGTCTGCAGGTTGCCGAGGTTGGCGCCGGCGCAGAACGCGGGCGGTGTGCCTGTGACGACGACCGCACCGATCGACTCGTCGGCTTCGATGCCGTCCATCGCGGCGACGATCTCGCCGACCATCGGCGCGGTGAGCGTGTTGCGCTCCTCCGGGTTGTTGAGTGTCAGCGTGGCCACGCCGTCGGCGGTGGTGACGAGTACGAGCGACATGACGCCACGGTAGCGTCGCGGTCGGATGCTCGACCATGTCTTCACCGATGCCATCGGCGCGCTCCGCGAGGCGTTCGAGGCAGCGCTGCTGGAGCGTCAGGCGTTCGACGAGCACTTCCAGGTCGACGTGCTGCTCGGCGATCTGTCGTGGGAGACGAGCTACGGGCTGCCCGGCGAAGGGCAGCCGCCGCGGGTCGTCGCGCACATCGCCTTCGACTGGCCGACGTGGAGCCAGACGTCGTATCGACGGTGGTACGTCGAGGAGGTGCTCGAACGCCTGCCGGCGATCGAGATGGAGATCGTGTTCCGCGTGCAGCGGCTGGTCGACCAACCGGACCCCGTCCTGGTGCGCAACGTCACCCCGGAGACCAGTCCGCTGATCGGCGACGAGCGCCTGGAGCGGGCAGGCAGCACGGTGGAGATCGCCTATCCGGACGACGCACCGGGGACCGCGGACTTCGCGATCGAAGTCACCTACGAGGGCCTGTACGAGCTCGCCGAGGAGACGCTCGCTGACGGCGCGAGCACCTTGCTCGATCAGCACTTCGGCGCGCTCGGCGGATGGATCTCGGCGATGCTGGTCAAGCTCGGCGACCTCAAGTTGGAGTTCCGCCCAGCCGAGGGCTGATCGTCGCGCCGGCCGAGTGCGGGGCGCGGCGGCCCGTTGACGACGCGCGCAGCCAATCTGTTCCGCTCTGGGTGGATTCGCTGGCCGCGTCGCGCGGCTCGTCGTCGGCGCTTCCCTCCTCGGCGTGCTGTGCGACGCTGGTACCGGATCTGCCCAGAACTGAGCAGGATCGGTGCAAGCGTGCGCGACGCTGGCGTCCGCTGGGAGACGCTCGTCGACGCTCCCCTGCTGTGCCGGCCGCTCGGGTTCGGCCGACTCCGTGCAGCCGACGCTGCGGCGCCGGTTGCGTGTGCGAGTCGGCGCCGAGTTGGCAGCGGTCACGGGCGTGCTGGCAGAGTGCCGGCATGGCCGATCCCGTCGAACCCGTCGTGTTGCTCGATGTCAGCGAGCGCATCGCCACGGTCACCCTCAACCGGCCGGAGGCGCGCAACGCACTGTCGAGCGAGGTGCGCCGGCTGCTGCCGCAGGTGATGCGCGAGGCAGACGGGCGCGACGACGTCGATGTGCTGATCCTCACCGGCGCCGACCCGGGGTTCTGCGCCGGGCTCGACCTCAAGGAGCTCGGCTCGTCGGCCGGCAACCTCGGCGGCGGCGGCGCGGATGGCTCGACCAACAGCGAGGGGGTGCGCGGACCGTTCCCGCAGCTGAGCAAACCGCTGATCGGGGCGATCAACGGCGTCGCGATCACCGGCGGCTTCGAGCTCGCCCTGAACTGCGATTTCCTCGTCGCCAGCGAGCACGCCAAGTTCGGCGACACCCACACCCGCGTGGGCGTGATGCCGGGATGGGGGCTGACGGTGCTGCTGCCGCAGGCGGTCGGGGTGCGCCGGGCGCGGGAGATGAGCTTCACCGGCAACTTCATGCTCGCCGACGAAGCGCTGCACTTCGGGCTCGTCAACCACGTCGTCGCGCACGCCGAGCTGATCCCGTTCACCCGCAAGCTCGCCGCTGACATCATTGGCAACGACCAGCAGGGTGTCCGTCAGATCAGGGCGACGTATGCCGCGATCCACGCCGATCAGCCCGGCTGGAAGATCGAAGCCGACGACTCACGCACCTGGCAGCAGGCGATGTTCGATCCGGCCAAGGTCGCCGAGCGCCGAGCCGCCATCCAAGCCCGCGGCCGCCAGCAGTAGCTCCGCCTCCAGCGAGCGGACGCCAGTCCCGAGCTACAGCGCGGCGAGGGGAGCGCCAGCGACGAGCCGCACGAGGGAGCGGCGAAAGCGAGCGCAGCGAGCGGACGCCAGTCCCGAGCTACAGCACAGTCCCGAGCTAGAGAGCAGCCCCGCGGGCGGTCAGGTCGGCGTTGATCGCGTCATCGATCTTCAGGGCGAGGATCTCGGCCCCCGTCTGGTTGAGGTGGAAGCCGTCGGAGGCGCGCACCTCCTTGCCGAGGCCGTCTCGTGGATCGATCACGTAGTCGGCCCACCCGCCGTTGCGCCCAGAGAACAGCGCCCAGGTGTCGACGAACACGACGCCGGGGTGCGCCGTCACCTGTTCGCGCACCACCTGGTCCTGGACCTGCAGACGGGCAGTGACATCCGGGTTGTTGTCGTTGGGGATGCCCACCCAGATCAACGTCCGGCCGCCGGCGGTAAGCGTGTCCATCGCCGCGCCGACGCGCTTGCCGTACTCGGCTCGCCACGCTGCGTCGCCTGTGGCATCACCCGTCGGCTGGCTGGCGACGAAGGTGCCCGTCCCGTTGGTCAGGCCCTGGGAGTCGTTGCCGCCGAACGTGACGACCACGATCGCCGGGTCGACCTTGGGCAGTTCTGTGGTGAAGTGCGCCGGCCAGTCGAAGAAGTCCGGGCGAGCGAGTCCGCTGGAGACCTTGTAGTCGAGCGTCGTCGTCACCATCTTCGTCTTGTTCAGCAGCGTCTGCAGGTACGGCGCGAACGTGCCCGCGTCCGAGTCGCCGGCGATGTACAGCTTGATCGGGTTGGCGGCACTGGGCACCCCGACGGTCGTCGGCGCTGCGGTGGTCGACGGTTCGGTCGCGGCTGCGCCGGAGGTCGACGGGTCGGCGCCCGGATCGGTCCCCGCGGCGCTGCCACCGCCCGGCGACGTGGCTGCGGTGCCGGTCGTCGCGCCCGGCGGCGTCGCCCGCGTCGACCCGTCGCCGCCGGCCACTGCGACCACCGCCCAGATGGCGAACACCACGACGAAGAACGCGACGACGGCGGCGAGGATCTGACGATGCCGATACTGCTCGGCAGTGACCCGCCGTCGTCGACGCGGCGCAGAGGGAGGCAGGTTGGACGACGCCATCGAGATCGGCGCAACACTACGGCGGCATGCCTCCGCGAATGAGGCTCTCCAGCCGGGGATAGGATCCCGAATGGACATCCCGTCCGTTGCGAACGGGCACGCGTCCGTTCAGGTTGCCCACACTCCGAGGGGGAGACAACAAAATGCACAAGAGCAAGCGCTTCAGCGCGCTCGCGCTCGTCGCCGGATTGGCCATCACGGTCGCCGCCTGCGGCAGTTCGAAGAAGTCGGCCAGCACGTCGGCGGCCACGACCGTCGCAGCCGCGACCACAGCGGCGGGCGCTACCACGAGCGCTGCCGCGACGACCACCGCCGGCGGATCGGCGACGACCTCAGCGGGGAGCACGGCCACGACCGCTGCCAGCGCGACGACGTCCGCGGGCAGCACCGCGACGACCTCGGCGGGCAGCACCGCGACGACGTCCGCAGGGACCAGCGGCGGCACCACGCCTGCCAGCCTCGACGGCAGCAAGGTGCTCGTCTGCGAGGTCACCGACACCGGCGGCGTCAACGACAAGGGCTTCAACCAGAACGCCCACCAGGGGATCCTCGACGCCGAGAAGGCGTACGGGATCAAGGGCGACCTGCTCGAGTCGAAGGCGGCAACCGACTACGCGCCGAACCTGACCGCGTTCATCGCCAAGAAGTGCAACCTGATCGTCAGCGTCGGCTTCCTGCTCGCCCCTGACACGGCAACCGTCGCCAAGGCCAACCCGGCCACCCAGTTCGCGATCGTCGACTCGGACGCCAACGACGACAACGGCACGCCGAACGACCCGAGTGACGACAAGAACCTGCCGAACGTGCGTGCCCTGACGTTCTCCACCGAGCAGCCGTCGTACCTCGCCGGCTACCTGGCGGCCGGGATGAGCAAGTCCGGCAAGGTCGCCACCTACGGTGGCATCAACATCCCGTCGGTGACCTCGTTCATGAGCGGCTACCTCGAGGGCGTGAACAAGTACAACACCGTGCATGGAACGAAGGTCACGGTCATCGGATGGGACGGCAAGACCGGTTCGTTCACGGGTGACTTCAACGACGTGTCCAAGGGCAAGAACCTCACCCAGGGCTTCGCCGACGAGGGTGCCGACATCGTCTTCCCGGTGGCCGGTCCTGTCGGGCTCGGCACGTCCGCGTACGCCACGGAGAACGCCGGCAAGATCCGTGTCATCGGCGTCGACGTCGACCAGTACATCTCCAACTCCGCGCAGGGCAGCGTCTACCTGACGTCGGTCATCAAGAAGATCGACGCCTCCGTGCAGGACACGGTCAAGAACGTGATCGTCACCGGCAAGGTCGGCGCGGACTACGTCGGCACGCTGAAGAACGGCGGCCTCGACCTCGCTCCGTACCACGACCAGGCCAAGGACGTGCCGTCAGCGCTGCAGGCCGAGATCGCGCAGCTCAAGCAGGACGTCATCGACGGCAAGATCACCGTCACACCCTGATCGTCGCGCACGATCAACGTTGAGGAGTGGGGCCCTGCGGGGCCCCACTCCGCGTTTGCGGGACGGGCTAACGTCACGGCCCGGGCCGCAACGTTCAGGCAGACGGGAGCCACAGCACTGCGATGGAACTCGAACTCCGCGGGATCACCAAACGCTTCCCGGGCGTGGTCGCCAACGACGATGTCAACCTGACGGTGAAGGGCGGTGAGGTCCTGGCGCTGCTCGGCGAGAACGGCGCCGGCAAGAGCACGTTGATGAACGTGTTGTACGGGCTGTACCACGCAGACGAGGGCGAGATCCTGATCGACGGCCAGCAGCAGCGGTTCGCGTCGCCGCGCGATGCGATCGCCGCCGGGATCGGGATGGTCCACCAGCACTTCATGCTGGTCCCGGTGTTCACTGTCGCCGAGAACGTGGTGATGGGCGTCGAGCCGACCCGCTTCGGGGCGTTGAACATCCGCGAGGCGCGTCGCGAGGTCCGCGCGATCTCCCGGCAGTACCAGCTCGATGTCGATCCGGACGCTGTCACCGAGACCCTCCCGGTCGGGTTGCAGCAACGCGTCGAGATCATCAAGGTGCTGTTCCGCAACGCCGAGATCGTCATCTTCGACGAGCCGACCGCGGTGCTCACGCCGCAGGAGATCGACGCCTTCTTCCGCATCGTCGAGTCGCTGCGCGCAGCCGGCAAGGGGATCGTGTTCATCACCCACAAGCTGCGCGAGAGCCTGCGCATCGCCGACCGCATCGTCGTGCTGCGCCGGGGCAAGACCGTCGGCGAGGTGCTCCCCGCCGACGTCGACGATCGTCGCCTGGCGGAGATGATGGTCGGTCGCCCGGTCGAGCTCGTCGTCAGGAAGGGCGAGGCCGAACCCGGCGATCCCGTCCTCACCGTGACGGATCTCACCGTCGCCGATCTGGACGGTCGCGCGCTCGTCGACCACGTCTCGTTCGAGGTGCGCACCGGCGAGATCGTCGGCGTGGCCGGGGTACAGGGCAACGGGCAGACCGAGCTGGTCGAGGCGCTCGTCGGGCTGCGCCGGGTCGAGTCAGGCAAGGTGCTCCTCGCCGGGCGCGACATCACCCACCACACGCCGCGCCTGCGCCACGAGGAGGGCATCGCCCACATCCCCGAGGACCGCCAACGCGACGGCCTCGTCAAGGACTTCACCGTCTTCGAGAACATCGCGCTCACCGGCTACTACGCGGAGCCGTTCAGCACGGGTCCTGTGATGCACTGGGGAATCGTCGAGCGCGAGGCGCAGCGACTGGTCGGCGAGTTCGACATCCGCACCCCGTCGATCGGCACGGCGACCGGGACGTTGTCGGGCGGCAACCAGCAGAAGGTGATCGTCGCCCGCGAGATCAGCCACGAGGTCAAGCTGACGATCGCCAGTCAGCCGACGCGCGGTGTCGACGTCGGCTCGATCGAGTACATCCACGAGCGAATCGTCGCGTTGCGCGATCGCGGGGTCGGCGTGCTCGTGGTGAGCACGGAGCTCGACGAGGTGCTGGCGCTCGCCGACCGCGTGCTGGTGATGTTCGGCGGGTGCATCGTCGCCGACCTCGACCGCGCCGGGACGAGCCTCAACGAGATCGGGTTGTACATGGCCGGCGCATCGGCCGCCGAGGCGACGACCGCCGGAACCGCCGGATGACGTCAGAGGGGACGCCCGAGCCGAGGATGGGGCAGGCCAGATCGCGCTTCGAGCAGCTCGATGCGAAGAATGCGCTGCTCGTGCCGATCCTGGCGGTGATCAGCGCCTTGGTGGCAGGCGCGGTGATCGTCGCCGCGACCGACATCGACCGGCTCCAGCACGGTGCGTTCGGGGGGATCGTCACCAACATCTTCCACGCCTACAAGGCGTTGTTCCTCGGCGCGTTCGGCAGCTGGACGGGGATCAGCGAGACGTTGGTGTTCGCGACCCCACTCCTGCTCACAGGGCTCGCCGTCGCGGTCAGCTTCCGTTCCGGCCTGTTCAACATCGGCGCGACCGGACAGGTCCTCGCCGGGGGCATGGCGGCGGTGTGGGTGGGCTTCACGATGAGCGGCCCCGGCATCGTCCAGATCCCGCTGGCGATGCTCGCCGCGATCGTCGCCGGGTCGATCTGGGGCGGGATCATCGGCTTCCTCAAGGCGCGGACGGGCGCGCACGAGGTGATCACGACGATCATGGCCAACTACATCGCCCTGGCGCTGGCCAGCTGGATGTTGAAGACCACCGCGTTCAAGCAACCTGGCCCGAGCGGCAACCCGATCTCCAAGGGGATCGCGCACGACGCCCACCTGCCCGCGCTGCTCGATTTCGTGCGCCACGGGCTGCGCGCCAACATCGGCTTCCTCGTCGCGGTGGCCGCTGCTGTCGGGGTGTGGTGGCTGTTCCGCAAGTCGAAGCTCGGCTTCGAACTGCGCACCGTCGGCACCAATGCCGACGCGGCCCGGTACGCGGGGATGCGCATCGGCACGCTCACCGTCGTCGCGATGGCGTTGTCCGGCGCGCTTGCCGGGCTTGCCGGTGCCGTCACCGTCCTCGGGACCACCCCGCAGGTGACGACGTCGTTCGCCGGCGACATCGGCTTCGACGCGATCGCTGTCACGTTGCTCGGGCGCAACACGTCGACCGGCAACGTGCTCGCCGCGCTGCTGTTCGGGGCGCTCGAGGCCGGCAAGACGAGGATGCAGCTCGACGCGAACGTGCCACTCGACCTCGTGCTCGTCCTGCGCGCTCTGATCGTGCTGTTCATCGCCGCGCCGTTGCTGACGCGGTTGATCTGGCGGATCAAGGCCGAGGGCGGCGGGATCGGGCTCAGCTTCCGCGGGTGGGGCTCGTGATCGAGACGCCGCTCCCCCGCCTCGGCGACACCACCCAGGGCCCGCGGACCTTCGCCGAGCGGCGCCGGGCGCGCAACCTGGGGATCACCTACCTCGTGCTCGCCGTCGTCACCGCGGCGTTCCTCACCGGCCATCACGGCACGGCGCTGTTCAAGCTCGACGGCGGCCGCTCGTTCAGCCTCCCCGCGCAGACGACCGCGTGGTTCGCGGTGGTGATGTTCGCGGTCCTCGCCGGCGGTGCGCTGGTGCGCGGCTACGGCAAGCTGACCAACGCCGTGCTGGCGCTCGTCACGGTCACCCTGCTGATGACGTTCCTCGCCTGGTCGGCGGCGGGTTCCAGCTTCTCGTTCATCGGTGTGCTCGTCTCGACGGTCGGCTACTCAACACCGATCGTGATCGGGGCGATGTCGGGGATCATCTGCGAGCGGTCCGGGATCGTCAACATCGCCATCGAGGGCCTGCTCCTCAACGGGGCGTTCATGGCCGTGTTCGTCGGCTCGGTGACCACGTTCTGGGTCGGCGTCCTGGCGGCGATGGCCACCAGCGCGCTGCTGGCCTGGTTGCTCGCCTGGCTGGCGATCCGCTTCAAGGTCGACCAGGTGATCGTCGGGTTCTTCATCAACTTCTTCGTCCTCGGGCTGACCAACTTCCTGTCCAAGCGGCTGTTCGACGAGCACCAGAACTGGAACTACGTCGGGACGTCGAAGGCGCTGAAGATCTGGGGCCTGCACAAGATCCCGGTGCTCGGACCGATCCTGTTCGAGCAGACGATCTACGTCTACGTCGCGATCCTGCTCGTGTTCGCGTTGACCTGGCTGCTGTTCCGCAGCCGGTGGGGCCTGCGCACCCGCAGCGTCGGCGAGCACCCGCGTGCGGCGGACACGCTGGGGATCAACGTGCTGCGGTTGCGCTACCGCAACGTGATCCTCGCCGGCGGGGTCGCCGGGTTCGGTGGTTCGTGGTTCGCGTCCAACGTCGGGCAGTTCAACCAGAACATGACGGCGGGTCGCGGCTTCATCGCCCTCGCGGTGGTGATCGTCGGTCGCTGGCACCCGGTCGGTGCGCTGTGCGCGGCGCTGGTGTTCGGGCTGTTCGACTCGCTCGGGGCCAAGCTGGCGACGTTGCACACCGGCATCCCCGGCGAGTTCATCTCGATGCTCCCGTACCTCGCCACCATCGTCGTCGTGTGCGGCTTCGTCGGACGCTCACGTGGCCCACGGGCCGCCGGCCAGCCCTACGAGAGCCAGTGATCGTCAACCGGTCGCCGGCTCGGCGTCTGCCCGGCTCGCAATGGGTCGAGCGAGGCCCGAACCTTCCTCGGTGAGGCGGCACAGGAAGCGCAGCGCGGCGTGCGACGACTCCGCCCGCCACAGCGCGACGACGTCGGATGCGCCCTGGTGATCGGCGTCGTGGGCGAGGATCTCGACGCGGCGCTCGATGATGCGGCGCTGCTCGTCGAGCATCTTCGCGGCCTCGATCCCGCACAGTTCAGCGAGCACCAGCTTCAGCAGCAGTTCGCTGCGTAGGTCGCGCAGGTGCGTCACCGGCGTGCCGAGCCACGTCCGCAGCCGGGCGCGACCGGTCCTCGTGGCGGCGAGGATCGTGCGGTTGCCGCCGGCGATGCCGGGCTCCTCACCCACCGCGTGCACGAAGCCGCGGGCGGTCAGCTGCTCGAGCGAGCGGTAGGTCAGTGGCCGCGACATCGACCACACCCGTCCGATGTCGCCGTCAGGCTTGAGCCGCGCCGCGATCGCGAACCCGTGGCTGGGGCCGGCATAGAGGATCCCGAGGCACGCCCACTCGCCCAACAGGAGGACGTGTTGTTCTCGGGTACGACTCACCGTCCACCATCGTCGCACCTCGCCGCGCGCCAGCAGCGGCCGGACGCGCTCGCGCCGGGCCGCCGTCACCCGTCGCGTCGGGCGCGCAACGACGCCGGCGTGTGCGCCGCCGTCATGTCGACGGTGTCGAACCAGCCGCTGCGCACCGGATCGACGAGGGCGTGGCCGTGCGGCAGGTCGAGCGGCGCGGCCCACGGCTTGATGTCGAGGACGGGCGTCGCGTCGAGCATGTCGACCCCGGCGAACTCGAACCCGTCGCTGCCGACGGCGACGATCCGCACGAGGTGCAGTCCGATCGGGTTGGCGCGGCGAAGCGACGTGCGTGATGATGCTCGCTGGGCGACTCATCCGCTGATCCGGCCCGTGCCGGCGCCGAGGGCGGTCCCGAGTCGTCCGGAGCGCACCGCGATCACCTCGGCGATGATCGACACCGCCGTCTCCCCCGGCGTGCGCGCCCCGATGTCCAGACCGGTCGGGCCGTGCAGCCGCTCGATCTCGATCGGCCGCACCCCGACGTCGGCGAGGTGCGTGCGCCGGCTGGCCTGCGTGCGGCGCGAGCCGAGCGCGCCGACGTAACCGATCCCGCGGGCGAGCGCGGCGGCGAGGACGGGCGTCGCGACGAACGGGTCGTGGTCGATGACGACGACGACATCGGCGGGCGACAGCTCCGCGACTGCGCTGAGCGCTGCGTCGACCTGCACCACGGTGCTCGCGGTCCAGCCGAGCAGCTCGACCTGGCGGGTGAGCGCCGCGGCGAGGTCCGACGCGCCGATCACGAGCAGCCGTGGCACCGGGTTCCACGCCTCGATCACCAGCTCCATCGACCCGACGCCGATGCGGGTCACACCCGCCCCGGGGTGGGTCAGCATCGGCTCCGCCTCCGCCTGGGCCATCGTGTCCAGCCCCGAGTCGCCGAGGGTTCCGGTGGTCGCACCGCCCGGGTGCACCACCATCGGCGCCGCGTCGCTGCCGAGCAACGTCACCAGCGCAGCCGGGCGACCGCCGGCGAGGGTGTCCCACAGCTGGCGGGGGATCACGTCGAGCCGTTGGACGAGCACGTCGACGAGCCCGCCGCAGGTCAATCCGGCCGCCGTCGCGTCGCCCGAGTCGACGTCCAGCGAGAGCACGACGTGCGACGCCGTCTCGCTGAGCAGGCGCTGGGCAGCGATGATCACCTCGGGCTGCACCGCGCCGGCGAGCAGCGCGCCGCCGGTGCGACCATTGCTGTCGACGAGCAGCATGTCGTCGACGGGACGCGGACCGAGGCCCTGGGCGCCGATCACCCTGGCGATCGCGCCGGTCCGGCGCTGGGTGATCCATGCCTCTGCGATGGCGGCGATGCTCTGCACTCGTTCCTCCTCTAGGTGTGTCCGGTCGTCGGGCTCGGGCTCACGATGGGTACGCCTCGATGTCGGTTGCCTTGACCGACGCGTGGATCGCATCGCCTGGGCGCAGGTCGAGTGCTTCGAGCGCGGCTGCAGTGATCTCGGCGGTGAGGGGCAGCTGGCCGTCGATGCCGACGCGCACGCGGTCGCCGAGCCGGTCGATGTCGCCGACGGTGCCCGCCCACACGTTGCGCGCGCTCGACATCGTCGACGCCTCGCGTTGCAGCACGATCGACTGCGGGCGGATGACGGCGTACGACGGGCCGGGCAGCGCATCGGCGATGACCAGCCACGCGCCCGAGTCCGTGGTCAGCACACCGCCGGCGATCGTGCCGGCGACGAGGTTCGTCCCGACGAGGTCGGCGACGTAGCGCGACCGCGGGTGCGCGGTGACCTCGGCGATGGTGCCGATCTGGGCCAGGCCACCGGCATCGAGGATCGCGACTCGGTCGGCGAGGGCGTACACGTCGACAGGATCGTGGGTGACGAGGATGCGCATCCCATCGAAGGATTCGAGGTGCCGTCGCAGGTCGCGCCGCACGCCGGTGCGCGCGGCGACGTCCAACGCCGCCAGTGGCTCGTCGAACAGCAACAACCGCGGCTCGGTGGCCAGCGCCCTGGCCAGCGCGACGCGCTGCGCCTGCCCTCCCGACAGCGCACGCGGCTTGTGCCCGGCGTGGTCGGCCAGGCCGACCCGTTCCAGCCACTCCCCCGCCACTCGGCGCGCCGTTGCCTTGGGCATCCCTCGGGCGCGCAGGCCGAAGGCGACGTTGTCGAGCGCGCTGAGGTGGGCGAACAGCAGGTAGTCCTGGAACACCATCCCGATCGGCCGGCGGTCAGGCGCCACGAACACATCGTCCGCGGGGTCGTCCAGCACGGTGTCGTCGACCGCGATCCGCCCGCTGTCGATCGGCAGCAGACCGGCGAGCGTGCGCAACACCGTCGACTTGCCGGAGCCGTTCGGTCCGAGGATCGCCAGCAGCTCGCCGGGTTTGACGGTCAGCTCGACGTCCAGCGCGAGGTTGCCGAGCTGCACGCCGATCAGCGCATCGAGGGTCATCGGGCCGCTGGTCCCGTCACCCCACGCAACCACCGGTCGCGCAACCCGACGAGCACCGCGAACGACACGGCGATCAGCACCAGGCTGAGGATCAACGCCTCGTCCGGGTTGGTCTCGAGGGCGAGGTAGATCGCCAGCGGCATCGTCTGTGTCGTGCCCGGGAAGTTGCCGGCGAAGGTGATGGTCGCCCCGAACTCCCCGAGCGCACGGGCCCAGGCGAGCACCGCTCCGGCCACCAGCGCTGGGCGGATCGTCGGCAGCGTCACCCGGCGGAACACGTACCACCGCGACCCGCCGAGCGTGCGCGCCGCGTCGTCGTAGCGGCGGTCGAGCTGGCGCAGCGCGGCCTCGACGGTGATCACCAGGAACGGCATCGAGACGAACGTCTGGGCCACGATCACGCCCCACGTCGTGAACGGCAGCCGGAAGTCGAACCACCGGTCGAGGTACTGGCCGAACAAACCGCGCCGGCCGAACGAGAAGAAGAGCGCGACGCCGCCGACGACGGGCGGGAGCACCATCGACAGCGTGCACAGGGCGCGCACGATGCTCCGCCCCGGGAACTCGACCTGCGCGAGCAGCCACGCCAGCGGCACGCCGAAGACGATCGCCAGGCCTGTCGCCCACAGCGAGCACTTGATCGACAGCCACAGCGCGGTACGCACCGCGTCATTGCTGATCACGTGCCAGGTCGTGCTCCACGGCGCTCGCCACAGCAGACCGGCGAACGGCAGGGCGAAGAACGCGATCGCGATCAACGCCAGCAACAGCGCAGGGGCCGGAAGGCGTTGCTTCCCGCCCCTGCGGCGAACTCGATGCGGCCGAGCCGCAGTGGTCATGGAGCCGTGAAGCCGAAACTGGCGAGGATCTTCTGACCCTGCTCGCCCTGCACGAAGTCCTCGAACGCCTTCGCCCCGGCAGCGTTCGGGGCGGCCTTCAGCGCGACGATCGGGTACTGGGCGATGACGTTGATGTTGTCGGGGATGAGTACACCTGCGGCCTTGGTCCCCGCCGCGGTGACATCGGTCTTGTAGACCATGCCGGCGTCGGCCTCACCGGTGGTCACCTTCGTGACGATGCCTTTGACGTTCTGTTCCAATGACTTCGGGGTCACGGTCACTCCGGCCTTGGCGAGCACCTGCGCAGAATACGCCCCGATCGGCACG
>JBBQTN010000049.1:0-26893 GCA_038213195.1 Acidimicrobiales bacterium | reverse complement strand
TCGGTATCGGGTTTGGTGTCGCTGGGGAAGGACATCGGGTCAGAGCTCCGGACTGGGAGAGGTGGCATCGGCGGCGTCGCGAGTCCGTTTGGCCTCGGTCTGCTCGATGGCGGTGATCTGCTCGACGCGCCGCGCGTGGCGGCCACCGTCGAACGGCGTGGCGAGGAACGTGGTCAGGATCTCCTCGGCAAGACCCGTGCCGACCACCCGCGCGCCCATCGACAGCACGTTTGCATCGTTGTGGGCGCGGGCGAAGCGGGCGGTGTAGAGGTCGTTGCACAGCGCGGCGCGCACCCCGTGGACCTTGTTCGCGGCGAGCTGCTCGCCCTGCCCGCTGCCGCCGACGACGATCCCGACCTGTGCGTCGCCGTCGCGCACGGTGCGGCCGACCGCTGCGCAGATCGGCGGGTAGTCGACCGTTGCGGTGCTGTGCGTGCCGAGGTCGAGCACCGCGTGGCCGGCAACCGTCAGCACGCCGATCAGATGGCCCTTCAGCTCGAAGCCGGCGTGGTCGGAGCCGATGGCGATCCTGGTCATCCGGGCGAGTGTAGGCCCGGGGCCGTTCCCCGGACCGGCTGCCGAACCCGCGAGCTCCGCGCTCCCCGGGTCGCGCAGCCGGGCTCAGGTCGAGTCGATCCCTCGCGCACCCGTTCCGTATGGTGACCCCGTGGCCATCGATCCCCGTACCCCAGTGCTCATCGGCTCCGGCCAGTTCCTCCATCACGCCGCGGGTCTCGACGACATGCTCGACCCGGCGACGCTGATGGCCCGCGCGATCGAGCGGGCCGCGGGCGACGCCGGTCTCGACGCGGTCCCGCCGCCGGATTCGATCCGCGTCGTCAACGAGCTGACGTGGAAGTACGGCGACCCGGGGCTGGTCGTCGCCGGCATCCTCGGCCTCACGCCGCGCGAGACGGCGCTCACCGCCAATGGCGGCAACGGCGCGCAGAGCCTCGTCAACCTGACGGCCACCGAGATCCAGCGCGGCGACCTCGACCTGGCGATCCTCACCGGCGGCGAGGCGTGGCGGTCGCGTGGCCGGGCGCGCAAGGCAGGGCGCACGCTCGAGTGGCCGAAGGCACCGGAGGGCGCAGTGCCCCGACCGATCGGCGAGGACCTGGCCATGAACCACCCGACCGAGGTCGCCCGCGGCATCGTGATGCCCGTCCAGGTGTATCCGATGTTCGAGACGGCCGTGCGCGCCGCCGCAGGGGAGACCGTCGACGAGCACCAGGTGAAGATCAGCGAGCTGTGGGCACGGTTCAGCGCGGTTGCCGCCGACAACCCCAACGCCTGGATCCGCGAGGCGAAGAGCGCGGAGGAGATCCGCACCGTCACCCCCGAGAACCGGATGATCGGGATGCCCTACCCGAAGTACATGAACTCCAACAACGACGTCGACATGGCGGCCGCGGTGATCATCTGCTCGGCGGAGCGGGCCGAGGCGCTGGGCGTTGCGCGTGATCGCTGGGTGTTCCCGCTGTCGGGCGCCGACTGCCACGAGCACCCGTTCATCAGCAACCGGATGACCTTCACCGAGACGCCGGCCATCGCGCTCGGCGGCCGGCGCGCGCTGGAACTGGCCGGCCTCACGATCGACGACGTCGAGATCGTCGACCTCTACTCCTGCTTTCCCTCTGCGGTCCAGCTGGGCGCGAAGAGCCTCGGTCTCGCGCTCGACAGCCAGCTGACCCGTACCGGCGGGCTGCCGTTCGCCGGGGGCCCGTGGAACAACTACCCGATGCATGCGGTCGCGACGGTGATGAACGACCTGCGCGAGCGTCCGGGGGCGAATGGGCTGGTGTGGGCGAACGGCGGCTACACAACCAAGCACGCGTTCGGGGTGTACTCGACCAAGGAGCCGGCCGGACCGTTCCGCCACGCCTACCCGCAAGACGAGATCGACGCGATGCCCCGCCGCGAGCTGGCCGAGGCCGCCGAGGCCGCAGGGCCGGCGAGGATCGAGGCGTACACGGTGATGCACACCCGCGAGGGCGCCCCGGAGAAGGTCTTCGCCGCATGCCTGCTGGCCGACGGTCGCCGCGCATGGGGCACGTCGTCCGACACCTCCCTCGCCGCGGCGATGTGCGAGGGCGAGTGGGTCGGGCGTGACGCAGAGCTCGATCCGGAGGGCACGATCGCGGCCTGACCGACGGCGCTGCCTCGGCACCTGTGTCCGGCAGCTGCGCCGGCTCGCATCCGCGGCTCCGGTCCCGGCGCCGGTCGCGGCGAAACGACTCGAGGCGGCCGGCGCACGCGCCGCGGATTCGCTTGGAACCGAGCGGCGGTGTGCAGCGCGCGTTCGCGGCAAGCCGGGAAGGTTCCCGGAGTCGGCGACGACCCGGGTTCAGACCTCGTCGCCGACGCCGATCGAGGCCAGGTCCGGGCAGTGCTTGGCCAAGTAGAGCTTCGTCTTCGGGATCGCATCGAGGTTCACCGCCAGGCTGGGATCGGTGCCCCATGGGGTGACGGCCGCGTCGAACGCAGTAGCGCCGGCGTCGACCTCGGTGGTCAGTTCGGGGGGCAGGTCGACCACGACCGTCGGCTCGTCGGGATTACGGGTGGCGAGCACGTGGGCCCACTCGTCGCGCAGCTCGGAAATCTGCGCAGCGGTCATCCCCGCGCCGTGCAGCGCGTCGAGGGCCTTCGCGGCGCGCCTCGCGTACGGTCCGAGGTAGCCGTCGACCGCTGCGCTGTGCTCGCTGGCGAGCTCCGCCGGCCAGCCGGTGGTGATCTGCGCCACAGCGTCGACGACCGACGGCGCCGCTTCGAGCTCCAGCGCCGCCGACCGTGCGCTCGTCAGCGCACCGAAGTTGACCGCAACGGCGATGATCTGGACGGATCCGCTATACCTTGCCCACGCCGCGCAGAAGCCGTCGACGGCAGCGATCCCCGGCACGCCTGTCGGGCTCGGCGGCACCGTCGTCGCGGCGGCGGCCGGCGTGGTCGTCGTCGCGGGGACCGCAGTCGGCGCCCGGGCACTGCTCGCATCCGCGGAGGATGCAGTCGTGGCGGTACCGCCGGCGTTGGCCACGGCGGTCGGCGCGTTGGTGGAGGCAGACGCGCCGGCACTGGACGCCGCGACGGTCGCAGGTGGCGTCGCCCTCGCGGACGCAATCGTGGTGAGAGTCGTGACTGCGGCGGCGACCGCCGTCGAGGTCGCCGCGCCTCCACCAGGTGGCGGCGATGAACGCGCCGACGAGCTGCTGCACCCCCCGAGCGCGACACCCGCCGACGCGGCGATGCACGCCGCTGTCAGGAACCTCACCGGCCGGAGCGTAACGGTGGCATGCTCGCGGCGTATGTCGCCCGGCCCGCCGATCATCCTCGACTGCGACCCTGGGCACGACGACGCCATCGCGATGGTGGTCGCGGCGCGGCACACGCGGTTGCTCGGCGTGACGACGGTCGCCGGCAACGCGCCGCTGGAGGCCACCACCCGCAACGCGATCATCGTGCGCGACCTGCTCGACATCGATGCGCCGGTGCACTCGGGCGCCTCCCGCCCGCTCGTTGCCGAACCGAAGCACGCCGGCTACGTCCACGGCGAGAGCGGCATGGACGGCGCCGACCTGCCGGAGCCGTCGGGCCCTCCCGCGAGCACCGACGCGATCGGGTTCATCATCGACACCTGCCGCACGAACGACGGGGTGTGGCTCGTGCCCACCGGCCCACTGACCAACATCGCCCTCGCGCTGCGCGCCGCACCCGACCTCGGCGCGCGGATCGCCGGCATCTCGCTGATGGGCGGCGGCAGCTTCGGCAACCGCACCGCGGTCGCCGAGTTCAACATCTGGGCCGATCCCGACGCTGCGTCAATCGTGTTCGGCTACGGCGGCCCGCTGATCATGAGCGGACTCGACCTCACCCACCAGTTCCAGGCGACACCGGAGCGGATCGCCCGGGTGCGCGCCCTCCCTGGACGCCTCGCCGCCGTGCTCGCCGACCTGTTCGAGTTCTTCAGCGGCAGCTACGTCCGCCGCCACCACGACATGCAAGGCGCGGCCGTCCACGATCCGTGCGCGGTCCTCGCCCTCACCCATCCGGACCTGTTCAGTCACCGACCGTCGCACGTCGTCGTCGAGACCACCGGCGAGCACACCCGCGGGCAGACGGTGATCGATCGGCGCAACCTGCGCGAGGTCCCGGCCGCCAACTGCGATCTGCTCACCGCGGTCGACGCCGACGCCGGCTTCGCGGTGATCACCGAGGCGGTCGCCCACTTCTCCACCTGAACATCGCCGCGCGGCGCGGTCGTAGTGTCCTCGTCATGCGTGCAGCCATCATGCGCGACTGGCAGCTGCGAGTCGACGACGTCCCAGATCCAACACCTGCCGAGGGGCAGGTCCTGACGAAGGTGCTCGCCTGCGGGATCTGCGGCAGCGACCTCCACGCACTCGCCCACGGGGCGGAGACGCGCGCGCTGCGCGAGGCCATCGCCGGGGACGGGCCACCCGATCCGCTGCAGCCGATCCCATTCGAACCGGACCGCGACACGGTGATGGGCCACGAGTTCTGCTGCGAGGTGGTCGAGCTCGGCAAGGGCGTCGACAACCTGAAGGTCGGCGACGTGGTGGTCAGCATGCCCGTCGCGTTCGACGCCGACGGCGTTCATGCGCTCGGCTACTCGAACATCTACAACGGCGGTTACGCCGAGCTGATGGTGATGAACGAGATGCTTGCGTTGAAGGTGCCTGGCGACCTGCCGTCCCGCCTCGCGGCACTCACCGAACCGTTGGCGGTCGGGGTCCACGCTGTCGCCAAGAGCCGGATCGCGGTCGGTGACAGCGCGATCGTGCTCGGCTGCGGACCGGTCGGGCTGGCGTGCATCGCCGAGCTGAGGATGCGCGGCATCGGGCCGATCGTCGCTGCCGACTTCTCGCCGAAGCGCCGCTCGCTCGCCGAGGCGATGGGTGCCGACGCCGTCGTCGACCCGCGTGAGACAACGGCGATCGAGGCGTGGCGCGCCATCGACGGCGCGCGACCGCTGGTGATCTTCGAAGCGGTCGGCGTGCCCGGGATGATCGAGCAGGCGATCCAGATGTCGCCGAAGGACGCGCGCATCCTCATCGTCGGCGTGTGCATGCAAGCCGACACGATCCATCCGTTGCTGGCGATCAGCCGCGAGGCGAACCTGCAGTTCGTTCTGGCCTACGAGCCGACCGAGTTCGAGGCCGCGCTGGGCGCGCTCGCCGACGGCAGGATCGATCTGTCGTCGTGGATCACCGGCACCGTCGGCGTCGACGGCGTCCCGCAGGCGTTCGCCGATCTCGCCAACCCCGAAGCGAACGCGAAGATCCTCGTCGTACCGTCCTGATTCTCGGGACCGGCGTCGTGCTGATTCTCGGGACTGGCGTCGTCCTGATTCTCGGGACTGGCGTCCGCTCGCTGCGCTCGCTTTCGCTGCTCCCTCGCGCGACTCGACGCTGGCGCTTCCCTCGTCGCGCTGATTCTCGGGACTGGCGTCCGCTCGCTGCGCTCGCCGGCCGGGCGCTGCCCATTGCCCGTTCTGGTCGCGGCCAGAACAGTACGTGCGGTTCTGGCTGCGACCGGTTGAGCCGCGCCCGGAACTGCCCGCCGACGGGGTGAGCGCTGACCCGGACCACTGCGCGCACCACTCACCGCACGCCGGCCGGCCGACGCCACGGCGGTGGATCTGCGGGGGATCGTGGGCGGGCACGGGTACGTTCTGGCGGTATGAGTGAGTCGTTCCCCCGGCAGTACGCCCGCACCCAGCGCCTCACGCTCGGCGAGCCGCGCAACGTCGTCGTCTCGCCGGACGGGCAGCGGGTCGTGTTCGCACGCAGCCGAGCAGGGGACGATCCGGTCAACTGCCTGTGGTCGCTGGATGTCGCCAGCGGCACAGAGCAGTTGATCGCCGATCCCCTCGACCTGCTCGGCGCGATCGACGACGAGAACCTGCCGGCCGAGGAGCGCGCCCGCCGTGAGCGGATGCGCGAGGGCGCCGCCGGCGTCACCGCGTTCGCGACCGACGAGGCCGTCACCGTCGCCGCGTTCGCGTTGTCCGGCCGTCTGTTCGTCGCCGGTCTCGTCACCGCGCGGGCCCGCGAGCTCGCCGTCGACGGGCCCGTGTTCGACCCGCGACCTGACCCGGTTGCCACCCGCGTCGCCTACGTCAGCGGGCGCGCGCTGCGCATCGCCGAGCTCGACGGCACGAGCTGGGAGCTCGCCGCGGACGAGCAGACCGAGACCAGCTGGGGCAGCGCCGAGTTCGTCGCTGCGGAGGAGATGGGTCGGTTCCGCGGCTACTGGTGGAGCCCGGACGGTTCCGCCATCGCCGCGTGCCGCGTCGACGTCTCCCCCGTCGGCACGTGGTACATCGCCGATCCGGCGAACCCGGCGTCACCGCCGAACGTGGTCCGCTACCCCGCCGCCGGCACCCCCAACGCACTCGTCACCCTGCACGTCCTCGCGCTCGACGGCGCGAGCACCGAGGTGAAATGGGACGGCGAGGCGTTCCCGTACCTCGCTGACGTGCGTTGGGCCTCGCCGGACCGGTTGCTGCTGACGGTGCTGACCCGCGACCAGAAGTCGCTCGAGGTGCTCGAGGCCGACCCGCAGATCGGCGAAACGAGAGCGCTGCACCGCGGTGCGGACACGGCGTGGATCGAGCTCGTGCCCGGCACGCCCGGCGTGCTCGCGGACGGCCGGCTGGTGATGGTCGCCGACCGCGACGGCGCTCGCCGCCTGCTGATCGCCGACGAACCGGTGACGCCGACGGACCTGCAGGTGCGCGCCGTGCTCGACGCCGGTGGGGAGGCGGTCACGTTCACCGCCAACCCGATCGGCGACGCGACGGTGCAGCACGTCTGGCGATGGTCCGACGACCGGCTCGTGCAGGTGTCCGACGGTGAGGGGGTGCACTCGGCGACCGTCGGTGGCGCCACGGTCGTGCTGCGCTCGTCGGTGCTGGCGACGCCGGGCGCCTCCACGAAGGTCGTCGACGGGCCGCAGATCGCCAGCTTCGCGGAACGGCCGTTGGTGACCCCCAACGTCTCGCTGCACCACTACGGCACGCGGGAGCTGGCGACAGCGGTCCTGCTCCCCCACGACCACGACGGCTCACCTTTGCCCGTCCTGCTCGACCCGTACGGAGGTCCCCACGCGCAGCGCGTGCTCAACGCGCACAACGCCTACCTCTCGTCGCAGTGGTTCGCCGATCAGGGCTTCGCTGTGGTGGTGATCGACGGGCGCGGGACCCCAGGCCGTGGTCCCGAGTGGGAGCGCGAGGTCCACCTCGACCTCGCGACCGCCGTGCTCGACGACCAGGTCGCCGCGCTCCACGCGGCCGCTGTCGAGCACCCGTTGGATCTGCAGCGCGTCGCGATCCGTGGGTGGAGCTTCGGCGGATACCTCGCCGCCTTGGCCGTGATGCGCCGCCCTGACGTGTTCCACGCGGCGATCGCCGGTGCGCCGGGGACGGAGTGGCGGCTGTACGACACCTTCTACACCGAGCGCTACCTCGGCGATCCGACGGTCGACGACCGCCCATATGTGGCGAGCTCGTTGCTGCCGCTCGCGGCGCAGCTGACCCGCCCGCTGCTGTTGATCCACGGCCTCGCCGACGACAACGTCGTCGCCGCGCACAGCCTGCAGCTGTCGAACGCGTTGCTCGCCGAGGGCAAGCCGCACGAGCTGCTCGCGCTGGTCGGGGTCACCCACATGACGCCGCAAGAGGTGGTGGCGGAGAACCTGCTGCTCCACCAGCTCGACTTCCTGCGCCGCTCGCTCCCACCACCTGCCGCAGACGGGGACAGCCACACTCAGCCGTAGGCGTCGAGGAGGCGCTGGCCGAGGCGGCGCAGCTCCTCGCGCAGCTCCGGCTCGAGCGGTTCGACCGGCACCGGCAGACCGAGCACGTACCGCGCCACCCAATCAACGTCGCCGCCCATCTCCACGATGGTCGCGCCGGGGTCGTCCGGATCGGAGCGGCACAATCCGACGACAGAGGAGATCTCAGGGCTGACCTCCGCCAGCGGGGCGCGCACCCGAATCGACCAGCTGCGCTCGTAGGCGCGCACCGCGAGGCCTTCGGCGACGAGCGCGGCCGCGTCGGGCGGGTCGTCGATCACGAACCGGGCGCCGGTGGTCCGCAGGCGGCTGATCCTGTCGATGCGGAACGTCCGCCACCCGTCGCGGTCGACGTCGAGGGCGACGAGGTACCAGCGCTGGCCGACGGCGACGAGGCGGAACGGCTCGACGTGCCGGATCGACTCGACCCCGTCGCTGCTGGCGTAGTCGAAGCGGACCCGCTCGCACCTGCGGCACGCGACTGCGAGCCCCATCAACTCGTCGACGCCGGGCGATCCCTGGGCGAAGCGGTCGCGCGGGTGCATCCCCACCGTCACCTCGGCGAGCGCCCCGACCCGCTCGCGCAGCGGCGCGGGCATCACCTGGGAGAGCTTGGTGAGCGCGCTCAGCGCGCTGTCGACCATCGTCGGCGACGAGCGCTGGGCGACGGCGTGCAGCGCGACCGCCACGGCCACCGCCTCTTCGTCGTCGAGCAGCAGTGGCGGCAGCCGGCCACCGGCGCCGAGCGAGTAGCCGCCGTACGGGCCGGTGACCGCCTCCACCGGGTAACCGAGGTCGCGCAACCTGGTGATGTCCCGCCGAATCGTCCGCTCAGTGATCTCCAATCGCTCGCTGAGCTCGCCCGCTTGCCACGACCCGCGTGTCGTGAGCAGGGCCAACAGTCGCAGAAGGCGTGCCGGCGTATCGATTTCTGCAGTTTGACACTTGTGGACCTGATCTGTCCACAATCGGTCGTATGTTCGTCTCAGCAACGTAACGAGGTGTCGGCGGCAGATGCCGCTCGGAAGGGATTGGTCACCATGCAACCGATGGACGCAGGCTGGCAGCGGATGAGGGATCGTCAGGAGCGTTACCGGCGATCGGCCGCCGAGCAGCGGTGGGGCCTCGGCCGGGTCCGCAGGACCAACCCGCCGGACGACCCGGGAGTAACCTCCAGCTGGTGAACCAGCGCCTTCGCGACCTCTACAGCAACGTGTCGGTGCACGCGACTGCCGATCTCGAACACCAAGCCGTGATCGAGCTCCTGCTGCTGGTGATGGTTGCCGACCACCACATCAGCTTCGACGAGATCGAGGAGATCCGCTCGATCAGCGAGGACAGCGGCTGGGAGTCCGAGACGTTCTCGTTCGACCAGTACGTCGGCCAGGCGATGGCCAAGGTCCGTGCAGCGACTGCCGACGGCGGTGCCGGCACCGACACGCTGCTCGACGACATCGACACCAGGGTCACCAGCTCGGTGCTGCGTCACTCGCTGTTCTCCGCGGCGCGGGACGTCGCCGGCTCCGACCACGACCTCGATCCCGAGGAGGAGAGCCTGCTCGGCCAGCTCGCGGCACGCTTCGCCTGACCGGCGACCGTTCTGGTCCCAGCCGGAGCGGTACGTGCGGTTCCGGCTCCGACCGGTCGACCGCCGCCCGCGCGGCCCGCCGATGGGGTGAGGGGCTGTCCCGAACCGGTACGTGCCCACCGCCCATCACGTGCATCGCTGCACCGCCCCCGGCGACGCCGCCCGACGCCGCCGACGGTCCCGATCTGGTTGGTGGCCCGGCTCGCTTTGCGCTGGGCCGACGTCACGGGACGGCTGGAGCAGGCAGGTCACGTCGATGTCGGCGCCGGGCCGTCGACCGGTTGGCGGGCGATGGCGATGCGGTCGTCGCCGGCCGCATCGGGGCGGATCTCGATGTCGGCGAGGCCTGCGGCACCGAGCATCCCGGCTGCGGCGGCACCCTGATCCGCGCCGATCTCGAGCACCAGCCAGCCACCCGGCACGAGCCATTCGGACGCTTCGCCGACGATCACACGCAAGGCGTCGAGGCCGTCGGGACCGGCGAACAGCGCGTCAGCCGGCTCCCAGTCGCGCACGCGTGGTTCGACCTGCGGATCGTCGATGGCCACGTACGGCGGGTTGGCGACGACCACGTGCAGCCCGCCGCGCAGCTCGCCCGGCAGCGCGGCGAACCACGATCCGGCGGCCAAGCGCACGTTGACCGCGCCGCGTCCGATCCCGGCGAGGTTGGCGCCGGCCACGTCGAGCGCATCCGCAGAGACGTCCGTCAGCCAGACCGTGACACCCTCGATCGGCAGCTCGGCCGCCAGCGACAGCCCGATCGCCCCGCTCCCGGTCCCGAGGTCGGCGCACACGAAGGGCCGCGGCAGGTCGCGGGCGATCGCCAGCGCGGCGCCGGCCACCTCTTCTGTCTCCGGGCGCGGGATCAGCACGCGCCGGTCGACCATCAGGTCGAGGCGGCGGAACCCCCACCGACCGAGCACGTACTGCAACGGCTCGCCGTCGGCGAAGCGCGACAGCATCCGGTCGAGATGCGCCACGGCCCGGGTCGTCGCCGGCGCCTCGAGCACCTCGAGGAACTCCTCGCCGTCGAACCCGCTCGCCGTCTCACACAGCCACCGCGCCTGTGCCCGACCGCCGACGATCGCCGCGGTCTGCGTCCACAGCGTGCGCCAGCTGATCGTTGCGTCGCTGCGCTCAGCCATCGCCGGCGAGCTGCCGGGCGCGCTCGTCGGCGGCGAGCGCGTCCACGACGATGTCGAGGTCGCCGGCGAGCACCTCCTGCAGCCGGTAGGTGGTGAACGGGATGCGGTGATCGGTGACCCTGTTCTCCTTGAAGTTGTAGGTGCGGATCTTCTCGCCGCGCCCTCCGCTGCCGACCTGTGACCTGCGCTCCACCGACATGGCCGCCTCCTGCTCCTCCTGGGCGAGCTTGAGCAGTCGCGCCCGCAGCACGATCATCGCCCGCGCCCTGTTCTGCAGCTGGCTGCGTTCGTCCTGCATCGCCACCACCACACCGGTCGGCCGGTGGGTGATCCGCACCGCGGAGTCCGTGGTGTTGACGCCCTGCCCGCCGGGCCCGCTGGACCGGTAGACGTCGATCTCGAGATCGCGGTCGTCGATGTCGACCTCGACCTCCTCGGCTTCGGCCAGGATCAGCACCGTCGCCGACGAGGTGTGGATCCTCCCCTGGCTCTCGGTGACGGGGACCCGCTGGACGCGGTGGGTCCCGCCTTCGAACTTCATCCGGCCCCACGCGGTGTCCCCGTTGATCAGCATCGTGATCTGGTTGATCCCGCCGAGGTCGCTGGGATCGCTGGACAGCACGTCCACCGCCCAGCCCTTCGCGGCCGCGTAGGCGCGGTACATCTCGTACAGGTCGCGGGCGAACAGGTTGGCCTCCTCACCACCCTCGGCACCGCGGACCTCGACGATCACGGCCTTTCCCTCATTCGAGTCGACGGGGAGCATCAGCATGCGCAACTCCTCTTCGACCTCGGCAAGGCGCGCCGACGTGCTGGCCAGCTCCTCGCGCCACAGCTCGCGATCGGTGCCCTCGGCCGCGGCGAGGAGCTCCCGCGCGGTCGCCGCGTCGGCGGCGAGCAGCTGGCGTCTGCGGATGCAGTCGACCACCGGCCCGAGCTCCTTGTAGCGCTTCGAGACCGTGCGCAGCGCATCGTGGTCGTTGCCGATCTCCGGGTCCGAGAGGCTCGCTTCGAGCGAGACGAACTCGTCTTCCAGGGAGGCCAGCCGATCGAACACCGAATCGCAGGCTAGGGGGCGACCGCCGCGACCGGATCGACGGTCAGCAAGCGCACCGGATCGATCAGTGCCGCTGCCAGCTCGCGCTGGATCGGCAGGTCGTCACCGCGCGCGACGACGATGACGCACGGGCTGATGCCGGTGGCACGTCGGGCGTCGATCGCGTAGGGCACGGCGTCGAGGTCGACCCCTGAGCTGCACACGACGGTGGTCGTGAGGCCGCCGACCGTCGCCAGCGAAACGCACGGCACGTCGTCCTTGATGTTCGGACGCGGCAATGGCGGATCGACAGGTACGACGTCGGTCGCCCCGATCCGCCCCGGCTCCGCGATCAGCAGCGCGCGCAACGCGCGAGCCCTGGCGAGCCGGTTCAGGGGATGGCCCGGTGCCCCCGGCACGCGGTGCGGGGCGACGGCGGCGACGACCTCGGCGAGCGCCTCGGTCTTTGGTCGATCGCCGTGCAGCAGCTGGAACGCCTCGCGATCGTTGGCGCCGATGCCGACGTCCAGACGGTGTCCGCCGGTATCCGCATCGGTGACGACACGGCACACCTCGAGTCCTGCGACCTCGCCGACGAGCACACCGAACTCGACGACCGGTGTTGCTCCCCCAGCCTCGATCACCGCCCGGAACTGCTCGTGCTCGGGTGGCAGCGCCGGCGGTTCCGGCAACGGTTCGGCGATCGCCGGAAGCAGCAGCCTGCCCTCCGCGTGCCAGACCTCGATCGGCATCGCGAAGGCCGTCGCCCGCCGTGCCAGCGTGCCGGTCGCGGACTCCGCGACGAGCTGCAGAGCCGCCGCGCCGTGGCGCAGCGACCAGGCCACCGCCGGTCCCAGCCCGCGCGCCGGGTCGGTGTCGACGAGCACCCACGCCTCGGACTCGCTGATCAGGGCGGCACCGATCCCGAACTCGCCCGGGACCGCGCGCACGTCCTCGGCGCCGTGATCGCGGGCAAGCGTGGCCAGCTTCATCGCCAGCAGTTGCAGTCGGCGACTGTGATCCGGCATCAAGCGGGAGGTTACCCATGAGCACGATCGCCGCGAAAGGCGTCGAGGTGCGCTCCGTTACACCGTGAAGTAGCCGAACACGTCGGCGACGAGGTCGATGTTGCCGGCGTAGTTGAACAGCTGCACATCGCCGGCCGGTCCGACCCGGGCGAGGACCATGTTCGGCACGATCTGGCCGGCGACGGCATTGAGGTTGGAGGCGTTCGGCAGCGCGCTCCCCCCGGGGAAGACCGTGACGAACGTGTCCGCCGTCGGCTCGACCGCAGTGACGTTGAGCAGCACGGCACTGACACCTGATCCGGGGATCCCGGCCCTGCCGCGGACCATCAGCGGCAGCGGCGTCCTGCCGACCTGCTGTACGGCGCCGGTGCCGGTCCCGTCGCGGGTGTCGAGCAGCCGCGCCGGGCCGACGGCGACGAACTTCCCGGGCCCACCCGGCGTGAAACAGCCGAGCACGTCGACGACGATGTGGGTGTTGCCCTTGAGGTTGAAGATGCTGACCTTGCCGTTCGCCCCGAGCTTGGCGAACACCATGTTCGGCACCGTCTGCCCGCGCTCCATGTTGACGCTGGACGCGACGGGTCTGGCTTCGCCACTCGGGTAGACGAGCAGGTAGCTGCCGTCGTCGGGTTCTGTGACGGTGACGTTGAGCGCCACGGCCGTGGCGTTCGCCGGCACCCCTGCGACGCCGGCGATCTGCAGATCGACGACGCCACCGACACCCACCTTGGCGCGGACGCCGCCGATCCCGGAGCGGGTGTCGAGGATCCGCGTCGGATCGAGGGCGACCAGCCCCGTCGACGTCCCCTCGCGGAAGTAGCCGACGAGGTCGACCACGGCGTGGACGGTGTTCTTGAGGTTGTAGATGCTGACGAACCCACCGGTGCCCGTGCGCGACACGACCATGTTCGGCACCGCCATGTCCGGCACCGGGTTGAGGTTCGAGGTGATCGGGCGCGTCGTGTCTGTCGCCCAGACGGTGAAGAAGGTCGGGCCGGTCGCCTCGGTGGCGGTGACGTTGAGCACCACCGCGACCGAATCGGTGGGCACCCCGTTCAACCCGGCGACCTCGAACGAGTGCACCTCGCCCGGCTCCATCGCCCCGGTCCGCCCGCCGGTGCCGTCGCGGGTGTCGACCAGCCGGTGCGGGCTGAGCGGCACGTACTCGGTGGACGCGCTGGCCTGCACCGGGATCGGCAGGTTGGGCACGTCCTTCGGTGCACCCTGGCCCGGCCCTGCATTGAACAGCCCGAGGTTCTGGTAGGCGCCGTTGAGGATCGTCGTGGCCCCGCCACCCAGCCAGCCGTCGAGGATCGAGCCGTACATCGAGCGGAAGTCGACCGTCGGCGCGAGACGGTCCCACTGGCCGACGACGTTCAGTGCCGGCGGCTGGCCGTACATCCCGCCACGGACGTTGGTGCCGATCACGAAGTGGGTGTTGGCGGTGCCGTGGTCTGTGCCCTGCGAGTTGTTGCCCTGCACGGTGCGGCCGAACTCCGACGCCGTCATCAGCGACACCCGCGAGCGGAACGACGGGTCGAGGGTGGCGAAGAAGATCTGGATCCCGTCGTTGAGGTCCTGGAGCAGCGCGGCCTGGCGATACGGCTCACCGTCGTGGGTGTCGAAGCTGCCGACGCCGACATCGAGGACGCGGAAGCCGACGTTGCGGTTGATCAGCCGTGCCGCCATCGTCAGCTTCTTGACGAAGGCACCGCCGGTGACCGTCGGCGAGAAGGCCGGCGCGAGCTGGCCGGCGACGCTGATCGTCGTGGCCATGGTCGACGTGTACGCGTCGTGCCACGGGCCGTGCCCCGACGGCGCAGCGCTCAACGCGGTGAGACCGGCGTACATCCGCCGGCTCTGGTCGTCGGTGTTGCCACCGAGCATCCCTCCGGTCTCGGGGACGCCGATCGCACGGCGGCTCGCGCCGATGAGGTGGAGGGGCACGGATGAGCCGATGCTGGCAGCGGCCAGCTGTGCGTTGGCGGCCGGTTGCCCGTCGAGCCAGCGTCCGAGCCAGCCGGTCGACGGTGGACCGGTGAAGCTGCCGTTCATCCAGATGGCCATCGAGGAGAAGTGGGAGAGGTTCGGCGGGTTGTAACCCACACCGTGGATGACCGCCACCTCGCCGGCGTCCCACAGCGCCTTGACGTACGGCAGCGACGGGTGCAGCCCGAACGTGCCGTCGAGCGGGAGGACGGTGTTGGCGGCGATCGACGTGCCGGCCTTGCGCCAGTTGTAGTACGAGCCGTTGGTGTACGGCACCACCGTGTTCAGGCCGTCGTTGCCGCCGTACAGGAGGATGTTGACGACGATCCCGTCCGTCGCGCCGATCGGCGTGCCCGCCCACGCCGCGGGCAGGTCGTGCCCGAGCAGCTGCTCGCCGAGCGCGCCGAGCGTCAACCCCGCGCCGACACCCAGCGCAACGGCCTGCAGGAAGCGCCGCCTGCTCCAGCCACCGACGACGGGGCCGTCGTCCAACGCCGGCAGCGACAGCAGCCGTCGCGCCTCGGCCGAGCTCATCTCGTGGTCGATCATCGGTGGCTCCTCATGCCATGTTCATCTCGGCGCAGGACATGGCCATGAACAGCAGGTTGCGCTTGCGCCAGTACGAGTTCGGTTCGCTGGTGTGCCAGTTGACGAGCGCCTGGCGGGTCACTGGGGCCATGTCGCGCCCCTGGTTGGCGGTGAGCCCGAACATCGTCGACACCTTGTCGACCGCAGTGTTCGCGTCGGCGAGCTTCGTGGTCGCACCGGACACGCCGAGCGCGTCGTTGGTCGTGCCGTCGGCGAGGCGCCCGGCTGCAGAGCCGGCGAACCCGGTACGTCCGCTGATCGCGCTGGTGTTCAGCCAGTAGCCGTTCGGCTTCCAGCCGGAGACGTTGGGCGGGCGGTACATCGACTGCCCCGTCGAATCGAGGCGCCACGCCGCGCCGAGATCGGTGGCGCTGACCCCGGAGGAGGAGCTGATCGCCACCACGTACTCGATCGGACTGCGCACCAGGCCCTGCTTGGCCGCGTCGGAGTAGAACTCTGGCCGCTTCAGCAACGCAGTGAGCAGCGGCAGCAGCTCGAGGTTGTTGGCGACGAACACGGCGGCCAGGTCGTCGACGATGCTCTGGGCAGGGCCGACGTAGGCGAAGAACTCCCACAGTTGCCTGACGATGAACGCGGCCACCGTCGCGCGTTTGACGGTGAGGATCGCGTCGATGATCTGAGGACCCGTCCACGCCTTGGTGACGCCGAAGAACGGGCCGGGCGTCGCGTCGTGCTTGGCGTCGACGTACGCGTACTGCAACGTCGTGCGGTTGTAGTTGTACCCGGTCCAGGCGCGGGCCGAGGTGTTCACGTCGTCCTCGGTGTAGTTGCCGACGCCGAGAGTGAACAGCTCCATCAGCTCACGCGCGAAGTTCTGGTTGGGCTGGCCCTTCACGTTGTCGGCGTTGGAGAGGTAGACGAGCATCGCCGGGTCGATCGCCATCGCCTGGGTCAAGGTGGCGAAGTTGCCGAGCGCGTTCGTCCGGTAGAGCTGGTTCTGGACCATCATCTGGAAGCCCTTGTGGACCTCGTACCACGAGCTCGTGAAGTGCCCGTGCCAGAACAGCGTCACCTTCTCCTGCAGTGCCCGCGGCGCTGTCTTCATCCGCTCGACCCACCAGTTGCACGCGTAGGTGTACTGGCCCCAGTTGTCGACGGTGTCCTCGCTCAGCAGGTACGGATCCATCTGGACGTTGCCGTTGAGCGAGATGTTGACGACGTCGTCGACGGCCGCCTCCCGGCTCGGCAGGGCAACGAGCGCAGCGAGGCGATCGGGCTTGACGATGAACTCGGTACGCCGCAACAGGTGGGCGATGTCTGCGATGTCCGCCACGGAATGGATCTCCACATCAGGTTGGTCGTCGGGCCATCCGTCATCGCCCGAACGACACAGACCCTGAAGGTGAAATGGTCCCGCAACGTACAACACCCGGCCGCCTGGGCCGGGTGTTGGAACGGAGTGGAGGCTGTTACTTGGTCTTGCGTGCGCCGTAGCGCTTGTTGAAGCGCTCGACGCGGCCACCGGTGTCCACCAGCTTCTGCTTGCCGGTGAAGAACGGATGGCACTCGTTGCACAGCTCGAGGCGGACCTCGCCGCCGCGTGTCGAGCGCGTCGTGAAGGTGTTCCCGCAGGTGCAGCGCACGGCGGTGTCGGTGTATGTGGGGTGCAGGTCGGTCTTCATCATCGTCTCCAGAGAATGGTCCTCAAAGTGTACCGGCCGTACAACTGGTCGGGACTGGCCTCCGCTGCACGTTGGCCGCTCCCTCCCCGGGCCTGTCGGCGGAGCGGGACCCTCACATTGACGGTTGCTTGGCGATCTCGTTGAGGAACTCGTCGTTGGTGCGGAAGGTCTTCAACCGGTCGATCAGCAGTTCGAGCCCGGGGGCGGCGTTGCCGTCGGCGGCCAGGCCGCTGAGCACGCGGCGCAGCTTCCAGACCATCTGCAACTGCTTGCGATCGAACAGCAGCTCCTCGTGGCGGGTGCTCGACGCGTCGACGTCGATCGCCGGGTAGATCCGCCGCTCGGCGAGCCGGCGGTCGAGTCGCAGCTCCATGTTGCCGGTGCCCTTGAACTCCTCGAAGATCGCGTCGTCCATCCGGCTGTTCGTCTCCACGAGCGCGGTCGCGAGGATGGTCAGCGAGCCGCCCTCCTCGACGTTGCGCGCCGCACCGAAGAACTTCTTCGGCGGGTACAGCGCCCCCGCGTCGATGCCTCCGGAGAGGATCCGACCGCTGGCCGGTGCGGCGAGGTTGTACGCCCGGCTCAACCGGGTGATCCCGTCGAGGATGATCACGACGTCCTCGCCCTGCTCGACCAACCGCTTGGCCTTCTCGATGGCCAGCTCGGCGATGTGCGTGTGCTCGTCGCTCGGACGGTCGAAGGTGCTCGAGATGACCTCGCCCTTGACCGTCCGGCGCATGTCGGTGACTTCCTCTGGCCGCTCGTCGATCAGCAGCACGATCAGCTTGACCTCGGGGTGGTTGGCCTCGATCGAGCTGGCGATCGTCTTCATCACCGTCGTCTTGCCGGCCTTGGGTGGCGAGACGATGATCCCGCGCTGACCCTTGCCGATCGGCGAGACGAGGTCGATGATCCGTGCCGTCATGTTGTTCGCGTCGGCGGCGTTCTCGAGCTTCAACTTCTCGTCGGGGAACAGCGCGGTGAGATCCTCGAAGTGCGGCCGGTGACGAGCCTTCTCCGGCTCGGCGCCGTTGACGGTGTGGATCTCGAGCATCGCCGGGTTCTTCTCGTTGCGCCCGGCCAGCCGGCTGAGACCGGTGACGAAATCGCCCTTGCGCAGCCCGTACTGGCGGGTCAGCTTGACCGGGATGTAGGCGTCGTCGCGGCTCGACAGGTAGCCGGCGACACGCAGGAAGCCGTACCCCTCGTCGCGCAGGTCGAGGTAGCCGGAGACATGGACGGGCTCGGTGCCGGTCACGTCGGCGAGCTCACCCGCCTCCGCCACGGGGGCCTGGCCGGCGGCGACGTTCGTAGTGCCCCGCGGCTGCGGCCTGTCGCGCTGCTCGAAGCGGTTGTCGCTCTGGGTCTCGCCGCCTCCGCCGCCTTTGTTGCGGCGCCGCCGCCGGCGCCTGGCGTTGCGGCTCTCACCCGGACGCGACTCGTCCGACTGCGACTCGTCGTCGCCCTCGTCGAACTCACCGTCAGCCTCGTCGGCGGTGCGATCGTCCGTGGCCACGTCGCCCGTTGACCCGTTGCGGGGGGTGCGGTCCGAGGACGCAGAGACGCCCTCGACGCCGCGGGAACCCGCCTCGGCCTGGGCGCGATCGACTGTGTCACCGGGCTGAACGTTGGACATGGACGGCGACGTCACGGTCGGGATCTCTCCGGACCTGATCAGGTCGATCTCCCAGTCGGCGAGCGGCTCGCCGTCGGGCCCGACGAGCGCCGGCTGATCAGGTGCCGGCTGCTCGTCGACAGGGCGGGCGTCGGTTGGCGGTGCCGCGCTGCGACCGCCTCGCGTCGGGCGTGCCGGCGTCGCTCCATTCGACGTCTCGACCGCTCCGTCGAACGCCTGCTGTTCGGCGATGTACGTCGCCAGCGACGGCTCGGCATGGCCGTTGGTCGCCGGTGCGCCAGGCGCCGAGGCAGCCGCTGGGGGGCGTGTCGTCTCGAGGATCTTGTCGATCAGGGTCGCCTTCGCGGAGCGCGCCGTCGTCTTGATGCCGAGCGCTTGGGCGATCGCGATGAGCTGCTCTTTGTCCTTGGACTCGAGCATGGACTGTTCGAGAGCTTCCGCGGCCACCGGCCACCTGCTTTCAACCTCAGAAGGTCGAAGGGCTCAGATGTGCCGACACACGCTGCGTTGACACAGGCTGGCGGCCCCTCCGCCTGGGATCCGTCACGCCGCACCTCGGACCAGCGCCGCCGGTCCGGTTGCAGCGGGAGTTCGACAATTCGAACGCCGTGAACTGTAGCTACGTGAGAGGTGCGACGCAACGCATCCCCACGCGTGATCGGCGTCACCTCGCGCGGCGGTGCAGACCGTCGCGGGGCCGGGAACCGTGCGGATCAGGCGTCGTCGTTGGCGATGTCGGCGCCGATGTCCCGGCTCGCCTCGCCCGCCGGCGCGGCGATCTCGACGATCGGCTCCGGACGGTCGTCGAACTCGAGGCGCAGCGCCCGGGCGATCGTCGCGTGCATCTCGTACATCGTCGTGATGTACGTCAGCTCGAGGATCGCCTCGTCCGACAGGCTCCTCTGCAGCGCGAAGAAGACGGCGTCGTCGACCCGGCCGCCGTCGAGCACCAACGCGTCGGTGTACGCCAGCACCGCCCGCTCGACGGGAGAGAAGCACTCCGCCGCGCCCCAGCCGGAGATCGCCGCGATGCGCTCCTCGCTGATCCCCAGCGCGCGGCACGACTTGCAGTGCTGCGAGTACACGAACTGGCTGCCGCGAGCCCACCCCGCCCGGGTCTGGCCGAGCTCGCGCAGCACAGGATCGAGCGCCCTGCCGGGCGCGCCGTACAGCGCGAAGCCGCGCACGGCATGGCGCAGCACATCGGGCACGAGCGCGAACACCGTCCACCAGTCCCCTGGTGTCCCGGTGGCCGTCCCCGGTTCGCTGACGGGATCACGATCACCGAACAACCGGTCGTACATCTGCAGGACGAGCTCGTCGTCGGTTTCGTGGCGGGCGACTTGTCGGAGCCGTGGCATGGTCGCGAGTCTGGCCGCGCGACCACATCCGCGGCGTACACGGAGGCCACGGCCGTCGCTCAGCGGGTGTGCTCCACGTAGTGCTCGATCGCGGCGAGATCGTTCGGAACCACCACGAACCGCTCGGGTCGGTCGAACAGGTCGGCGAGGTGCGGCGGCAACGGCGGCCGGACACCCGTGGCCTTCTCGACCGCTTCGGGGAACTTCGCCGGGTGCGCGGTGGCCAGCGACACGACGGTGCCCGTCCCGACGCGGGCGGCGGCACCGACCGCGACGGCCGAGTGTGGGTCGAGGAGCATCCCGGTCTCGGCATAGGTGCCGGCGATCACGGCGAGCGTCTCGGTGTCGTCGAGGCTGGCGGCGCGGAACACGCCGTCGACGTGCTCGGCACGTTGATCCGCCTCGACGTCGAGGCGGCCCGTCGAGCGGAACCGCTGCAGCTGCTCGGTGGTGAGCCCGCCGTCGCGGCCGTTCATCTCGAACAGCAGCCGCTCGAAGTTGGAGGACACCTGGATGTCCATCGACGGGCTCAGCGATGGAACCACCTCCGCCGTCGACATGTCGTTGTCGTTGACGAAGCGGGCGAGGATGTCGTTGCAGTTCGAGCCGATCACGAACCCTTCGATCGGCGCGCCCATCCGCCGCGCGATCCACCCGGCGAGCACGTTGCCGAAGTTGCCGGTCGGCACACTGAACGTCACCGGGCCGCGCAGGACGTCGGTGGCGACGACGTAGTACACGATCTGCGCCATGACCCGCGCCCAGTTGATCGAGTTGACCGCGCTCAGGGCCATCCGCTCGCGGAACGCGACGTCGGTGAACATCGCCTTGACGAGGTCCTGGCAGTCGTCGAACGTGCCCTCGACGGCGACGACGCGCACGTTCGGCGCATCGACCGTCGTCATCTGCCGCCGCTGCACCTCGCTCGTCCGCCCGAGCGGGAAGAGGATCACGATGTCCACGTTGGCGCACGCCTTGACCCCGTCGATCGCCGCCGAGCCGGTGTCCCCGCTGGTCGCGCCGACGATCGTCACCCGGCGACTGCGTTGGCCGAGCACGTGGTCGAACAACCGTCCGACGAGCTGCAGGGCGACGTCCTTGAACGCCAGCGTCGGGCCGTGGAACAGCTCCTGGACGAAGTGGTGGTCGCCGAGCTGCACGAGCGGCACGACCGCGGGGTGGCGGAACGTCGCATACGCCTCGCGGCACAGCCGCAGCAGGGTCGCGTCGTCGAGGTCGTCGCCGACGAACGGGGCGATCACCTGGGCAGCCCGCTCGGCATAGGTCGCCCCGGGCCGCGCCGGTGGCAACGACGGCCACGAGTCGGGGACGTACAACCCGCCGTCGACGGCCAGTCCGGCGAGCAGGACGTCGGCGAAGCCGAGCTCGGGGGCGCGGCCGCGGGTGGAGACGTAACGCACGCTCAGCTGCCGATCACCCGGAGCAACCCACCGACCTGACGTACCGGCTCGAGGTCGCGCAGCTCGCGGACCGTCGCCTGCACGGCCGACTCGCGGGCCTCGTGGGTGATGAACACCAGCCGCGCCTCGGGGCCGTTGCCCTCCTGCTCGGCGGCGCGGATGCTCACCCCGTTGCGGGCGAAGACCCCGGTGACGGCGTGCAGCACGCCTGGCTCGTCGACGACCGCGAGGTTGAGCAGGTACTCGGCGGAGGTCTCGTCGATCGGCCGGATCGTGGCGCGGGCGAAGGCGCCGAGCGACCCATGGGTGTGCTTGACCAGGTTCGTCGCCGCATCGACGACGTCGCCGAGCACTGCGCTCGCGGTCGGCCTGCCACCGGCGCCGCGTCCGTAGAACATCAACGACCCGACGGCATCGCCCTCGACGAAGACCGCGTTGAAGCTCTCGCGGACGCTCGCCAGCGGATGGTGCAGCGGCACCATCGCCGGGTGCACGCGCACTGCGATGTCGCCGCTGTCGGGGTACAGCTCGGCGATGCCGAGCAGCTTGACCACGTAACCGAGGCGCTTGGCCATCGCGATGTCGTGGGCCGTGATCCGGCTGATCCCCTCGTGGTAGACGTCGCCGGCGACCACCTTCGCGCCGAATGCGATCGTGGCCATGATCGCCGCCTTCGCGCCGGCGTCGTAGCCCTCGACGTCGGCCGTCGGATCGCGCTCGGCGAAGCCCAACGCCTGCGCCTCGGCGAGGGCGGCGCCGTAGTCCGCGCCGTCCTCGGCCATCTTGGTGAGGATGAAGTTGGTCGTGCCGTTGATGATCCCCATCACCCGCCGCACCGGCTCGCCGCGCAGGCTCTCGCGCAGGGCGCGCATGATCGGGATGCCGCCGGCCACGGCCGCCTCGAACAGCAGGTCGACCCCGGCCGCGTCGGCGAGCGCGTAGAGCTCGGTGCCGACGTTGGCGAGCAACTCCTTGTTGGCGGTGACGACCGGCTTGCCGTGCTTGATCGCCGTGCTGATCAGCTCGCGGGCTGGCTCGATCCCGCCGATCATCTCCACCACGAGGTCGATCTCGGGGTCCGAGACCACCGCGAAGGTGTCGCGGGTGAGGATCCCTTCCGGGAGCACCACGTCGCGCGGCCGGCTGAGGTTGCGTACGGCCACCGCGCCGACCTCGAGCCGCACACCGGTGCGCGTCTCCACGGTCGACTGCTGGCGACGGACGAGGTCGACGAAGGCAGCACCGACGTTGCCACAGCCGAGCACGCCGATCCGCACGATCCGGTCAGCGGGAGAGGTCACGGCACCTGAGGCTACGGTCCGAGCGGTCCGGCCGGAACAGGTTTGACGTCCAACGATCCCTGGCGGCCACGACGCCGCCCGACCACGCCCGCATTCAGGGCTTGCGCCGCCGAACGACGAGCGACGTCGCACCGCAGGCGACGACCAGTACGGCGCCGACGGCGATGCCGAACTGGGTGTCCTTGCCCTCGCCCGGTACGACACCCGAGATGTTGTCCTCAGCCGTCCCGACGAGTTGCGAGGTGGGCTCGGGAGACTCCGGCGACGGTGTGACGCACACTGGACGGGCCACGCCCTCGGCGTCATAGGCCGTCGTGATCGTGCCGGCGCACGGGATCGAGATCGGGATCGTCGTCGACGTCGCCTGCCCCGCTGCTCCGACCCCCTCGGCGACGGCGCTGCCGTGGCGCGCGAACGCCGGCAGGACGGCCACAACACAGACGAACATCCAACGCAACGCCACGGCGCAGGTTCTCGACTTCATTCCTCACGTCTCTTCGATCGGAGAGGTGCAGAGTACGACCGTGCCCCGGCGCACCACCTTCCACCTCGGCGAATGATCCGAACGGACTACTGCACGTCGCAGCGGACGAGGTCTTCCAACGTCTCCCTGCGAACCACGAGGCGCGCCCGGCCGTCACCCACGAACACGACAGGAGGCCTGGTCAGCTTGTTGTAGTTGCTGGCCATCGAGTGGCCGTACGCCCCGGTCACCGGCGTCGCCAGCAGGTCCCCCACCGCGACGCCGGCGGGCAGGCGGGCGTCGAACACCAGCACGTCGCCGCTCTCGCAGTGCTTGCCGACCAGCCGGGACCGCTCGGTGCGCGGCGCGTCGACCCTGGCCGGCAGGAACGCCTCGTAACCGCTGCCGTACAGCACAGGCCGAGGGTTGTCGCTCATCCCCCCGTCGACGGCGATGTAGCGACGCACACCGGGGATGTCCTTGACCGTGCCGACGGTGTACACGGTGATCGCCGCGCTGGCGACGATCGCCCGGCCGGGCTCGACGCTGACCCTGCTCCGCACGCCCAGGGCTGCGCACGCGTCGAGCAGCACGTTGGCCCACTGCGTGATCGTCGGCGCCTCCTCGCCCTCCACATACGCGACACCCAGACCTCCACCGAGCACCAACTCGGGCAGGTCGAGCGGCACCGCAAACCCGGCCATCACCTCCGCCGCCTTGGCGAAGTTGGACGCAGCGAACACGTTCGAGCCGATGTGGCAGTGCAGCCCGTCCAGCAGCACGGCCGACGAACCGCGCATCCGCTCGACGGCGCGGGCCGCGTCGCCGTTGCCGAGGTTGAAGCCGAACTTGGTGTCGTCCTGCCCTGTGGCGATGAACTCGTGGGTGTGGGCGTGGACGCCCGGCGTGATCCGGGCCAGCACGCGCGGTGCGGGCAGACCGGTGGCGTGCAGCGCCTCGAGCCGGTCGAGCTCGTCGAAGCTGTCGACGACGATGTGGCGCACGCCGGCCTCGATCGCCATCCGCAGCTCGTCGTCGCTCTTGTTGTTGCCGTGCAGCACGAGCGCGTCCGCCGGCACACCGGCACGCAGCGCGACGAACAGCTCGCCCCCGCTGGCCACGTCGAGCAGCATCCCCTCCTCGTACGCCAACCTCGCCATCGCCGTGCACAGGAACGCCTTCGTCGCGTACACCGCCCTGCCGTGGCCGAACGCGCCGACGGCCTCGGCGCAGCGGGCGCGCAGGTGCGCCTCGTCATAGACGAACAACGGCGTGCCGAACGTGGTTGCCAGCTCCGGGATCGAGCAACCGCCGATCGACAGCGAGCCGTCCGCCGCCACCGTCGACGTGTCCGGCAGCAGCCCGAGCGGGATCGCGCTCACATCCGATCCGGCGCACCGATGCCGAGCAGCGCCAATCCCTGCTCGAGGACCTGCGCAGTCAGATCGCACAACGCCAGCCTGCTGCGCCGCGTCGCCTCGTCCGGCGCTCTGACCACCGGGCAGGCCTCGTAGAAGGCGGTGAACGCCTGGGCGACGTCGAACAGGTAGGTGCACAACCGATGCGGGCTGTACCGCTCGAGCGTGTCGTTGACGGCGCTGTCGAGGTGCAGGAGGTGCAGGGCGAGAGCCCGCTCGGCCGGCTCGCCGAGCGTGATCGCCGATGCGGTCACGCTCTGGCGCTCCACGCCGGCGCGCCGGAAGATGCTGCAGATGCGGGCGTGGGCGTACTGCAGGTACGGCGCAGTGTTGCCTTCGAAGGCGAGCATCCTGTCCCAGTCGAAGACGTAGTCCTTGATCCGGTCGGTGGACAGATCGGCGTACTTCAACGCGCCGATGCCGACCATCCGCCCGATCTCGGCGTGGAGCGATTCGTCCATCTCCGGGTTCTTGTCGCGCACGGCCGCAGTCGCCCGCTCGACCGCCTCGTCGATCAGCGCGCTGAGCTTGACGGTCTCGCCGCTGCGGCTCTTGAACATCTTGCGGTCCGCGCCGAGCACGTTGCCGAACGCGACGTGCACCGCCTCGACCGGCGGCTTCAGCCACCCTGCCATCCGCGCCACCGCGAAGACCATCTCCAGGTGCTGGGCTTGCGGTGCGCCGACGACGTAGAGGATGACGTCGGCGTGCAGTCGTTCGATGCGGTCGGCGATGCACGCCAGATCGGTGGTGGCGTAGTTGAACCCGCCGACTCGGTTGCGAACGATCAGCGGCAGCGGCTCGCCCTCGCGATTGGTGAACCCGGGCGGGAAGACCACCTCGGCACCCTCGCTCTCCTGCAGCAGCCCGGCGTTGCGCAGCCGTTCAAGCACGCCGGGGAGCTCGTCGTTGTACGCGCTCTCGCCCATCAGGTCCTCGTCGGTGAGCTGCACCCCGAGCCGTTGGTAGACCTGGTTGAAGTAGCGGGTGCTCTCGTCGACGAGCAGGCGCCACAGCCGCAGCGTCTCCGCGTCGCCCTGCTGGAGCTCGACGACGCGCTGTCGGGCGCGCTCCTTGAACGAGTCGTCCGCCTCGAACTTCACCGCGGCGGCACGGTAGAAGTCGGTCAGGTCGCCGACCGACAGCTCGTGCGCGGCCTCGGCCTCGCCGACGTCGAGGAGGTGCTCGATCAACATCCCGAATGGTCGCCCCCAGTCCCCGATGTGGTTCTCGCGCAGCACCCGGTGACCGACGAAGGCAAGCATCCGCACGAGTGAGTCGCCGATGATCGTCGTGCGCAGATGGCCGACGTGCATCTCCTTGGCGACGTTGGGATGGGAGTAGTCGACGATGTAGGTGCGCGGCACGGCTGCGCTGCGCACGCCGAGGTGGTCGTCCGCCGTCGCGGCGACGAGCTGCTCTGCGACGAACGCGTCGGCGAAGGTGAGGTTGATGAACCCGGGGCCTGCCACCTCCACGCTGCGGCAGGTGGCGGCGAACACCCCCGTGTCGACCACCGCTTGGGCGAGCTCGCGGGGGGAACGGCCGACCTGCTTGGCGAGCGCGAGCGCGCCGTTGCACTGCGCGTCGGCGCGATCGCTGGGGCGCACGACGGGATCGATGCCGTCCGCCGGCAGACCGGTCACCGCTGCGAAGGCGTCGCGCAGCGTGATCGAGATCGTGTGCAGCGGATCGGCCATGAGCGTGCGATGGTACCGGCCGGCCGTTCCGACGACCGCTGCGTATCCGGCGGCGCCTGCTTCGTCGGCGGTCTTCAGACGTCAGCCGACGCGCAGCGGGCGGCGGGCGGGCCTTCGTCGACGGACGACGGACAACGGACGGTCTGCGTCCTCCCACAGACGGTACGTGTGCTCTTTGGGAGGACGCAGACCAGCCCGGTAGTCGTCCCAGCGCGTCAGTCGGCGGGCGGCCGGATCAGCGCACGGAGCACCGCAGTGTGCTCGGCATCGGCGCCGGGGCCGAACGCGGACACGATCGATCCTCTGTACACGCCACCACAGGTCACCCCGAGCACGATCGTCTCGTCGTCCGGATCACTGTCCCCCTCGAAGCGGAACGTGTAGTCGACCCGCGCCGTGGAGAGCTTGTGCAGCTGCCCGGAGCCGGCAGGCCCGAGGCCGTCCAGGCCGAGCTCGAACGAGTCGCCGTAGCCGAGCTCCGCCAGGAAGACGAGCGCCTCGGTGACGGTATCGGGCTCGGACGGGTTCAACGGGTGAGGGTCGGCAGCGACCATGACGGGGAGGGTAACGGTTGCCGCGCATCAGCACCGGATCGCTATCCTCGCCGCATCCCGCCCTCGTAGCTCAGGGGATAGAGCAATGGTTTCCGGAACCATGTGTCGGAGGTTCGAATCCTTCCGAGGGCGCTGCTGTTTCGTACCCTGACCAGGGGAAACCCCTGGTCGTCGGGCCAGGCCGGTGACCCGCCAGTGACCGCCATTCAG
>JBBQTN010000048.1:0-27498 GCA_038213195.1 Acidimicrobiales bacterium | reverse complement strand
CCGGGCCTGGGCGTGGCTCGCTCCGTCCGCGTCGTTCGCCCACCACATCGGATGCTTGCTCGCCGATGCGGGCAGCGGCCCGACGAGCCGTTCGACGTCATCGAACCCGAGCTCGACGGGCCCATCGTCGGCCCTGCAGAGGAACTCGAACAGCGGGTCGTACTTGGCCACGACGCCAGGATGCCACGGTCGACAACCGGGATCACGGTGGCTTCCGTCGTCCGCCTCCTCGGTCGGCGAGCGCGTGGCCGGGGCACGAGCCGGGACGGGGTCAGGGCGTACGGTCTGCGCGATGAGAACGATTGACACCGGCACCGACGAGCTGCTCGCCGCGGTCGACGACGGGGTCGCCACGCTGACCATGAACCGGCCGGAACGGCGCAACGCGATGACCGGCGAGATGAACGACGCGATGGCGCGGGTCCTCGCGGCTGTCGAGGTGGCCGACGACGTCTGCTGCGTGGTGCTGACCGGCGCGGGCGGCGCGTTCTGCGCCGGCGGCGACGTCAAAGGGATGGCCAGCGGTGACGGGGCCTCCACGGCCTACGACGCCGGGGTGCACCTCCAGCGGCTCAACCAGCGGGCGATCAGCCAGCGCCTGCACGAGATGCCGAAGCCGACGATCGCCGCGCTCGGCGGAGCGACGGCAGGCGGTGGGCTCTCGGTCGCGCTGGCCAGCGACCTGCGCTACGCCCTGCCCGGCGCGGTGCTGACCACTGCGTTCGCCAAGGTCGGCTTCGCCGGCGACTACGGCGGCACCTGGTTCCTGACCCGCCTCGTCGGCAGCGGCAAGGCCCGCGAGCTGTACTACTTCTCCGAGCGGTTGACAGCGGAGGAGGCGGAGCAGCTCGGCATCGTCAACGCGATCTTCCCCGCCGAGACATTCGCCGCCGACGTCGCCGAACGTGCTCGGATTCTCGCCCACGGCCCGACGGTCGCCTACCGGTACATGAAGGAGAACCTCAATCGCGCCGTGCACGGTGAGCTCGGCGAGTGCCTCGACATGGAAGCCGCGCACCACATCCACACCGGCGGCACGAACGATCACCGCGAAGCGGCCCGCGCCTTCGTCGAGAAGCGAGCACCGACGTTCCACGGGCGCTGACGCCGTGACAGCGGAGGTTGACCCTGTCTCGCCGGCCGGCGCCACCCGAGCCAGGGCGCTGGACCGAGCGAACGCGCAGCCAAGTCGCAGCCGGAAGGCTACGTACGGTACTGGCTGCGACCAGAACGATCCCGGCGGCCACCCGCCGGCGACGTTGGCTCGGCCGGTTCAGTCGACGCGCTGGCGGGTCGTGCGGTTGATCCAGCCGGGGTCGGCGGCACGCGGCCCGGTGATCCGCGCCGACAGCAGCCCGAGACGGTCGAGGTCGTCGGCGGTCAGCACGACATCAGCGGCAGCGGCGTTCTCCTCGAGGTAGGGGACGCGCTTGGTGCCGGGGATCGGGATCAGGTCATCGCCTTGAGCGAGGACCCACGCCAGCGCGACCTGGCCCGGCGTCGCCCCGTGGGATCCTGCGATGTCGCGCACCTCGTCGACGAGGAGGCGGTTCGCGTCGAGCGCGCCGTCGGCGAACCGCGGGTGGTGACGCCGGAAGTCGGCAGCCGACATCTCGTCGGTGCTGGTGACCGTGCCGGTGAGCACCCCCCGCCCGAGCGGGCTGTACGGGACGATGCCGACGCCCAGCTCGCGGCAGGTGTCGAGGATCTCGCCTTCGATGTCGCGGCTGAACAACGAGTACTCGGACTGCAGCGCAGCGATCGGGTGCACCGCGACCGCACGACGGATCGTGTCGGCGGACGCCTCGGACAGGCCCAGCCGGCGGACCTTGCCTGCGACGACGAGCTCGGCCATGGCCCCCACGGTGTCTTCGATCGGCACGTCCGGATCGGGGCGGTGGAGGTAGTACAGGTCGACGTGGTCGACGCCGAGTCGTTGCAGCGAGCCTTCGATCGAGGCGCGCACGTACTCGGGCCGTCCGTCAACCTGCCGCGTGCCCGGCTCGACGCGACCGATGCGCAGGATGCCGAACTTGGTGGCGAGGGTGACCTCGTCGCGCCGTCCCTTGATCGCTCGACCGACGACCTCCTCGCTCGTGCGCGGGCCGTACACGTCGGCGGTGTCGAGCATCGTCACGCCGAGGTCGAGGGCGCGGTTGATCGTCTTGGTGGGGTCGTAGCCCTCGAACCCGCCGTACGTCGGGCTGAAGCTCATGCAGCCGAGCCCGATCGCGCCGGCGCGCAACCCGTCTCGGCCGAGCGTGCGGGTGGGGATGGTCATCGTGGCTCCTCGTCGATCGGCGGTGCAGTCTGACCCCGCGTGCGCAGGAGCTCGGACCGCACCGACCTCCTCGGGTCCGAGCCCGCTGTCGTCTTCGCACCGACGTGCGTCAGCCACTGACCATCACGACGCCACATTGGTGCCAGCCTCGCACGTCGATGCCGACGAGTCGCGCCGCTGTGCGCAAAGGTGTGGTCTCACGGTCAGCGGCCTCGGTGCCGATAGGTGCTTGGAACCACCGGCGAGCCGGTCACGAAAGTTGGAACATGGACAACATCGACCCCGAGCCGCTGGGCGCCGACGACGCCCGCGACGCGCTGCTGGCATCACTGCTCGAACGGCATCCCGACGCACTGCTCAGCGCGCTCGATGTCGATGGGCGATTGGTCGCCCTTCCCGCGTCGATCGCCAGCCCGGGCTGGTCGATGCCCCAGACCACGACAGCGCTGGACCTGATCGGCGCCAGCTCGAGGACGGCGGCGCTCGATGTCTGGACCCGGGCCAAGTTGGTCGGCTCGGCGCACGCCCCCGTCGTGCTCGTCAACGGTGCCGACGCGACGTGCTACGTCATCGACCTCCGCGGCCGCCACGGCGTCCTCCTCGGTGTGCTCGTCACCGAGGGCCGAACAGGGGTGGAGTCCGGCCTGCTCGACCGGGTCCCGATCCCACCGCGATCGGGTCGGATGAACAAGGACGAGGTGGCGATCATCAGCTTCGCCGACGACCGGATCTGCCAGATCCTCGGCTACGAACGCACCGAGCTGATCGGCACGCGGTCGCTCGACCTGATCCATCCCGACGACCAGGACCGGTCGATCAGTGCCTGGATGGAGATGCTGATGTCCCCCGGCGGGGAATCGCAGCTGCGCGCCCGCCACCGCCGGCGCGACGGCTCGTGGTTGTGGATGGAGCTGACCAACACCAACCTGCTCGACCGGGCCGAGGCGTGCGTCGACACCGAGATGGTCGACATCTCCGAGGAGATGGCAGCGCTGGAGGTCCTCCGTCAGCGCGAGCAGCTGCTCAGCCGGCTGACCGAGGCGCTGCCCTCCGGCGTGCTGCACGTCGACGCGGACCGTCTCGTCGTCTACGCCAACGTCCGCCTCTACTCGATCGTCGGAGTCGGCGCGTCAGCCACCGTCGACGAGCAGCTCGCGGCCGTGATCGCCGAGGATCGCGAGCTGCTCGATGCCGCGCTGGACGGTGTGCTCACCGACGGTCGTGACGCCGATCTCGTGGTGCGGCTGATCGTCCCCGGCGACCCGCGGCTGCACCAGTGCTCCGTGGCGATCCGGGCGCTCACCGACGCAGCGGACGATCCGGCAGGAGCGGTGCTGTGCATCGATGACGTCACCGACGCCGCCGAGCTGCGCGCCGAGCTGCACAGGCGGGCCACCGTCGACGAGCTGACCGGCTGCCTCAACCGCGCCGCGGTGCTCGACGAGCTGGCCCGCATCCTCGCCGGTGGGGGCGCGGGCTCGTGCGGGACCGCGGTGGTGTTCCTCGACCTCGACGGCTTCAAGGAGGTCAACGACACGTTCGGTCACGAGACCGGCGACCAGCTGCTGGCCAGCGCCGCAGGCCGGCTGCGCCAGGCGATGCGCAGCTTCGATGTCATCGGGCGCCTGGGCGGCGACGAGTTCATCGTCGTGTTGCCCGGCACCGAGGACATCGGCGAGGCGATGCGCATCGGCTCGCGTCTTGGCCAAGCACTCAACGAACCGATGCAGCTCGTCGACGGCCTGGAGATCCGGCTGCGGTCCAGCGTCGGTGTGGCGTGGGCGACCGACGCCGGCACCACCGCCGACGCGATCATCGCCGCCGCGGACCGCGGCATGTACCAGTCGAAACGTGCCGGCAGGGCGCAGCCCGTCTACGCCGACCTCTGATCACGCCGAGCGCCTCGCCAGAGGCACGCGACCCTGCAACCGTCGATCAGCCGATGCTCACGTCGATCAGTTCCTGATACGCCGCTTCGACGTGGTCGTGCAGGCCGGACGGGTCTTCGATCGCCACCGGATCCATGAACAGGCAGATCGCGAAGTTGCCGGCGTAGGACATCGCCGTGAGGTTGAACGCAGTGCCGGCCAACGGCCCGAACGCGTAGCTCTCCTCGACGCGAGCCCCCGAGATGTAGAACCGCCGCTTCGCGCCGCGCAGGTTGGAGGTGGCGAAGTCCATCTTCGACGCCTGCGAGCGGGCGACGCTGGTGACGAGCGACGTCGGCAGCAGGTTGGCGACACCGGCGAGGCCGGACAACATCCCCGATCCCGACACCTGCGAACGCTTCTCGGCCATCGCCTCGCTGAGCACCTTGAACCGTTGCGCCGACTCCATCGGCCCCGCCGGTGCGCTGAACCGGCTCGGCGTGAACGAGTTGCCGCCGATCGCCTTGTCGGCGCGGGTGCTGACCACGAAGCTGGTGTTCAGCGTGCGCAGCGGCACGCCGCGCTCGTCATGGTAGGCGACGGCGCCGTTGACCACGCCGGTCAGGAACCAGTCGTTGAGCGAGCCGCCGAGGGCCTTCGCCGACGCCAGCGCCTTGTCGAGCGGGAACGACATCACGTCGAGGTAGCGGTGGCGCGACCGCGACCGCCACAACGGCGAACCGCCGGGGATCGCCGCTTCTGCGTCGCTCTCCCCCGCCGGCGCAGGGGCCTCGCCACCACCGCCGAGCTGGCCGCGGAGCTGCCCGATCGTGCGCGTCACGTTGTTGACCACGTCGCGCGCCCGCATCGGATCGGCGCCGAGCATCGCCATCTCGCCCGCGACCCGCCGGGCGATCCCGGCCTGGCGTCGCGCCAGGTGGGTGGCGGTGCCGAACAGCGACTCGAGCATCGACGGGTTGCCGTTCGACGCGGCGTCCTCGGCGACCGCCGCGGCGACGATCGCGTCGAGGTCGACTTCGGGCGCTGGCGGGGCCTCGCGGGTCAGCTGGATGAACATCTCCGACAGCCGTGCCGCGCCGGTCCCGTCGGCGACGGTGTGGTGGATCTTCCAGACCATCCCGGCACGCCCGCCCTCCAAGCCCTCGATCACGTAGTACATCCACAGTGGACGCGTCCGGTCGTAGGGGTCCTGGTAGATCTGGGCGGTCATGTCGAGCAGCTGACGCATCGATCCCGGCGCCGGCAGCGCCACCTGGCGGATGTGGTGGTCGATGTCGAACTCCGGGTCGGGCCGCCACACGGGCGGGCTGAACCGGCCGAACCCGCCGATCACCCGCTCCATCAGCCGCGGCACCTCGGCGACGGCCGCGGCCAACTGCTTGCGGAAGTGGACGATGTCGGGCGGGCGGTCGACGATGATCAGCGAACCACCACTCGGGTTGAGCCACGGGTCCTTCTCGACGTTCCACATCAACGCCTCGGCGTCGCTCATCCGGCGGTCGAAGCGCTGCTCTCGCACCGGTCGCACAGGTTCCTCGTCAGCCATCGCGGTCTCCTCTGGGAGCGCCCACCCGCATCCCCTGCGGGCCGTGCTCGTTGCTCACGTGTCGGTGCCAGGACGGCGCACGGCCTCCCGCTCGGGATCGCCGCGGTAGCCGGCCGGATACGTTGCGGCCAGCTCTTCGGGTGTCGGCGTCCGCGCGATGCGCGCCTCATCGGGGAGCAGATCGACCAGGGCGCGCATGATCCGCTTGGTGTCGGCGTCCGGGCTGCGGTGCTTGAGCGGCACCGGATCGCCGACGCGCACCCGGATCTCGGGGCGGTCGGCGAAGTTCAGCCGCGGCAGCCGTGAGTTGCGTGGCCACACCTTCTCCGTACCCCACAACCCGATCGGGATCACCTGCGCGCCGGTTGCCGCGGCGAGGCGCGCCGCGCCCCAGCGACCCTGCAACTCGGTGGCGAAGAACGCAGGGCCGCGCGGGATGGTCCCCTCCGGCGAGAGCGCGATCGCCTCGCCGGCTTGCAGGACCTTGATCGCCTGTTCCAACGGCTCGTGCGAGCCCGACGAGCGGTTGACGCGGATCCCACCGGCCATCCGCGAGAACATCCCGACGACCGGCGCGTCGAACACCTCCTTCTTGCCGAGGAAGCGGAACGACCGCCCCGTCTGCCCGAGCACGGTCGTGACGACGGGGGCGTCGAAGTAGCTGCGGTGGTTGAACACCGCGATCACAGGCCCCTCGCGGGGGATCTTCTCGATGCCGGCCACGTCGAGGCGGACGTTGGACAGCAGTTCGGGTCGCTGCAGGAAGCGCGTCCACGCCTGCAGCTCACGCCCGAGGATCTTCGGCACCCCCTCGGGCAGGTCGAAGTGGCGGATCGGCCAACCGCGCAGCCGGGCCAGTCCGGCCAGACGGACGTCCGGGTTGACGGCGACGGGGTGACCGACGGCGGCGAGCAGCGGGGCGTCGTAGTAGCTGTCGCTGTAGGCCCACGAGCTGGACAGGTCGACCTGCTCGTCGGCGGCCCACGCGCGTGCCGCATCGAGCTTGCCGCGGCCCCACACGACGGGGCCGTCGAGCTCTCCCGTGTACTCGCCGCCGCTCGTCGCCCAGCCCGTGGCGACCACCGCGTCCATCCCGAGGCGCAGCGCGAACGGCGTGACCAGCGCGGCCGGGCTGGTTGTCGCCATCACCAGCAGCCGACCCGCCTCGCGGTGCTCGGCGATCACCCCCGGCGCGTACGGCTGCACGATCGTCATCAACTGGTCGGCGGCGGCTTCGGCGGCCGTCCTGACCACCTCGACCGACCAGCCGGACGTGGCACGGGCCGCGATCCTCGCCGCGGCGGCGGTGAGCATCGTCTCGCCGAGCGCCTGGTAGGACGCGGCCACGGCCTCGGTGCCGGGGATCCTCCGCTGGGCGATGCCTGCGGCGCGCAGGCTGTCGGCGAACACGGTCGCAGAGGGACCGGCGACGAGCGTCCGATCGAGATCGAAGAAGGCCGCGGCACGTGGGCCGCTCGCTGTGCTGCGCGGACTCATCGGCGCCTCCCGTTCTTGGAGCCCTTCGTGCTCGTCGCGGTCGCGCCGACCGCGGTGACGAGGTCGTCGAGCTCGATCGGCATCCGCTCGACCAGTGGCGCGAGATCGCTGAGCGTGTCGCGGCACGACAGCGCCCCGACGCCGATCGCACCGTGACTGGATTGCAGCCCGATGTGCAACGGCGACAGCTGGTTGATCGTCAGCACCGGGTAGTTGGCGAGCAGCGGACGGCCGGCCAGGTAGACCTCGTCGCGCGAGCCCGGCACGTTGGTGATCGCCAGGTTGACCGTCGGACTGGCGAAGGAGCTGTGCGGGAGCGCGCCGACGAGCCGACCTGCGAGCGCGGCGAGCGCCGGCGGGGCGAACATCGACACATCCTGCATCACCGAGGCGGGGACCGCGACCCGTCGTTGCTTCGCGGCGCGCAGCGCGTCGCTGGTGCGGCGCAGGCGCAGCGCAGGGTCGACGACGTTGGTCGGCAGCGCCACCACGAGACCGGCCACGTGCGCGTCGTCGTTGCCCTCGCCGCCGACGAGCATCGGCACCATCGCCACCAGCGGTGACGTGGGCAGCTCGCGGTGGGCGTCGAGCCAGTGTCGCAGCGCCCCTGCGCACACGGCAACCACCACGTCATTGACGCTGGTGCCGGCGGCACGTTTGATGGCGACGATCGAGTCGAGCGGCAGTTGGGTCATCGCGAACCGACGGTGCGCGGTGACCGGGCCGTTCCACGACAGCCGCGGCGCACGCCCGGTGGAGTGCTCGTCGAGGACCTCGCCGACGAACCGGCTGTCGATGGGCGCCGGCAGGAAGCGTGCCAGCGGATCGAGCCCAGGGGTGCGGTGGATCGTCTCGACCAACGTCTCGCTCATCCCGGCGATCTGTCCGCCGAACGAGTGCATCGCCCGACCGGCGAGGCGACCGGGGAACCCGGCGGCACGGCGTAGCTGATCGGGGAGCGCACCGAGCAGACGGTCGAGCGGGGCGTGCTGCTGCTCGTGCGCGGCGAGGTCGACGTGGGCGACGCGGTCCGCGCCGGTGGAGAGCAGGGCGGTCATCACCTCGGCGCCGCTGATGTCGTCGATCGCGGCCATGTGGATCTTGGCGTACAGCGCGATGCGTCCGTCCGGCAGGCCGTCGATGAACCACAGCTCCCACAACGGGCGCGAACGGTCCAGCGGGCGGGCGTGGAGGCGGGCGATCAGGTCCGCCAAGGCAGCAGGGCCGACCGACCCCGGTACCGCCGTGTGGCGCAGGTGGAACTCGAGGTCGAAGCGCTGGTCGGTCCCCCACGACGGACGGCCGAGGCCGAGCGGCACCTCGACCACCACCCGCCGGCCGGACGCGATGAGCGGGAGCCGCTCCTCCAACAACGCCCGCACGACCTCGTAGGTCAGCGGGCCGTCGGGACCCGGCCCGAAGACGTACACGCTGCCGAGGTGGCGTGGTTCCGACGGGCGCTCCATCGCCAGGAACGCCGCGTCCATCGACCGCATCCTGCTCATCTGGCGACCGCCTTCGGCGGTCTGCGGATGAGCAGTTCGGCGCGGCGCGCCGAAGCGCCGGACCTCATGATTCGCTCGCGGCGCTCGCTCATCTGGCGACCCCCTCCTCGGGCGGAGACCAACGCGGACGCCGCCACGGGCCGCGGTGGGCGAACATCCGCAGCCACATCGGCGGCTCGAACGGCTCGTGCGTGCCGGGCGGTTGGGCCAGCCGGTCGGCGATCACGTACAAGGCCGCAGGGTTGTGCAGCAGCCCCATGTGGCTGCCGGGCACGCGCACGTTCTCGGCGTCGGGCGCCTCCTCGTCGATGCACGAGTTCCACGCCACCACGCCGTCGCTGCGCGAGTAGATCGCCGTCGAAGGCACCGGCAGCGGCTCGTTCATCCGCACCAAGAACGACGGCGGGATGCTCTTGATGCGGGTGCCGGTGACCGCTTCGTACATCGGCCACACCACGTTGGACTTCAGGTCACCGCCGAACGGACTGCCGACGGTGACCACACGACGGACGAGCTCGGGAGCGGCACGCGCCACCTCGCGGGCGTAGATCCCGCCGAGGCTGTGACCGATCAGGCTCACCGGCCCGCCGGCCTCGGCGGCGATCTCGTGCAACCGGGCGACGGCGACGGTGTCCAGACGGTGCAGGGCGAGGATCTCGGCGCGTCCCCAACGGTGGACCTTGTAGCCGAGCTGGCCGAGGTAGCGACGCATCACGGTCGTGAAGGCGTCGCCCGCGCCGAACGGTGGGATCGCCACGACGTGGTGGCCGTCGCTGCGCGGCGCCCGCAGCAGCAGCGGCATCGTCGGCACGAGCGCCGCCGCCTCGAGGCCTGCGCGAGCTTCGGCGATCAGGTATCCGAGGCCCGGGCTCTTCTCCACCCTGGGCCGCGTGACGGCTGTCCCCTCAACCATGATCTCTACCATGCGGCCCGCTCGGCCACCGCTGGTCGGCGCTTGCGATGAGTTTCACGACCTGCCCCCATGTCGAGTGATGGGACATGCTCGCGCGCCGCCACACCTGTCGTGTACCCGGAACCGGCGGCGCCACGCAACAGCGGGCGCGTCCGCGTCGGCCGTCGGTCAGAGACGCGCCCAGCGCGGGACCTGGAACGGTTGCCAGTCGCCGCGCGGCTGAGCGAGGCGGTCGGCGATGACGACGAGCACCGACGGATTGAAACCGAGGCCGAGATGGCTGCCGCGGATCTCGACGTTCTCGCGCCGCGGCGCGATCGGGAGCATGGACGCGCGCCAGGACACGATCGCGTCAGTGCGGCTGTAGATCGACGTGACGGGCACGGCCGGCGCAGCGTCGGACGTCCCGCGCAGCGGGCTACCCAGGGTGATCACCTGGCGGACTCGGGCGGGAACGCGCCCGCCGATGGCCCGCGCATACACGCCGCCGAGGCTCCAACCGATGACGCTGACCGGCTCGTCGTACTTGTCGGTCAGCTCGCTGAACCGCGTCGCGAGGCCCTGCGTGATGCCGCTCGTCGGACCGACGTTGACGCCCAGCCGCCAGCCGTGGACGTGGTAGCCCAACCTGCGCAGGAACCAGCGCATCGGACGGGTCGAATCGTCGTCGCCGCGGAAGCCCGGCAGGACGAGCACGGGGTGACCGTCGCCACGGGGCGCGGCGACGAGCAACGGGCCGGCGGCGGCGACGAACGAGGCGAACTCGGGCACGGCCCGGGTCTCGGCGGCCAGGCCTGGCGACCTGCGGGTTTCCGTAGGCATGGAGTTCTCCCGTCAGCAGTCCGACCGCGACGCCTGGTGGCGGCAACGCACCGCCAAACGGTATCGGCGCCGCGCCGGTTCTCACGGGGGGCGCCGGCTGCGACGGTGTGCTCGTTGGCTCACCCGATCGAGGTGACCGTCCACGACTCGCTCAGTACGGGCCGGCGTTCTCCAGGAACCGTCGTGGCGTGTCGACCAGCATCGTCTCGATCTGCGCGTCGGTGACCCCGGCCTCGCGCAGCGCGGGGAGGACGTCACGGCTGATGTGCAGGTAGTGCCAGTGCGGCATCGTCGACGGCGGGATCTCGCCGGGGATCCAGTCGAGGTAGCACGACGCGTCGTGGCTGAGCACCATCCGGTCGGCGTAGCCGCGCTCGCACAGCTCGGCGATCACCGCGACCCGCTTCTCGGTCGTCAGGAACCCGTCGATGCCGAAGCGGTCCATCCCGAGGATGCTGCCGTTGGCGATCAGCTCCTCGAGGTAGCCGAGGTCGTCGGTGTCGCCGCTGTGGCCGATGACGACCTTGGTCAGGTCGACGCCTTCCGATCTGAAGATCTCCTGCTGCTCGAGACCGCGGCGTGCCGCTGCGAACGTGTGGGTGGTGATCGGTGCGCCGGTCGCGCGGTGGGCCTGCGCGCAGGCGCGCAGGACCCGCTCGACATCGGGGGTGACCCCGGGCCGGTCTGTCGCGCACTTGATCACGCCCGCCTTGACGCCTGTCCCGGCGATGCCCTCTGTGATGTCGCGCACGAACAGGTTGACCATCGGGTCGGTGCCCTTCGGGCCACTGCCGGGGAGGCGGCCGGCCCAGTAGTGCGGCACCTCGTAGAACGTGTACAGACCGGTCGCGACGATGATCTTGAGATCGATCCTCGTCGCCAGCTTGGCGATGCGCGGGATGTACCGGCCGAGCCCGAGCGCGGTCGGGTCGAGGATCGCGTCGATCCCGCTCTCCTTCAGCTCCTGCAGGCGCCGCGCGGCATCGTCCATCCGCTCCTCCTCGTCGCCCCACTCCTCCGGCACGTTGTCCTTCATCTCCGGCGAGATGATGAACACGTGCTCGTGCATCAGCACGCGGCCGAGCTCGGCGCTGTCGACGGGTCCTGTGGCGGTCTCGATGGTGGGCACGTGGCGACGGTACTGCGAGAGCGTCGCGGGACGCCGAGCCGAGCCTGGCCCTCGGAGCCGCGAGGCCGTCGATGCGGCGGCCCGGATGGTCGGCCGGCGCGCACGAGTGGCAGGCTGGCCGGGGATCACCACCGGGAGGAGCGCAGATGCTGCCAGTCGACGTGAAGGACCGGGTCGAGTTCTTGTCCGACGGCTGGATCGCCGCGGCGCGCCGTTACCTGGAGGACGTCGTCGCCCCGAGCACCGCCGCCGGGGAGGGCTTCTCCGTGTGCGAGTCGTTCACCGACGCGCCGCCGGGGCTGGGGCTGCCCGACGACCGCGCGGTCTGGCACTTCCGGGTCGCCGACGGGCGCGCCGAGGTCGGCCGGGGCGACCTTCCCAGCGCGGATGTGCGCATCGACGGCGACTACCAGGCGATCCTCGCGATCGCCCAGACGGTCTACGCCGCGGGCCCCGACGCGGTCGCCCGCGCCAACCGCGAGCTCGTGCACCGCAGCGGCGAAGTTCGCATCGAGGGTGCCCTCGGCGGCGACGGGGCAGGGCTGCAGGCGCTCGGCGGGCTGCACGACCACCTCGCCGCCCGCACCATCGAGAACCCCGACCTCGAGCATCGGGTCCGCCGGCTCGGGCTCGAGCGCCAGGTGCGCGAGCTTGCCGAGCAGGGCTACACCGTGATCGAGCGGGCGGTCACCGAGACGATGGCCGACGAGCTGCGCGAGGTCGTGCAGCGCGAGGTGCTCGACCACCACCCGTTCACGACCAACGGCCTGCTGCTGCGCAACCGCTTGTTCGAGGAGGTCGCGCTGCACCCGCTGGCGTGCGCTGCGGCGGAGAGCGTCGTCGGGCACGGGTTCCTGCTCGGGGCGATGTCGGGGACCTACAAGGAAGCCGGGCCCGGCGCGATCGGACTGCATGCCGACTACCCGCTGATCCGCGACCCCTTCCCCGAGTTCGGCCTGATCGCCGTGGCGTGCTGGGTGCTGGAGGACTGGACGGAGGACGCCGGCCCGACCTGGGTCATCCCCGGCAGTCACACGTGGAAGCGCGCTCCGACACGCGCCGACAGCCGCGACGGCGGTGTGCCGATCATCTGCCCGAAGGGCTCGATCGCGCTCTGGGGCAACGGCGTGTGGCACTGGCAGGGCGACCGCACCGCGCCGGGCGCGCGGGTGGTCATCCACGTCACCTACAACCGCCTGTTCGTGCGCCAGCTCGACGACCTGAGCGCCGTCGACGACGAGATGTACGCACGCAACCCACCCGCGTTCGCGACGTTGATGGGCTGCGACGACCCGTTCGGCAAAAGCAGCTACACCGGCCACGACAGCGCCCGCTTCGCCTACGCAGGACGCGGCCTGCAGAGCTGAGCCGGGCTCGCCCCATCTCGGCGCGGCACGCGGCAGGCGTTACGGTCGGGCCGATGGGGAAGCGGAAGTTCTGGAGCATGCTCCCGCCGTCGCGCTCGGCGGCGCGGACGGTGCAGGCGGCTCGCGAAGCGGAGGCGGCGGGGCTCGAGGGAGTGTTCTCGATCCAGCTCGCGTCCAACCCGTGGATCCCCGTTGCGGCGGTCGCCGCATCGACCTCGACAGTCCGTCTGGCATCGGGCATCGCGCTCGCGCTCGCACGGCCACCGTTCGAGACCGCGCTCGCCGCGCTCGACCTCGACCACCTCTCCGAGGGCCGGTTCACGCTCGGCCTGGGGACGAGCGTGCGCTCGGTCCACGACGATCACTACGGGATGCCGTACGAACGACCTGTGGCACGGTTGGCGGAGGCGGTGCGGATCATCCGGCTGGTGACGTCGGGCGAGGCGCGAAGGTGCGGGCCGTTCGAGGGCGAGTTCTGGCAGCTCGACTTCTCCCGCCTCGCGCTCGCCGCCCCGCTGCGACCGCACTTGCCGATCTGGGTCGCGGCGCTGCGCACCCCGCTGGTGCGCGTCGCCGGTGAGCTGGCCGACGGTTTGATCGGCCATCCCTCGTGGTCGATCGACTGGGCGTTGCGGCAGATCGGCGGACCGTTCGCCGAGGCGGTCGCCGCGTCGGGCCGGACCCGGGCCGACGTCGAGATCAACCTGTGGCACGTCGTCGCGCCCAACCCCGACGTCGCCGAATCGGTGCGCGACGCGAAGCGCCACGTCGCCTCGTACGCCGCGGTCGGTCAGTACCAGTCCTACTTCGCGGCGCACGGCTTCGGCGCAGAGGCGGCGCGTCTGGCGGCGGCGGCGCAGGCGGGGGAGCGCAACGTCGTCGATCTGGTGCCCGACGAGATGGCCCGCACCTTCGTGGTGTGCGGCACGACGGCGGACGTCGCCCGCCAGCTCGAGCCGCTGTGGGACGTCGCCGATTCGTTGTGCCTGCAGCCCCCGCCCGTCCCGGGTGAACAACGGCGCGCCTACGACGCGCGGATCGCGGAGGCGTTCTATGTCTGACCCGTCGGTCGTGCCGGCGCTGCGCATCGGCGTGGCCCACGATTTCCGTTGCCCGGCGGGCAGCCCCTACACGATGGCCGACGTGTACGCGCAGACGATGGAGCAGATCGCCCTCGTCGACAGGCTCGGCCTCGATCTGGTGTGGTTCAGCGAGCACCACTTCGTCGACGACGGCTACCTGCCGAACTTCGTGCCCGTCGCCGCAGCCGCGGCAGCCGTCACGTCGCACGTGCGCATCTCGACGGACATCGCACTGGCGCCCTTCGCCCATCCGTTGCGGCTGGCGGAGGACATGGGCATCCTCGACCAGCTGTCGGGCGGCCGGATGGAGCTCGGCCTCGGTCTCGGTTACGCCCCCCACGAGTTCGCTGCGTTCGGGATGCCGCGCTCGCATCGCGTGTCGTACACCGAGGAGTGCGCCGAGATCCTGCGGCTGGCGTGGACCGGCGAGCGGTTCTCCTTCTCCGGCAAGCGCTGGCACTTCGACGATGTGCGCGTCACGCCGCAGCCCGTCCAACCCGGCGGCCCGCCGCTGTGGATGGCCTCGACCAGCCCGGCCAGCGTCGCCCGCGCCGTCCGCTTCGACACCCACCTGTTGCCGCAGGGACCGCGCGCCGTCGTGCTCGACCCGTGGCGCGAGCAGATGCGCGCCGCGGGGCGCGACCCCGACCGCTACCGCGTCGGCATCATCCGCTCCTGCCTGGTGACCGACGACCCCGACCGCGACTGGCCCCCGGTGCGCGCCGCGGAGCGGTACCGGATGAAGGTCTACGGCGGCTTCGCCGACGCCGCCGGCCTCGGCGGTCAGGAGATGTTCAAGAGCGAGGAGCGGATCGCACAGCGGATCATCATCGGCAACGTCGCCCAGTGCGTCGACGAGCTCAGCACGTTCATCCTCGAGTACGGGATCACCGACGTCGTCACGTGGGGTGCCGCACCCGGTCTCGCCCCCGCGGCGTCGACTCCGTCGATCGAGCGGTTCGCCCGCGAGGTCGTCCCTGCCGTGCGCACCCGGGTCGCGGCCGCCAGGGCAACTGCGTCCTGACAGATCCTTGCGTCAGCCGATGATCACGTCGACGCGGCCGAACGTGTTCGGGCTCTGCGACCGATCGCCGAACGACTCCGAGTCGGCCGTGATCGCGGCACGGATCGGCTCGGCCTCGCCCGGGTCGGGGTCGACCTGGCGCACGTACACCTCGGCCAGACCGTCGAACGGCTCGGGCGCGCCGCGGGCGATCGCCGGCGGGTAGGTCTCGGCGTCGTCGGGCGCGGTCAGTTGGACGTAGCGGGTGATCCCGAACACCTCCGGGTGCGCCATCGCCATCGGCGCGTGGACATCGGCCCAGTGCCTGCGGAACTCCTCGCGGGTCGTGCCCGCCTTGCGGCGCACGGCCGACGTCATCCGCAGGCCTTCCTTCGGCCCGTCGAGCACGACGTTCTCTTCGGCGAGCCAGATCGGTGACGCGGCGAGATCGATGAACGTGCGCTCGTCGTCGAGCAGCAACGCGCCGGCCGCCTGCTGCTCCTGCCTCGTCGCAGAGGTCCGCGCCGCATCGAACCACAGCTCGGCGACGCCATCGAACGCCGGTGCCGTTCGGCTGGGGTCGTCGCGCAGCGTGTGGACCTGCTGGTAGCCGGTGATCCCGAGCACGTCGGCGACGCTCGCTACGAGCGGCGCGTGGTTGACGCTCCAGTACTGCTGGAACTCCTCGCGGGTCATCCCGGGTCGGCGGTACAGGACGAAGACGAGCCGGGCTGGTCACCGGGCAAGTGTGCAGGCCGCCGACGTCACGGTCCGAGTCGGGCGGGCGATGCGCGATGAGTCGGCTCACTGCGCACATCGCTGATCTCACGGTGTCAACGCTGCGCACGCGGTGGCGAACGCCGATCGCGGCGTGTAGACATGCGCGTCGACGGATGTCGAACTGTCGCTTGGAGGTCGGCGGGCGATGAGGGTGCTGATCGTCGAGGACGAGGTGTCGATGGCCAACGCGCTCAAGGCCGGTCTCGAGCTCGAGGGCTACCTCGTCGACGTCTCCCATGACGGGTTGGATGGTCTGTGGCGGGCCACAGAGTTCGACTTCGACGTGATGGTGCTCGACGTCATGCTCCCCGGTCTGAACGGGTTCCTCGTCGCCAAGCGGCTGCGCGAGGCGGGCCGCGACGTGCCGATCCTGATGCTCAGCGCCAAGGACGGCGATCTCGACCAGGCCGAGGCGCTCGACACCGGCGCCGATGACTTCCTCGCCAAGCCGTTCTCCTATCCGCTCTTGCTGGCCAGGCTGCGCGCCCTGATCCGCCGCGGCTCGTCGCACAGGTCGAGCGTGCTCACCGTCGGCGACCTGCGCATCGACGCCGCCGCCCACCGCTGCTGGCGCGGTGAGACGCAGATCGAGCTGACCCCTCGCGAGCTCGCGCTGGTCAGCTACCTCGCCCATCGCGAGGGGGCGATCGTCAGCAAGGCCGAGCTGTTGCGCCATGTCTGGCCCGACGACGAGACCGATCCGAACACGGTCGAGGTGTACGTCGGCTACGTCCGCCGCAAGATCGACGCGCCGTTCCGGCGGGCATCGATCCAGACCGTGCGCGGACGCGGCTACCGGCTCGTCGCCGACCCGGCGTGACGTGGCCGCGCCCCGTCGCCTCCGCTCGGTCCGGGTGCGGATCACCGTCCTCGCGACCGCCGCTGTCGCGCTCGGACTGCTGATCGGCGCCATGACGCTGCTTGCCGTGCTGCGCCGCTCGCTGCTCGATGCGCAGGCCGGCTCGGGGCCGCGTCGCGCCGCCGAGTTGTCCGAGCTGGCCGCGCGGTCGCCACTGCCGAACCCGCTCCCGGCGATCGACGCCGACCCTCCTGTCGTGCTGCAGCTCCTCGCCACGGACGGCTCGGTGATCACCGCCAGCGCCCAGCTGCGCGGCGACGGCGCCTTGGTCGACCCGTCAGCGCGCGGCCGTCGCGTGCTGCACCACGTGCCGGGGTTGACGGATGCAGCGTGGCTCGCAGAACCGACGCCTGCGACGATCGGCGGCCGGGCGGTCACGCTGCTCGTGCTGAGCTCGCTGACCGGGTACGACCGTGGTGTCCGGCTGCTGCGCAACTCGCTCATCGTCACCGTGCCCGTCCTGGTCGTCATCGTCGCCGCACTCGTGTGGTGGGTGGTCGGACGCGCGCTGCGACCCGTCGAGACGATGCGCCGCGAGGTGGCCCGGATCACCGCGCAACGCCTGGACCGCCGGGTCGCGCGACCGCCGGCGCCGGACGAGGTCGGCCTCCTCGCGGGGACGCTGAACGACATGCTCGACCGGCTGCAGTCGTCGCGCGACGCGCAGCGCCGGTTCGTGGCCGACGCCTCGCACGAGCTGCGCACGCCGATCGCCAACATCCGCGTCGCCCTCGAGGTGGCCGCCAACCGGCCGGAACGCGCCGATTGGCCGGCCATCGCCGGCGACGTGCTGCGCGAAGACGCGCGGATGGAGCGGCTGACCTCCGACCTGCTCGCGCTGGCACGCGCCGAGGGAGCGGGCGGCGTGCCGGTGCGCCGTCAGCGGGTGGACCTGTCGACGCTCGTCACCGAGCAGCTGGCCCGCGCGGTGCCCGAGGGCGTCCGGCTGGTTGCCGCCGGCGCGTTGCCGGCACTGGAGGTCGACGGCGACCGCGACCAGCTCGGGCGGGTGCTCGCGAACCTCGTCGACAACGCGCTGCGCCATGCCCGCCGCCAGGCCACGATCGGGCTGTCACGGGGAACGGCGTCGGCCGAGATCCGCGTCGCCGACGACGGTTCCGGCATCGCCGCGGCGCACCGCGAGACGGTGTTCGAGCCGTTCGTGCGCCTCGACGAGCACCGGGCGCGCACCGGTGGCGGCACCGGGTTGGGACTGGCGATCGCCCGGGAGATCGTCCACGCCCACGGCGGCACGATCCACGTGCTCGGCAACGATCCCGGGGCGGTGTTCGTCGTCCGCCTCCCGCTGCCCGGGCCAGCCCGGGCGACGGCGACCACCACCGGGTGACGTGGACGGACCGGCTCTCAGGGTTCTCACAGCAACCGATCCGTATGGTCTCCGCCATGACCTCGAGTCGCCGTTTCAACCGCCGGTGGGCTGCCCCCGCCGTCGCTCTCGTCGCGATCGCTGCGTTCAGCGTCACCCCCCACGTCATCGGCTCCGCCGGTGCGTCGCCAGCGGACCTCCCGCCGCTGACGGCGGCCCAGCTGCTGGTCAAGGCGCGCACCGCACAGGTGACCGCCCTGTCGGGCACGGTCAAGCTGACGAGCAACCTCGGTCTGCCCGCGCTGGGCTCGCTGGGGGCGCTCGGCGGTGGCGGCTCGGACACGTCGATCGCCAGCCTGCTCAGCGGCACCCACACCGCCGAGGTCTGGATGGAGGGCGCCGACCACGTCCGCGTCGCGACGCAGGCGCCGCTGCAGGAGACCAACTGGATCCGCAACGGCACCGACGTCTGGAGCTACGACAGCTCGACGCTGACGGCCACCCACGCGACCATCCCCGCTGCCACGGCCGACGCCGGTGGCGGGGACAAGGGTGCCGCGCCGACGTCGTCGGCCCCCGATCCGGCCTACGACACGCCCGTGCAGTTCGCCCAGGCCTTGCTCGACAAGGTCACCCCGAGCACGGCCGTCACCATCGACGCGTCGCAGTACGTGGCCGGGCAGGCCGCATACGAGCTGGTGCTGACCCCGAAGGCGGCCGACTCGACCGTCGGCCAGGTGACCCTGGCGATCGACGCCGCCACCGGCCTCGCGCTCGACGTGAAGGTCACCGCCAAGTCGACGGGAGCGACGGCGTTCGAGATCGGCTTCAGCGACCTCAGCTACACCACGCCGCCTGCATCGACGTTCGACTTCACGCCCCCGCCGGGAGCGAACGTCGTCCAGGCGAAGGACGCCACCGGCCTGCTCGGGGCCGGCGGACGGATGTTCGGCGGAGGCAGGGGCCGCCGAGGGGAAGCACCCGCGACGGCGGACGGCGCGCCGACGGCACCTGCGCCCCCCGACGCGACCGGTACCGAGCCGACCACCGACACCACCGACACCGCTGACACCGGCAGCTCCGGCGACCATGTCACCACCGTCGGAACCGACTGGACGTCCGCGGCGATCATCTCCGGCTCGACCATCCCCGACCAGGTGCGCCCATTGCTCAACCGGGCAGACCCGGTCACCGTCGGCTCGACCACAGGCCGGGTGATCACCACCACGTTGTTCACGGTGCTCGTCCTCGACGACGGCCGGGTGGCGATCGGCGCGGTCACTCCGACCGCGCTCGAGGCGCTCGTCGCCGGCGCCCCGGGGTGAGCGCCTCGACCACTGCCGAGCTCCAGGACCGCTCGGCCACCGGGCCGTTCGTCGCCGACGACACGCCGGCGATCGTCACCAGTGGTTTGACGAAACGCTTCGGGTCCGTCGCCGTCGTCGATCAGCTGGCGCTGGAGGTGCCGGCAGGATCGGTCTTCGGGTTCCTCGGACCGAACGGTTCCGGCAAGACCACGACGATCCGGATGCTGCTCGGGTTGATCTCGCCGTCGGCGGGCGAGGTCGAGCTGTTCGGTCGCCGGATGCCGGGTGCAGCCGACGACGTCCTGCCCCAGATCGGCGCGCTCGTGGAAGGTCCTGCCTGCTACCCGTGGCTGACCGGCAAGCAGAACCTCGAGCGGATCGACGCCGCAGGACCGCACGGCGATCGCCCGACCAGGGCGGCACGGGTCGGGCTGGCGCTCGAGCGGGTCGGCCTCACCGCCGCCCAGGACAAGAAGTTCAAGGCCTACAGCCTCGGCATGCGCCAGCGCCTCGGGCTCGCGTCGGCGCTGCTGCGGCCGCGGCGGATGCTGATCCTCGACGAGCCGACGAACGGGATGGACCCCCAGGGCACCCGCGAGATCCGCCACCTGATCCGTGAGCTCGCCGCCGACGGGACGACGGTGTTCCTGTCGAGCCACCTGCTCGCCGAGATCGAGCAGGTGTGCACGCACGTGGCGATGATGAGCCTCGGCCGTCTGGTCACGCAGGGTTCGCTGTCCGCGCTGCAGAGCGGGAACGCTGCCCGCGTCGAGGTGCAGACCGACGACGTGAGCGTCGCCGTCCGCATCCTCGGTTCGCTCGGTCTCGTCGCGGAGGTCGTCGAGGGAACCGTGCGCGCCGAACTCGGCGACCACCGCCCCGAGGACCTCGCCCATGCGCTGGTCACCGGTGGCGTCGGGTTGCGCGGCTTCGCGATCGAGCGCCCGTCGCTCGAGGACACGTTCGTCTCGCTCACCGGGGAGGGCTTCGATGTTGCGCGGTGAGCTGCTCCACCTGTTCCGCCGGCGGCGCATCCAGGCGCTGCTCGTCGTCCTCGCGCTGGTGCCGATCGCGATCGTCGTCGCGCTGAAGATCTCGGGTGGACCGGAGCGCGGCGACGGCCCGACGTTCCTCAACCAGGTCACCAACAACGGCGTGTTCGCCGCATTGGCCGCCCTCGTCATCACCCTGCCGGTGTTCCTGCCGCTCGCCGTGTCGATCGTCGCCGGCGACTCGATCGCCGGCGAATCCGGCCTCGGCACGATGCGCTACCTGCTCATCCGCCCCGCCGGACGGTCGCGCCTGCTCGCTGTGAAGGCTGCGACGATCGTCGCGTTCTGCTTCGCGGCGACGCTCGTCGTGACAGTTGCCGGACTGGCGGTCGGCTCGATCCTGTTCCCTGTCGGGCGGGTCACGACGCTCTCCGGCGACACCCTGTCGGTGTGGGCCGGGATCGGCCGGATCTGCATCGCCGCCATCCTCGTCGCGCTCTCGCTGCTGGGACTGGCGGCGATCAGCTTCTTCGCCTCCACGCTGACCGACGTGGCGATCGGGGCGATGGCGGCGACGCTGGGCATCCTCATCCTCTCCGGCATCCTCGACGCGATCCCGCAGCTCTCGACGATCCAACCGTGGCTGTTCACCCACAACTGGCTGTCGTTCGGCGACGTGATGCGCACCCACATCACCTGGACGGGGATCACCAAGAACCTCGGGCTGCAGGGCGCCTATGTCCTCGTGTTCGCGAGCGCGGCGTGGGCGCGGTTCACGTCGCGCGACGTGCTGGCCTGACAGCTCGGCGCGCCGGCCGGCGTCGCGCGACCTGCTGGCCTCAGCGACTCGACGCTCAGGCGGAGCGGATCGCAGCCCGGGCGTCGCAGGCCGCATCAGCTGCTGCGGTCGAACACCGCGACGAAGTCCCTGGTGTCGTCGGTCAGCCAGCGGTCGCCGCCGTGCTGCATCTCGGGCAGGACGCGTTTGCCCCGCACGGCGCCGTTCGAGCCGGTCGCGTAGGTGTTCAGCTCGACCCACTCGTGATTGATGTCGAGCTGCATGCCGCGCACCGCGCCGGCGCGCACCAGCGTCTCCGCGAGCGTCTCGATCGTCAGGCCCGGTCCGCCGACCCACACGAGCGCGCCGTCGGCGGTGATCCCGGCGCCGGAGCGCCACACCGCGCTCTTGTTCAGCGGCCCAGTGAAGCCCCACTTGCGGTTCGGGTCACTGAGCAGGTTCGGCACCGGGGCCCCGGCGTCGACGATCAGGTCGAGGTTCTGCCGGGCGGCATCCAACGTCGGCGAGGCGACGACGTCACGTCCCCACGCACCGATGTTCGGGACGCCGTTCGCGTCGATCGCGAGGGTCGCCGCGCCATCGCGCATCGGAGCAAGTGTCGCGCCGCCGAGGATCATCCCGCCGTGCGAGTCGCCGAGCCTGAACCCCCCGTTGAACGCCGCCACCAGGCGCTGCTGGCGGTCCGCCTCGACGTGGTCGGGACGGTCCCATGGTGCGCCGGGGAGGTTGGCCCCTGGGTACTGGCGCAACGCCAGCCGGCCCGGATCGATCCACACCACCGCGTCGAGGACCGACGTGTGCACGTCGTCGGGACGGATCAGCGTCCCGTACGCCCCTGCGACGCCGGCCACCGTCGGACCGATCGGCGTCCACTCGCCCTCGCCCTGGATCGGCGACCGCGCTGGCGTCCGTAGCGCTGCCGGAGCGGGCAACGCCACGGCGGCCACCGCGACCGAAGACGGGTTGTCGACGGGCGCGTCCGTCGCCGGCACTCCGGCCGCTCCGGTCGTCGACGTCGTCGTCGTCGACGTCGACGACGTCGACAGCGGTGCCGACGTCGGTGTCGCCTCGCCCGCGGGGCTCAGCGGCGGTCCAGCCGGCGCTGGCGACGCAGCCGAGGAGGGCGGTGACGGTGCAACCGATGCGGTCGATGGGAGCGATGGCGGCGGCAAGGATGCCGGTGCGGCACCAGCTGCGTCCGGGGCGACGATCGGTCGAGCGACGCTCGCCGTCGGTACCCCACCGATCTTGGCTTGGTGGCTCTGGTACCAGCGCCGTTCGAACGCGTCGACCGCGCCGCCGAAGTGGTGCTCGCGCAACCATTCCACGGATCGGGCGCCGATGCTGTCCGATCCCGGTCCGGTCAGGGCACGCACGTACGAGTAGCCCACCGGCACGAGCAGGACTGCGCACACGAGGGCCACACGCCGATAGATCCGCCGTCGCCGAGCCCGACGGGCCCGCCGCGGTGCGGCAGGGGCCGCCCCTTCCCCAACGACGTCCTCGTTCCCGGCGACGTCCGCCGTCGCCTCGTCGGCCATGTCCGCGCTGCGTGGGATCACCGCACCTCCCTGGTCTGGCGCAAGGTATCGACGCCCTCTCAAGGCAGGAACTGCGCGCGGTAAAGCCTCGGCAAATCGACCGCGCACAGGTTTGCCTGTGTCGTGTAACGGATATCACACGTTCGCCAGACGGGGGTGTGCTGTGCACTCCCCACAACGATGAGGAGGGTTACATGATCGGGTTTGTGCTGTATTTGCTTGTGATCGGATTGGTCGCCGGCTTCATTGCGCGGGCGGTGGTTCCCGGCAAGGATCCGATGTCGGTCGGCGGGACGATCCTGCTCGGGATCGTCGGCTCGTTCATCGGCGGCTTCATCGGTTACGTGCTCACTCATCACGACGCCAGCGACGGGGCGTTCCAGGCATCGGGAATCATCGGCTCGATCGTCGGCTCGATCCTCGCGCTGCTCGTCTACCGCGCCGTCACCGGCCGCAGCCACCGCCACGTCCTTTAGGACGGATGATGACCTACGAACCTGATCCCGATCCGCGCTACGTCCGCGCCGACGATCCGCCGGTCGAGCAGGTCGTGCAGCCGGTCGGCGCGCAGTACGGGGCGACCGGTACGCCGGCCAGCGCGACCGCCGTGCCGGTCGAGCAGGTGGTCGTCGCCCAACCGGCCGCCGTGCACCAGCGGGTGGCGACGACGTACGGGCAGCGCTTCGCGTTCGACTCGCTGATCGTCGGCCTCGTCGGTCTCGCGATGACCATCGTCGGGCTGATTGCGCTGACGCGCGCCGGCTTCGACGGCCCGATGGACCAGCCCGTGGTGAAGGTGCTCGGCTCCACCCACACCGCCACACTCGGTGCCATCGAGACCGGGTTCGGGATCTGCCTGCTGATCTGCGCCGCGGCGACGGCGCGGGCCGTGGCGGTGTTCTTCGGTCTCGTCCTCGGTGTGGCAGGGATCGTCGGCGCCGTCCAGACCAGTTCGTTCCGGCGCTCGCTCGCCCTGCAGTCGGGTCTCGCGTGGTGGGCAGTGATCGCTGCAGCGGTCGTGGTGCTGGTCAGCCTGCTCGTCCCGAGGGTGGCCAGGAGTACGACACGAGTCGCCGCGTACTGACCGAACATCTCAATCGACGACCGTTCGTGTCCGGCGATCCGCTCGATCGCCGGACACGGACGCGTCAGCGGTGCCGCAAGCGCCTCCCGGACGATGGCACAGCGACGACGCCGTCGGCGGGAGCACCATCTCCCGCAGCCGATGCAGCCTCGCGGCCTGAGGGGAGCCCCACGACAGTGCCACGTGCGGGCTGGCGCACCGTCGGTGGAGCCGATCGTGTTGCGGCTACCCTTCGGTCCCCCCGAGCGACAGGAGCGGCCACGATGGCAAGGGCAACCGGCCGGAGGGATGTCCCGGCAGCGCTCGATCCGGACGACCCCGTCGTCAAGGCGGACCAGAACTGGCGTGACCACGGCTGGCCATCGGGGCCGTACTTCCGTGCTGCACTGTCCGTGGTCAAGGTGGAGGAGTTGATCAGTGGACACAACGCGGCCGGCTTCGACCCGTTCCAGCTGACCACGACCCGCCACGAAGCGCTCGCAGTGCTGTTCTTCAGCCATGACGGGCAGCTCTCCCTCGGCAAGCTCGGTCAGCGGTTGATGGTCCATCCGACGAGCATCACCGCGACGGTGGACACGCTGGAGCGGCTCGGGTACGTCGAGCGGGTCGCCCACCCGACCGATCGCAGGCAGACGCTGGCGCGGATCACCACAACCGGCAGAGCAGCGATGGAGGAGGCCTCGCGGGGAGCCGCATCGGCTTGCTTCGGTCTCGCCGCGCTCACCGAAGCCGAGGCGGAGACGCTGTTCGACCTGCTCGCCAAGGTTCGCCGTGCTGCCGAGGCCGCCGCGCTCACCGAGAACGCTGCAGTTGCTCTCGCTGCCGGGCATCACACAGCCGCCGCCTCGGCAACGGCGGCGACCACACCCTCCGCATAGGGTCGGCGCGATGCGCGCTGCCTGCTACGACCGCACCGGCGGTCCCGAAGTCTTCCGGTACGACGAGGTTCCCGATCCCGAACTGCGGCGCGGTGGCGTCCTGATCGACGTCGTGGCGGTATCGATCCAGGGCGGAGACCTCCTGCACCGCCAGGGCGGTGTGCTGACCTCCACGCCGCACATCGTCGGGTACCAGGCTGCCGGCACGGTGCGGGCACTGGGCGACGGGGTCAGCCAGTTCACCGTCGGACAACCGGTCGTGGCGACGATGGGTGCGGGGAGCCACGCCGAGATCGTCAGCGTGCCCGCCGGCTCCGTCTACGCGATCCCCGACGGGTTGGCGATCGAGCAGGCGGCCGCAGTGCCGATCGAGTTCGGGACGGCCGACGACTGCCTGTTCGAGTTCGGTCACCTCACGGCGGGTGAGACGGTGCTGGTGCAAGCCGGTGCCGGCGGGGTCGGCCTCGCCGCCATCCAGCTCGCCAAGGCGGCCGGCGCCGCCAAGGTGTTCGCCACCGCGTCGAGCGACGAGCGGCTGTCGCGGCTGGGCGACTTCGGCATGGACGAGGGCATCAACTACGCCACGGTCGACGTGGCGCGGGAGGTGATGCGACTCACCGACGGCCGCGGTGTGGACCTCGTCGTCGACCCCGTCGGCGGGCGGACGTTGGAGTCGAGCATCGCCGCGCTCGCCTACCGCGGCCGGATCAGCTGGGTCGGGCAGGCGGGTCGCGAGCAACGCCCGCCGGAGGTGTGGCCGATCATGCAGAAGAACGCCTCGCTGACGGGCGTCTTCCTCGGCGCTGAGATGGGCGTCGCCCCGGAGCGGGTCCACGCGATGGTCGAGTCGCTGCTGCATCGTGTCGCCTCCGGGGAGCTGCGCGTCGCCGTCGACACGGTGTTCCCGCTCGCCGAGGCTGAGCAGGCCCATCGCTACATCGAGTCCCGCCAAGCCTTCGGGCGCGTGCTGCTGCGGCCATAGAAGGCGTCAGGCACGACGGGGCGTCACGACACGGCGGCCGTCGCCAGCAGTTCACGGCGCAGCGCGACGAGCTTCGGTGACGGCTGCGCCGCCGACCACTGATCGGCGTCCAGGGCGCGCTCGTAGGACTCCCACTCGCGCCGGACGCCGGACAGGTCGCCGGCACCGGCGTGGGCGCGCATCCGCAGCGCGATCAGCTCCTCGTGACCGGGGAGGGCACGCAGTCCCTGTCCCGTGGCCCAGAACACGCCCTCGGCATCTGCGATGGTGAGGTAGTGGTTGGCGAGCTCCGTGGCCGCACCGACGACCAGCAACGTCAGCATGGTCGCGATCCCTTCGGCGTCGCTCCACAGGTACGACGTCCCCGCGAACGGCATCCCCGCCACCAGCGCGAGTCCAGGACGAAGCACCTCGATCGCCGCGGACGCGCACAGCCCACGGGCCTGCGCCACTCGCTCCGCGAGGAGTTCCGCGTCGGTCGTCACCGCCTCGTGCAGTGGCAGCTGTTCGGTGAGGGTGCGCGCCAGCCACTCCTCACCGAGCGGCGGGGCGAGCGCGCGGGCCATCGCCCGGCGCGCATCGCTGACCACGTTGGCGAACGTCGCGTCGCGCACGTCGAGGGCCCACAGCGCGGTCCGCGCCCCGGTCCGCGTCGCGTGCTGGCGATGCTGGCTCAGCCAGACGACCAGTTCGAGCGCCTTGGAGCGCTCGAACTGGGCGGCGGCACCGTCCACCGTGACCACCTCGACCGGCCCGAGCAACCGGACGAGCAACGACCAGCCGCGCTCGCTGAACGTGGCGCGATCGACACCGGCGACCACGTCGTCCATCCACACCGGAGGCCGCGTCCAGTCAGGCTCGGCCGGCGGGTCTGCGTGGCATCCGTCGAACTGGACCACGCGGGCGCGCACCTCCAGTGGTTGCTGTGCCGTGTCCAACAGGGCGCGCACGTCGAGCAGGCCGCGTTGGCCGAGACCACAGGGCGTGAGCGCGATCCCGAGCGGATGGAGGACGAACTGGCCTTCTTCGACGCGCAACGTCCACGCGTCGGAGATCGCCTCTGGCGGACGACCCGTCGTGACGACCGCCAGACCGGGTCCGACGACGATCTGCGCCAACGGCGAGCCGGCGTCACCGGTGGCGGCGAAGACGATCGCAGGCTCCCACGACTCGCCTCCGTTGCTCCGCGCCCGAAGTGCGAACGTGGATGTGCCTCTGGCGGTCGTCCCGGTCGTGCCGAGCCGGGTCGCAGCGAGCTCGAGGGCGGCCTCGATCGAATCGGCGTGTTCGACCTCGACCGCCGAGCCGAGCGCCAACTCCGGCTCGAGCCCGACGGCGACGACGTGGGCCGCTGAGGCGAACGGGGAGACCACCATCGAAGCCGCCAAGCAACGAACGATGTCGCGGTCGAAGGGCTCGGGCACGTCGATGTGCAGCGCGCCGAGGGCCTCCAGATCGGTGAACAGCTGGCCGCTCGCCGTCGCCCCGAGGTGCACCAGCGCGGGGCACGGCATGCCGGCGCGACGCGCCGCCCTCGCCAGCGTGTCCGTCGAGACGCGCGCCGGGAGCACCCATGTACCGCCATCGAGATCGAGCCGCCAGGTTCCTCCTGCCGGCGTGGCGGGGCCGTCGAGCGTGAGCCGGACCGCGCCGTCGTCGCCGAACTCGGCCGTCACGATGCGAGCACCCGAATCGGCAAGGTCCAACGCCGCGGCGCGGATCCCGAGGTCGAGCCGCACGAGACGCTCGGGTGCTGAGGCGGCGCGCAGCCGACTCTCGGCCGCGACCTCCGTGTCCGGCTGGCGAACAAGCCTTGCGCCCACCACGGCGGCGCGCATCCGCTGACGTCGGCGCGACTCGAGCAGTCCGACGGCGCCCGCAGCGAAGAGCAGACCGGCGCCGAGCTCGAGCCCCT
>JBBQTN010000047.1:0-27507 GCA_038213195.1 Acidimicrobiales bacterium | reverse complement strand
CCGTCGACCTGCCCGCAGCGATGGAGTCGATGCGCGCCAAGCAGGTGTTCGCCGGCGCGCCGTACACGCTCAGCGACATGTCGGCCGACGCGATCGGGCTGCTCGACCACCTCGGCATCGAGCGCGCCCACATGGTCGGCGCGTCGATGGGTGGGATGATCGTGCAGACGATCGCGATCGAGCACCCGACGCGCACCCGCAGCCTCGTCTCGATCATGAGCAGCATCGGCGACCTCGACTACGGCAAGCCCGCGCCGGAGGCGATGCAGGTGCTGCTGACCCCGCCGCCGACCGATCGCGAGGGCTACATCGCCGCGTCAGAACGATCGCTGATCTTCCAGTCGAAGAAGTATGGCGACGCGGCCGCCGGCCGCGAGCGCGCCGCCGCCGCCTACGACCGGTCGTTCTACCCGGAGGGGGCACCGCGGCAGCTGTCCGCCGTCTACGCCAGCGGTGACCGCTCCGCCCTGCTCCCCGAGCTCGACGTGCCGACGTTGGTGATCCACGGCCGCGACGACACGCTGATCAGCCCGAGCGGAGGGATGCGCACCGCCGAGCTGATCCCGGGGGCGAACCTGCTGCTGGTCGGCGACATGGGCCACGACATGCCGGAGCCGCTGTGGCCGGTGATCGTCGACGCGATCCTCTCGCACACCGCCCACGCCGCCTGAACCCGTCAGCGGGCGGTGGCACCGTCGGCCGTTCAGTGCCAGCCGGTGCGCTGCGCCAACCACTCGATCGCCACGACGCCCTGCGCCGCCTGGAACGGCCGCAACGTCGGCAGCCCCGGCGGGGCGGGGAGCAGCGCGCTGCGCACGAAGAACCCGGCCAGCGAGGCGAGGTAGGTCGTCACCTGATCGGGGTCGGCGGCGCGACCGAGTGGGTGGGCGCGGAAGATCGCGTCTGGCCGACCGGCGCCCTGCATCGACGCCGAAGGGAGGAAGCCGAGCAGGTCGATCCACGGCGCGCCGATGAGGGCGCTCGGCCAGTCGACGACGAGCGCGGGGGCGCCGTCGCGCAGCAGCACGTTGTCGGCGCGGACGTCGTGGTGCACCAGCGACTCGCCAGCGCCGGCGGCGATCCAGCCGTCCTCCAGCGCGGCAAGCCGAGCGAGGTGGCGCCTGCTCCACGGGTCGAGCCGGTCGACGAGCGCCGGCTCGTCGTCGAGCGCCCGCCAGTTCCACCGCTCGGCATGGCCGTCGAGGTCGCCACCCTCGCGTTCGAGCCAATCGATCGGGCACGGCGTGCCGTGGCGGCTCATCGCCGTCAGCAGGTCGAGCACCGCCGCCAGCTCGTCGGCGCGCCACGGTTGTGCAGGCATCCGGCCAGCGCTGTGCTCGAACACCAGCACCGTCCACTCGTCGATGTCGATGTGGTGGAACAGGCGCGGCGACGGGTAGCCGGCGGGCAGCGCCGACGCGATCGTCGCCTCCCTGCGGTGCATCGCCAGTGACCGCGCGTTGAGCTCTGCGCCGACGGCCTTGACGAACACGATCCGTCCGTCGCGGAGCTCGCACCGTGCGGCGGGTCCTGGGGAGAAGCCACCGGCAACGTTGGTCGCGACGCAGATCGCCGACCCGAGGACATCGTTCGTTGCGGCACGGACCCGTGCGGGGACGTCTGCCCATGCCAGGCGGACACCGTGCGCTGAGGGTGGCATCGACACAGCGTGGCGGCTGCGTGCACGGGGCGTCGATCGAATAACAGGACCCGGTCGTCGGCGTGCTAGTCAATCCTCATGGCTGGTCCTCTTTCCGGATATCGCATCATCGAGCTCGCCGGCATCGGCCCAGGGCCGTTCGCGGCGATGCTGCTCGCCGACATGGGCGCCGAGGTCGTCCGCGTCGAGCGTGCGCAGAACGTGCGGGGCCCCGCGCCGGACACCCCCCATCCGGACGTCTCACTGCGCGGTCGGCGCAACATCGCCCTCGACCTCAAGCACCCCGACGGCGCGGCCACGCTGCTCGACCTGGTCGAGAAGGCCGACGCGCTGCTCGAGGGCTTCCGCCCCGGCGTGATGGAGCGCCTCGGCATCGGCCCCGACGAGTGCCTGGCGCGCAACCCGAAGTTCGTCTACGGGCGGATGACCGGCTGGGGGCAGGAAGGGCCGTACTCGCAGGCGGCCGGGCACGACATCAACTACATCTCGCTGGCGGGCGCGCTGGCCCACTTCGGTCGCCAGGGCGAGGCTCCTGTGCCGCCGCTGAACATGGTCGGCGATTTCGGTGGTGGTGGGATGTTCCTCGCCTTCGGCGTGGTCTGCGGGATCCTCGAAGCGCAGCAGAGCGGGCAGGGCCAGGTCGTCGATACGGCGATGGTCGACGGCACGGCCATCCTGATGTCGATGTTCTGGTCGATGAAGGCGAGCGGTGTGTTCGACGAGAACAACCGCGGCACGAACCTGCTCGACACCGGTTCCCACTTCTACGACGCGTACCGCTGCGCCGACGGCAAGTACATCTCCGTCGGCTCGATCGAGCCGCAGTTCTATGCCGAGCTGCTCCAGCTCACAGGGCTCAGCGACGACCCGGAGTTCAAGCGGCAGATGGACCGCGACCTGTGGCCGCACCTCAAGACCCGGATCCGCCAGGTCTTCGAGACCAAGACGCAGGACGAGTGGTGCAAGATCATGGAGCACACCGACGTCTGCTTCGCCCCGGTGCTGACGATGAGCGAGGCTGCCGAGCATCCCCACAACATCGCCCGCGAGGCGTTCATCGAGGTCGGTGGGATCACGCAGCCCGCCCCGGCGCCGCGCTTCTCGCGCACCGTGGCGGAGGTCGTCAGCCCCGGCGCGCACCCCGGGCAGCACTCGCGCGAGATCCTCGCCGACTGGGGTGTCGCGGGCGCACGGATCGACGAGGTGCTCGCGAACGGCGCTGTCAAGGGCGGCTGATGGGGACGCTCGTCGCGCTCCACGCCCATCCCGACGACGAGTCGTTGACGACGGGTGGCACCCTTGCGCGGGCGAGTGCAGAGGGGCACCGGGTCGTGCTGGTGGTCGCCACCAACGGCGACTTCGGCGAGGTGCCAGGGGATCTCGCGCCCGGCGAGACGCTGATCGACCGGCGCAAGGCCGAGACGATGCGCTCGGCGAAGGCGCTGGGGGTCCATCGCGTCGTCTGGCTCGGGTACAAGGACAGCGGGATGACCGGCTGGGAGCAGAACGCCGACCCGCTGTCGTTCACCCAGGCGCCCGTCGACGAGGCCGCCGAGCTGCTTGCCGCCGTGCTGCGCGAGGAGGCCGCCGACGTGCTGACCACCTACGACTGGCACGGCAACTACGGACATCCCGATCACGTCAAGGTGCACGCCGTGGGCCACCGCGCCGCCGATCTGGCCGGCACGCCGTCGGTGTTCGAGGCGACGATCAACCGTGACGCGCTCGTGGCGATGGTCTCCGTGACCGAAGCGTTCGGGCCGGACTTCGACCCCGAAGGTCCCGCCGACGACGGCAACCCGCTCGGGATGCCGGAAGCCGAGCTGACCCTGCGCGTCGATGTCAGCGCCTACGTCGACCGCAAGCGCGAGTCGATCATGTCGCACGTGAGCCAGGTCACCGACACGGGAGCGTTCCTGGCGATGCCCGACGAGCTCTTCCAGATCGCGTTCGGCACCGAGTGGTTCATCGAGCGCGGCGCGCCGTCCGGCGTACGTGACGGGTTCGTCTTTTCGTGACGGCGAACCGCTGAGCGCTGACCGACCTGCAACACTGCGTCGATGACGGTGCGCATCGCCAGGCGGATCGCCTCGGCCGGCGTGCCCGCTGCGCTCGTGGTGGTCCTCGTCGGCTGCGCCAGCAGCGCCGCGCCGGCCAGGACGACCGCGTCGACGACGGCCGCCACGTCCATCCCGGTGCCGGTACCGACGACCACCGCTGCGCCGGCGACCACCGCCACCATTGCGCGCACCACGACGACGACACACCCGACGACCACGACCGCGCCGGCCACCACGACCACGGTGGCGCCGGCGACCACGACCACGACGGTCGCGGCGACGACCACCACCGTCGCCCCGAGCACGACCACGACCCTGCCACCCGGGAGCGCGCTGGTGCTGCGCGACAACGGGCTCGGCAATGCCGCGTTCGGCGCCGACCCGGACGGCGTGATCGACTTCGTCACCGGGTACGTCGGCAAGCCCACCGTCGACAGTGGGTGGGTCGACCCGCTCTCGCTGGGCTCGTGCCCGGGTACCGAGGTGCGCACGGTGTCGTGGGGCGACCTCGACCTGTACTTCGGGGACGAGTCGAAGGTCGTCGTCGGCCGGCCGCACTTCTTCTCCTACTCGTACGGACCGCCGTTCGGGGCGACCATCGCCCCGGCCGGGCTGCGCACATCTGGTGGGATCGGCGTCGGCAGCACCGTCGCGCAGCTGAAGGCCGCGTATCCGGCCGTGACGATCAACCCGTCCGACGCGACTGCGCCGGCGAGCTTCATGATCTCACCGGCGCTCACCGGGCAGCTGACCGGTGTCGACGACGCGTCCACGGTGATGGCCCTGTCCGGTGGGTTCGGTTGTGGCGAATGACGAGGCCGCAGCGCGCTGGTGGCCGCCTCATTGTTAGATTGCGGTCGATGTCGTGGCGCCTGACGTGGTCTCGACCGAGGAGGTTGCGATGAAGCACCAATGGCCGGTCGAGGCGCTTGCCCGGGACGCCCGGTTCCACCACGTGCGCATCGAGGAGACCGTGTTCGACCCGCGCAACCTCAGCCCGGCCGCGCAGGTCAACACGTTCGCCCCGACCTACGCCAACGTGACGGACAACGCCCGCGGGTTGATGCACGGCATCTTCGTCGGCGAGATCCAGGCGCTCGAGGGGGCGGGGCGCACCTGCTGGGACTTCGAGACGGGCGACGGTCGCGAGCAGGCGCCGTTCCTCCTCAAGCTGGACATGGCGCGGCAATGCTGGGACGAGGCTCGCCACGTCGAGATCAGCTGCAAGCTGAGTGACCACATGGGCAGCGAGATCGGCGAGTTCGCCGAGCAGACGATGCTCTACGAGGCGGCGTGCAACCCGGATCCGGTCCTGCGCCTGACCGGCGTGAACCGCGCCCTCGAAGGCCTCGCGATCGACGTCTTCAAGACGATGCGCGACTTCGGCAGGGCGCTGACCGACCCGGTGCTGTCGTTCGCCGAGGACTGGATGCTCGCCGACGAGGTGACCCACGTGAAGATGGGCAGCGACTGGCTGCGGCGCCTGACCGTCGATGATCCGGAGCGGCAGAAGAACGCGCTCGACTTCCAGAAGGCGGTCGACAAGTTGTTCAGCTTCGGTGGGTTCCGTGGCGAGCAGCCGGAGAGCCCGGTGCACCTCGCTCGCAACTTCCGCCGTCTCGCCGGGTTCAGCGATGACGAGATCGCCGAGCTGGTCGACATCTCCGGTTCGGCATGGGCCGAGGCCCAGGCCAAGCAGGAGCTGGCGCGGACCCAGCTCGCCGCCCGATGACCGGGTCCTCGGTGCGCCGCGGTGCGCACGGGTCGCCGGCGCGTCGGCGCGTCACCGCTGCCTGACGGGATCCACCTGAACGCCCTCGCGCTGTACGACCTGCACAAGAACTGGGCGTGGTTCGTCGTCATCGGCAACGGCCTGGCGGGCGCGTGGGCGCTCGGGGCCAACTGGTGGACGCCACTGCGCACCCGCGCGCTGTGGTGGTTCATCGCGATCGCCGAGCTCACCGTCTTCGTTCAGGTGACGCTCGGGGTGATCCTGGTCAACAAGGACAAGCTCGTGTTCCCCAAGTTCCACGCGTTCTACGGGTTCGTGGCGATCATCTCGGTGGCGATCATCTACTCCTACAAGTCGCAGATGCGCCACCGTCTGTACCTGCTGTACGGCTTCGGCAGCCTGTTCATCATGGGCCTCGGGATCCGCGCGATGCTCGTCGCCCAGGCCCCCTAGCTCCGCCTGCCAACGTCTCTTCCTGGGTCGGGTGGTGGGCGCGGTTGTGCTATGCCGTGGCACAGATCGCGCCCGCCTGGCGGGCGGGTGGGGCGGGGTAGGGCGGCGGGTCAGGCCGCGGCGAGCTTGGTGTCGAGGTCGTCGAGGGCGAGGGTCAGCTGGGCCGGGAGCCGGTCTCCGAACTGGGCGTAGTGCTCGCGGATCTGCGGGATCGCGCTCCTCCAACCTGCCGAGTCGATCGACAGCAGCTCATGCAGGTCGGACTCGGCGATGGCCAGGCCGCTGGTGTCGAGATCGGACTCACGCGGGAGGTAGCCGATCGGGGTCTCCTCGGCGTCCGCTGTGCCGGCCACGCGCTCGAACACCCACTTCAGCACGCGACTGTTCTCGCCGTACCCGGGCCACAGGTAACGGCCGCCCTCGTCGCGCCGGAACCAGTTGACGAAGAAGATCTTCGGCAGGTTGGACGGATCGGTGTTCTTGCCGATCGCCAGCCAGTGGCCGAAGTAGTCGGCCATGTTGTAGCCGCAGAACGGGAGCATCGCCATCGGATCGAAGCGCAGTTTGCCGACGGCACCGGCCTGGGCGGCCGTGGTCTCGCTGGCCATGATCGAGCCGAGGAACACGCCGTGCTCCCAATCGAACGCCTGCGTCACCAGCGGGACCGTCGTGCGCCGGCGGCCCCCCAACAGGATCGCACAGTAAGGCCCGCCGGCGGGGTCCGGCCACGCCGGGGCGATGCACGGGCACTGCGCTGCGGGAGCGGTGAACCGGGCGTTCGGGTGGGCGGCCGGCGCCTCCGTCTCGGGTGTCCAGGTGTGGCCCTTCCAGTCGGTGGCACGGGCGGGCTTGTCCTCGCTCATCCCCTCCCACCACACGTCGCCCTCGCTGGTCAGCGCGGTGTTCGTGAAGATGCTGTTGCCCCACAGCGTCTCCATCGCGTTGGCGTTGGTGTCGTAGCCGGTCCCGGGGGCGACCCCGAAGAAGCCGGCTTCCGGGTTGATCGCGTAGAGCCGGCCGTCGGCGCCGAACTTCATCCAGCAGATGTCGTCGCCGATCGTCTCGGCCGTCCAGCCCGGGATCGTCGGCACGAGCATCGCCAGGTTGGTCTTGCCGCACGCCGACGGGAACGCGGCGGCGATGTACTTCGACTCGCCCTGCGGGCTGGTCAACTTGAGGATCAGCATGTGCTCGGCCAGCCAGCCGTCGTCGCGCGCCATCGTCGAGGCGATGCGCAGCGCGAAGCACTTCTTGCCGAGCAGCGCGTTGCCGCCGTAACCGGAGCCGAACGACCAGATCTCGCGGGTGTCCGGGAAGTGGACGATGTACTTGTTGTCCGGGTTGCACGGCCACGGCGAATCGGCCTCACCGGGGGACAGCGGGGCACCGACGGAGTGCAGGCACGGCACCCACCCGCCGTCCGCGCCGAGCACGTCGAGCGCGCCCTGGCCCATGCGGGTCATGATCCGCATGCTCACCGCGACGTAGGCGCTGTCGGTGAGCTGCACGCCGATGTGCGCGATCGGCGAGCCGAGCGGGCCCATGCTGAACGGGACCACGTACATCGTGCGGCCCTGCATGCAGCCTGCGAAAAGGCGCCTCATCTCGGCGCGCATGCCTTCCGGCTCGCGCCAGTTGTTCGTCGGGCCGGCTTCTTCGGCAGTCGCCGTGCAGATGAACGTGCGGTCCTCGACGCGGGCGACGTCACCCGGATCGCTGTGCGCCCAGTAGCTGTTCGGCCGCTTCGCCTCGTCGAGCCGCGTGAACGTGCCCGAGTCGACGAGCTGCTGCGCCAGACGGTCGTACTCGTCTGCACTGCCGTCGCACCAGTAGACGTCGTCGGGCTGCATGATCGCTGCCCAGTCGGCCACCCACTGCTGGAGACGACTGTTGGCGGTTGTTCCGCTCATCCTGATGTGCTCCTTGCTCATCACTCGGTCGCGACGTGCCCGAGGGTGGTTGGAGGAAACGCCCGGCTAGGTGCCCGGCGTCTCCATGTCTCGCTCGCTGCCGAGCCGCAGGGTGGTCGCTCTGCCGCTCGGGTCGAGCTCGAACACGACCCGCTGCCCCTGGCGGAGCATGCGGAAGATCGATCCCTGCAGTGCGTCGGCGGCGAGGTCGAACTCCGCGAGGTCGGTGTCACGAAGGAGGCTGCCGTCGCCCGTTGTCGGGTCGTAGCTCTTGATGACGCCTTGCATGACCCGCCCAGCCGACGTCAGCCGGCCTTGACGACCTTGCCGCTCTTGATGCAGCCGGTGCAGACGTAGACCCGCTTCGGCGAGCCGCCGACCAGGGCGCGGACGCGCTGGATGTTCGGGTTCCAGCGCCGCTTGGTGCGACGGTGGGAGTGCGACACGGACATGCCCCAGCTCGGGCCCTTGCCACAGACTTCACATACGGCTGCCATGACGTGCTACTTCCTGGGTGTTTCGAAGGTGTTTCCAGAAGATGCCTTCTGAAATCAGTCCGTGCAGAGTACCAGCGCAGAGGCGTCAGGCGACAAGCTCGAATCGCCCCGCGAGCGGCTCCGGTCATCACTGTTGACGATGAGAACGACCGCTCGGGCCGATGGTCGGGACGCGGCGGATCGGCCCGCGGGCTCGCCGCACGGCCGCGCGCGCCCCCTCGGTACAGTTCTGCGCGTGCCAACCCTCGAGACGTTCGGGCCAGACGTGCTGCGTGAGACCGTGATCACCTACCGCGACGCGATGCAGGCCCACGCCGCCGAGATCAACCGGCTCAACGTCTACCCGGTGCCCGACGGCGACACCGGCACCAACATGGCGCGCACGCTCGATGCGGTCGTGGCCGAGCTGGCCGGTGCGGCGCTCGATCTCGGGCCGACGTGCGCAGCCATCAGCCACGGCAGCCTGATGGGCGCGCGGGGCAACAGCGGTGTCATCCTCAGCCAGATCCTGCGCGGCCTGGCGAGCACGTTGCGCGACGCGGCCGACGGCACCGCGTCGCGGGTGGCGGAGGCCCTTCGCGCCGCGTCGACGGCGGCCTACCAGGCGGTGCTGAAGCCGATCGAGGGCACCATCCTGACGGTCGTGCGCGAGGCTGCCGACGGTGCGCACGCTGCCGCGGCAGGAGGCGCCAACCTCGTCACGGTGCTGCGCGCCGCGCGGGACGCAGGACGCACCGCGCTGGCCGCGACCCCCGACCTGCTCCCGGTGTTGCGCGAAGCCGGCGTCGTGGATGCCGGCGGGGCCGGGTTCCTGCTGCTGCTCGACTCGGCGCTGTTCGTCGTCGACGGCGAGCCGTTGCCGGAGCCGGACGACACGGGCGGACCGTCGGCGGACCAGCTCGCCAACGCGGCCCACCGACATGGGGCGGCCGGCGAGATCGACGTCAGCCAGCTGCGCTACGAGGTGATGTACCTGCTCGACCTCGCCGACGATCACATCGAGCCGTTCAAGGAGGGTTGGGGCGAGATCGGCGACTCGATCGTCGTCGTCGGTGGCGAGGGACTGTGGAACTGCCACGTGCACACCAACGACATCGGTGCGGCGATCGAGGTCGCCCTCGATCTCGGCGGGCGGCCGCGGACGATCCGGATCACCGACCTGTTCGAGGAGGTCGCCGACGAGCACGCCCACCGCGAGCTGGCGATGCGCGGCGGCGCCACGCGCCACATCCCCTTCAGCTCGCTGCCGCGGGTGACGTGCGCGATCGTCGCCGTCGCCAGCGGGGATGGTCTTGTCGACCTGTTCGGCCAGCTCGGGGTGCAGGGCGTGATCTCCGGCGGGCAGACGATGAACCCGTCGACGGCCGAGCTGCTCGCGGCCGTCGAGGCGGTCAACGCCGACCAGGTGGTGGTGCTGCCGAACAACAAGAACATCATCCCGGTCGCCGAGCAGCTCGACGCGCTGACGACCAAGCGGGTGCTGGTGGTGCCGTCCACCTCGATGCCCGCCGGCCTCGCCGCGCTCGTCGTCTACGACCCCGAGCAGGATGCCGAGCTGAACCTGGAGGAGATGACCGCGGCCGCTGCCGCGGTGGCCACCGGCGAGATCACCCAAGCCGTGCGCGAGACGACGAGCGAGATCGGCGCGATCAGCACGGGTGACTGGATCGGGCTGATCCGCGGCGACGGGATCGTCGCGGTCAGCGCCACGCTCGACGGCGCCGCGGTCGCGTTGCTCGAGCATCTCGTCGAGGACGGTCGCGAGATCGTCACGGTCATCGAGGGCGCCGCCGCGTCGGCAGCTCACACCGACGTCCTGCGCGCCTGGCTCGCCGAGCACCACCCCGGCATGGAGGTCGAGGTGCATCGCGGCGGCCAGCCGCTGTACCCGTACCTGTTCGGTGTCGAGTGACGTGAGCGCACCGCTCACGCTGCGCGAGCTCGGCGAGATCGGCGTCGACCGGCTCAAAGGTGTCGGCGACAAGAAGCTGGAGGCGCTCCGCTCGGTCGGCGTGGAGAGCGTGCTCGATCTGCTCATGACGTATCCGCGCCGGTGGGTCGACCGCACGAACGAGGCCCGGCTCAGCGACCTCGAGCCGGGCCGGGAGGCGCTCGTGCTGGTCTCGGTCCGCTCCGTCACGAAGCGGGCGATGCGCAACCGCAGGACCATGGTCAACGTGGTCGTCGGCGATGGCAGCGGGCGCCTGCAGGTGGTGTTCTTCAACCAGCCGTGGCGCGAGCGGCAGCTGCAACCCGGCCTGCAGATCGCGCTGTACGGCAAGCCGGACGTGTACCGCGGCGGCCTGCAGATGACCAACCCCGTCGTCGACCTGATCGGCGATCGCACCGGGCGGATCGTGCCGATCTACCCGCAGAGCGGGAAGGCGGCGCTGAACACCTGGGAGATCGCGGCCTGGGTCGAGGACGCCCTGCAGCGCTGCGCGGTGCGCGGCATCGCCGATCCGGTTCCCGCACGTGTGCTGCGCAGGCTCGGGCTGATCGATCGCCACGACGGGTTCCGCAAGATCCACCTGCCGGACACGATGCGCGACAAGGACGCCGCCCGCCGCCGCCTCGCGTTCGACGAGCTGCTGCGCGTGCAGACGGTGCTGGTGATGCGCAAGCGGGCACTCGAACGCGACTCGCTCGGCATCCGCCACGTCGTCGACGGGCATCTCACAGAACGGCTGCGGGCAGCGCTGCCGTACGAGCTGACTGCCGCGCAACGTCGAGCGATCGGCGAGATCGAAGCCGACCTCGCCGGCCCGCACCCGATGCACCGGCTGCTGCAGGGCGACGTCGGCGCCGGCAAGACCCTGGTCGCGGTCAGCGCGATGCTCGTCGCCGCCCAGGGCCGTCACCAGAGCGCGCTGATGGCGCCGACGGAGGTGCTCGCAGAACAGCACGCGACGAGCGTGCGCGGGCTGCTGGAGGGCGTCACCGTCGACGATCCGGGCAGCCTGTTCGGCGAGCGCCAGCTGCGCATCGAGTTGCTCACCAACCGGATCACCGGCACACAGCGCAAGGACGTGCTCGCCGGCCTGGCCGACGGCGGCGTCGACATCGCCATCGGCACGCACGCGCTGATCCAGGACGCCGTGGCGTTCCACAGCCTCGGCGTGGTCGTGGTCGACGAGCAACACCGCTTCGGCGTCGAGCAACGCGCCGCGCTGCGCGCCAAAGGTGACGGGGATGTGGTGCCCGACGTGCTGGTGATGACGGCCACGCCGATCCCGCGCACGGCGGCGATGACGGTCTACGGCGACCTCGACGTGAGCGTGCTCGACGAGCTGCCGCCGGGCCGCACCCCGATCAGGACGCAGTGGGCGAACGGTCCGCTGTTGGAGGAGGCGGCGTGGGCGACGGTGCGCGAGGAGGTCGACGCAGGGCGCCAGGCGTACGTCGTGTGCCCGCTCATCGACGAGAGCGAGAAGCTGGAGGTGGCCAGCGCACAGGAGACGTACGACCGGCTCAATGCGGGCGAGCTGCGCGGGTTGCGCCTCGGCCTGCTCCACGGTCGGATGGCGTCGGCCGACAAGGAGGCCACGATGGACCGCTTCCGCGCCGGCGCGGTCGACGTGCTCGTGGCCACCACCGTCATCGAGGTCGGCGTGGACGTGCCCAACGCGACGGCGATGGTGATCCTCGACGCCGACCGCTTCGGGATCGCCCAGCTGCACCAGCTGCGCGGCCGGGTCGGGCGCGCCGAGCATCCGTCCACGTGCTGGCTGGTGACCGCCGCGAGCGAGGACCCGAACCCCAACAACGCTCGGGTCGAGGCCCTCGTCGCCTCGACGGACGGTTTCGAGCTGGCCGAGGTGGACCTCGAGCTGCGCGGTGAGGGCACGATCATGAACACCGCGCAGAAGGGCCGCAGCGACCTCAAGCTGGCCTCGCTGCGGCGCGACCGCGAGCTGGTGACGCTGGCCCGCGAGGTCGCCTTCGAGCTCGTCGACGCGGACCCGCTGCTCGACGGCAACCCGGTGCTGCTCGACGAGCTGCGCGTGCTGTTCAGCGAGGACGAGGAGGCGTTCCTGTTCAAGAGCTAGATCCGTCACCGGCGCGTCTGATCAAGCCGGAGCTGGGTAGAGGGAGGCCATGTTCCCTGCAGCCATCCTTGCCGGCGCGATCGGCACACTGTTCTGGATCATCGTCGTCGTGGTGGTCCTCGCGATCATCGGTGTCGTCACGATCGTCAAGAAGGTCCTCTGACCGAGCGTCGGGGTGCGGGTTGTCGGCGCGCTGGAGGCTGCCGGCGCCGGGTCGTGGGCATGGTGGCGCCATGAGGCGAACGTTCGCCCTGGTTGCCGCCCCCATCTGTCTGGTCGTCGGCCTCTCGGCCTGCGGCAGCAGCAACAAGAAGTCGCCGTCGACGACGGTCGTCGAGAGCACGATCAACGGTCAGCAGGCACCCGGTCCTGGTGGTAACAACCAGAGTGGCAACGCCAACCCGAACCCTTCCGCGGTCCCGGCGGTCGGCACGTCCGCAACGGGCGACAAGACGCCGGACACGCAGGTCAAGATCGGCGACGTCTCTCCTGGCCAGGGTTCCACTCCCTGACCACCTCCCCGACAGAGCGAGGTCAGAGGTGAACTCGCCTGCCGCGGGTGCCGCTGAGCCCCCGGCCGCGCGGCGCGTGCACGCGCGAACGCCGAATCGGTAGCTTCGCGACGAATGACACGTTCCCGCAGACATGCGCAGATCGGCGCGTTGTCCATCGGGTTGGCCACGCTCGTCGCCTGCTCGAGCTCATCGTCGCGCCTCGTCACGACGGACCCGTCGCCGGCTCCGCGTACGACCACATCGACGGACTCGTCGACGGCTCCTCGTGGGACCACCTCGACCATCGCGACCAGCGCGTCGAAGACCCGCGCGTCGACGGCGACGACCGGGACGGCGGGTGCGAGCGCGTCAGCCGGAACCGAGGGCACCGCCCCAGCGACCGGCAGCGGATCGCCGGCGGCGGACGCGTGCTCGTTGCTCACGCCTGCGGACATCCAGGCTGCCACGGGAACGGCGTTCGGCGACCCGCACGCCGAGACGCCGCAACAGACGCAGTACGGGGCCTACACCGCGTGCACGTGGTTGCAGTCCGAGTCCCCGCTGACCACCGTGCGGGTCACCGTCTGGGACGTCGCCGAGGCCTTCGACGACGCCAAGACCCAGGTCGGGGATGCCGTCGACGCGAAAGGGATCGGCGAGCGCAGCTTCACCAGCGACCTCGCGGCGGTGTACGCCGTCGCCGGTGGGCACACCCTGTTCGTGCAGTACTCCAACTTCGACAACGCCGACGCGACGAACCTGCCGATCTCCGAGGCCTTGGCCAGGGTTGCCGCCGGCAACCTCTGACGCCGACCGGTCGCAACCTCAGCGCGGTAGGCCCAGCACCCGCTCGCCGAGGAAGTTGCGCATCACGTTCGAGGTGCCCCCCATGATGGTGTACCCGGGTGCGTAGGCGATCCCGCGCGTCGTCTGATCCCACAGGGTGGCCTCGGCACCGAGGGTGTGGCCGACGAACTCTGCGACCCGCTGCTCGTGCTCGGTGCAGAAGCACTTCGTCGCCGCCGAGAAGCCGACCGGTGCCTGCTTGAGGACCTCGCGCATCACCAGGATCCTGCCGATCCGATACCCGGCTTCGAGCCCGGCGATTGCCTGGCGTGTCACGGGGTCGGACGTATCGGCAACCTTGCGCGCATCGCAATAGAGCGAATAGTTGCTCAACAGCCGGTCGATGCCGCCGCGTTCGTGCTCGAGCTGGCGCATCGTCTGCTTGAACGCGCCGCCCTCTGTGCCGACGAGGTTCTCGACGGGGGCGCGCACGTCGGTGAAGAACACCTCGCAGAAGTGACGGTTCGTGGTCATGTCCTTGATCGGACGGACCTCGATGCCGGGTGAGTCCATCGGCACGACGATCTCACTGATCCCGGCGTGCGGCGGCCCTTCCGTGGACGTGCGGCAGATGAGGTAGCAGTAGTCGGCGACCTCGGCGAAGCTCGTCCAGATCTTCTGGCCGTTGATCACCCACTCGTCGCCGTGCCGCGTGGCCGCCGTCTTCAACGAGGCGAGGTCGCTCCCCGCGTCCGGCTCGCTCATCCCGATGCACCACGTCGTCTCGCCGGAGAGGATCTTCGGCAGGAACTCGGCCTGCTGGTCAGGCCGTCCGTAGGCGATCAGCGTCGGTCCCATCTGGCGATCAGCGAACCACATCGCCGCGATCGGCGCACCGGCGCTGATCATCTCCTCGGCGACGATCAGCCGCTCGATCGGCGGCCGCCCGCCGCCCCCGAACTCCGTCGGCCAGGTCAACCCGATCCAACCGTTGTCGGCCATCACCTTGGCGAAGTCCTTGGAGAAGCCGTTGATCCACGAATCGTTGTGGCGCCCGAACGCGGCGACACCCTCGGCGGCGACCGTGCGGGCCCGCTCGCGCAACTCGTCCTGCTCGGGCGTCCACGTGAAGTCCATCCCGCAACTGTGTCAGGGGCGCACGCCCCCGGGCGAACGCTCTGGCGCCGGCGCTACGGTTCACGCGTGACAACCCGGGCGGACGCGATCGCGCTCGACCGCGCCGATCCGTTGGCCGCTCGGCGCGACGAGTTCCACCTCCCGGATCCTGACGTCGTCTACCTCGACGGCAACTCGCTGGGGATGACCCCGAAGCGCACCGTCGAGCGCCTCCGGGCGGTGGCGACGCAGGAGTGGGCGGGCGGGCTGATCGCCTCGTGGGAGCAGTGGCTGGGGATGCCGCAGCGCGTCGGCGACCTGCTCGCGCCGTTGATCGGCGCCGCCGCCGGCGAGGTCGTGGTGCACGACTCGACGACGATCAACCTCTACCAGCTGGTCCACGCCGCGCTGGCGATGCGGCCCGGTCGCACGGTGATCGCCGTCGATCCCGGCGAGTTCCCCACGGATCGCTACGTCGTGGACGGCATCGCCGAGGCCACAGGACGCACGGTGCGCAGCGACGTCGGGCGGCTCGACGAGGTCGCCGTCGTCGTGCGCTCAGTGGTCGACTACCGCACCGCTGAGGTGGTCGACGTCGCCGGCGAGACGGCCCGCGCCCGCGATGCCGGGGCGATGGTCGTGTGGGACCTGTCACACGCAGCGGGCGTGGTCGCCGTCGACCTGCACGCCGCGGAGGCGGAGCTCGCTGTCGGCTGCACGTACAAGTTCCTCAACGGCGGACCTGGCGCGCCGGCGTGGAGCTACGTCGCGGCCGATCTCCAACCTCAGCTGCGTCAGCCGGTCTGGGGCTGGTTCGCGCAGGCCGACCAGTTCGCGATGGGACCGACGTTCAACCCGCGGGCCGACATCGGGCGGCTGCTGCTCGGCACGCCGTCGATCCTCGCCCTCGCCGCAGCCGAGGAGGGCATCGCCGTGTCGGCGCGCGCCGGGATCGCCGACCTCGCGGCGAAGGCCACCGCGCTGACGGGCTTCGGCCTGCAGCTGTGCGACGAGCTCGGGCTGACGTCGCCCACGCCACGACAGACGACCCGCCGAGGCGGGCACCTCGCCGTCATCCACGAGCACGCCAGGCGGTTGGTGCCGGCGCTCGCACAACGGAAGGTGATCACCGACTTCCGCGAGCCGGACATCGTGCGCGTCGGCTGCTCGCCGTTGACGACGCGGTTCACCGACGTGTTCGACGGCCTGGCGCTGACAGCGCTGCTCGGCGCAGGCTTCACAGCCGACCGCTGATCGGCCCGAGCCCCAGCGACTTCCGAGGCGGCGCGGCGCTTTCCAACCGGTCCCCGGCAATGATGTGCGCCCATGCGCCGTGTCGCCGCGTTGCTCGTCTGCCTCCCGCTGCTGTTCGCGTGCGGCTCGTCCTCCTCCTCCTCCAACGTCACGTCGCCGGCCACAGCGCCGGTCGGCGCATCGAGGCAGCCGACGCAGTCGACGCTGAAGCCCGCTGAGCCTGCCGGCACGAAGACGTACACAGGGCTGGCCCGCAACCACGTCGACACCAAGGTCGACTACGCGCAGAACCCGCCCGTCGGCGGCCCGCACAACCCGGTCTGGCAGACGTGTCGGTTCTACTCGGAACCGATCTTCAACGAGCACGGCGTCCACTCGATGGAGCACGGTGCGGTGTGGAACACCTACACCCCGAACCTGCCGGCGGACCAGGTCGCCGTGCTGAAGGCGATGGAACCGAGCCACGGCTACCTGCTGATCACGCCCTACCCGGGCCTCCCGGCGAACGTCGTCGCCAGCGCGTGGGGCAAGCAGCTGCTGCTGACATCGGTGGACGACCCACGGCTGGCGCAGTTCGTCGCCTACTTCGAGCTCGGTCCGCAGACGCCCGAGCACGGCGTGCGCTGCCAGGGTGGCACCACCGATCTGGCGACGGACTCCTGACCGGTCCGCGCAGCGCGGACCTGTAGCCGTTGCTGCTCAGCGGTCGTCGCCGCTGCCGGACGCCGGCTCCTCCTCGTCGGGCAGGGCCAGGTCCCAGCGGTCGAGGCAGTCGGCGCAGCGGTAGGCGACGATTTCGCCCGGCTCCCACCGGCCGTCCTCGGGTGGCCGGGTGAGCAGGTGGCAGGTACCGCCGCAGTCGACACAGTCGATGGTCGGTTCCGGCTCGAGCACGCCCGTAGTCTGCCGTCCATGCGGGTCATCTCGGGCGAGCTCGGTGGCCGGCGGCTGAGCGCACCGGAGGGCACGACGACCCGTCCGACCACGGACAAGGTCCGCCAGGCGGTGTTCAACTCGCTGTCCCATGCCGACGTGCTCGACGGCGCCGTCGTCGTCGACCTGTTCGCCGGCTCGGGCGCGCTGGGCATCGAGGCGCTGTCGCGCGGCGCCAGCCGGTGCACGTTCGTCGAGCGCGATCGATCCGCACTGCGCGCCCTGCGTTCGAACATCGAGACCTTGGGGCTCGAGGGACGGGCGACGATCGTCAGCAGTGACGTGCTCGCCTGGGTGCCGTCGGTGCGCGGCGTCGATGTTGCGTTCGTCGACCCGCCGTACAGCTTCGACGCGTGGGACCGGCTGCTCGGCACGCTCGACGCAGGTGTCGTCATCGCCGAAGCCGGTGAAGCGGTCGCCGCTCCCTCCGGTTGGGAGGCGCGACGTTCCCGCAGGTACGGCCGCACGTGGGTGACGGTTTTGGAACGAGTAGCGTGACGGCCCGCATGGGCCAGCACGTTGCAGCGGCGATCTATCCGGGGAGCTTCGACCCATTCCACAACGGGCACCTCGACGTCGTCGAGCAAGCCGTCGCGCTGTTCGGGTCTGTGGTGGTGGCGACGATGCACAACCCGACCAAGCCGAGTGGGATGTTCGACCTGGCGCAGCGCCTCGAGATGATCGGTGAGAGCGTGGCCCACCTGCCGACGGTGACGGTGCGCGCCTTCCCCGGCCTCGCGGTGCACGCCGCACGCGACGCCGACGTGCAGTTCATCGTCAAGGGGCTGCGCACCAGCGGCGACTTCGAGGTCGAGCAGCAGATGGCCCAGACCAACCACGCCGTCAGCGGCTACCGCACCGTGTTCCTGCCGTGCACACCGGCGTTGTCGTTCATCAGCAGCAGGTTCATCCGCGAGATCGCGAAGTACGGTGGCGACGTCACCGCACTGGTCCCGACGCCTGTCGCCGCCCAGCTCGCCTGCCTCTTCCCGACCGCTGCCGCCACCGATCCCCCCCGAGAACCATGAGCCACGACGACGACTACGACGACGAGGAGGAGATCGACGACGACTCCGACGCGTACGTGCGCGCCAACAACGGCTACGTCGGCGACGCAGAGGCGCTGCTGCGCGACGTCATCGACCTCGTCGCCACCGCCCCGACGATGCCGTTGTCGTCGTCGCCGCGGATCGATCGTGAGGACGTCATCGTCCGCCTCGAGGACGTCCTCGCCCGGCTGCCGGGCGAGATGCGCCAGGCGCGGTGGATGATCAAGGAGCGCCAGGAGTTCGTCGCCAAGACCCGCCGCGAGGCCGACGAGCTGCTCGAGGCCGCACGTGTCCAGGCCGAGCGGATGGTCCAGCGCACCGAGGTCGTCCGCGCCGCGGAAGCCCGCGCCCGCCAGATCAGCGATGCCGCAGAAGGCGACGCACGGCGGCTCCGTCACGAGACCGAGGACTTCCTCGACCAGCGGCTCGGCAGCTTCGAGATCCTCCTCGACCGGTTGCAGAAGACGGTCGCTGCGGGAAGGTCCCGATTGGCGATCGGCAGCGCGGAGGACCCGCCCGACATCGAGGCAGAGGACGATCCGACGAAGGGCTTCTTCGACCAGGACCGCTGAGCCGACTCGCCGGCGCGGGTCAGGCCCGACGCCGGCACGTCTCCTGCCCAGTTCATGCCGCTGACGTACCGGCGTCGCCCAAGATGGCCGTCGTGCACGGATGGGGACGTCCGTAGCCTTGAGGCCATGTCCAGCCCGCTGCTGATCAACGCTGCCGAGCTGCTCCGGCGGCCGGGCTCCGAGCGCACGGTGGAGTTGCGCACCACCGCCGGCGAGCTCGGGATCACCGACGACCAGCGGCTGCCTGCGGATGCCGAGGTGGACGTACGGCTGAGGTTGGAGTCGTTGAGCGACGGGATCGTGATCGACGGCCGGGTGCGCGCCCCGTGGGTCGGCACGTGCCGGCGTTGCCTGGCGGAGGCCGCCGGGGTCACCGACAGCGAGGTCCACGAGCTGTACCAGCACGTCGTCACCGATCCCGATGCGTTCGAGATCACCGGCGACCAGCTCGACCTGCGCCAGATGGTGCGCGAGATCGTCCTCGTCGATGCACCGGCGACGCCGTTGTGCCGGGAAGCTTGCGCCGGTCTGTGCCCCGTGTGCGGTGCCGACCTCAACGCCACCACGTGCGGATGCGTGGTCGAGCAGGCCGACCCGCGGTGGGATGCGCTGGCCGAGCTGCGCGCCGAGCTCGCCGGCCCGCCTGCCGACGACGGGTGACCCCTGCTCGCCGCGCGGATCGTCGTCGTCGGCAAACGCCGGTAGCGGTTCTGTGGCGTTGTCCGTTAACCTCCGAGCGCCAGATTTGCTCCGAGACCGCCTCGGCTGCCAAGCGCTCCAGGGAGTCACGATGGCTGTCCCCAAGAAGAAGAAGTCCAAGATGAAGACGCGCAGCCACCGCGCCGGCGCCTGGAAGCTCGGTGCGCCCCCGCGCAGCATCTGCCCGCGCTGCGCTGCGGCCAAGCTGCCTCACACGGTGTGCCCCGCGTGCGGCTGGTACAAGGACCGCGTCGCCGTCGACGTGGGCTGACCCGCACACCGCCTGTCATGCTGCCGATCGCTGTCGACGCGGTCGGCGGCGACCGGGCTCCCGGCGAGATCCTGGCCGGAGCCCAGCTCGCCGCCGCTGCGGGCATCCCCGTCCTGCTCGTCGGTCCCGAGGGGCTCGACGGCGTCGGCGACCTCCCGCTGATGGTGGCCTCGGAGAACATCTCGATGCACGAGGACCCGGCCGGCGCGGTGCGCCGCAAGAAGGACTCCTCGCTCGTGCGCGCCGCGGAGGCGGTCCGCGACGGTCGCGCCGCTGCGATGGTCTCGGCCGGCAACACGGGCGCGACGATGGCCTCGGCGCTGCTCAGGATGGGCCGGATCAAGGGTGTCAGCCGCCCCGCGATCGCGACGACGATCCCCGTGCCCGGCGCACGGCCGAACACCATGCTCGACAGCGGCGCCAACGCCGAGGTCCAGGTCGAGTGGCTGGCGCAGTTCGCGCAGATGGGCTCGATCTACGCCCGGCACCGCTTCGGGATCGAGGATCCCGCTGTCGGCCTGCTCTCGATCGGCGAGGAGCCCGGCAAGGGCGATTCGCTGCGCAAGGAGGCCTACGAACTGCTCGGCAGGACACCCGGCATCCGCTTCGTCGGCAACGTCGAAGGGCGCGACCTGATGAGCAAGGCCGCCGACGTGATCGTCACGGACGGGTTCACCGGCAACGTCGCCCTGAAATCGCTCGAGGGTGCGTTGAAGTCGGTGTTCACCATGCTGTTCACCGCGTTCGGTTCGACGCCCGAGTACAAGGCCCACGCCGACGCGCTGCTGCCGGCTGTGCTGCCGGTGCTCGCCGAGATGAGCCCCGACACCTATGGCGGCGCGGCGCTGCTCGGCGTGGACGGGGTGTGCATCATCAGCCACGGCTCGTCCAACGCGACGGCGATGTTCAACGCGATCACGCTCGCCCGCGACCTCGTCGAGGCCGGTCTGGTCGACGAGATCCGCGCCGCGATCGCTCTGCACGCCTAGGTTGCGGACGGCCCGCGTACCATTGGCGCCGACTTGCGGCTGCCGCGTCATCCAGGAGAACCACTTCGTGCCGTCCGACCCCGTGTCGTCCAACTCCGTTTCGCCCAACCCGACGTCGTCCGCCGACAAGGACGCGCCACTCGACCGTGCTGCTGTTTTCGAGATGGTGCGCGGCAACCTTGCCGACATCCTCGAGATCGATCCGGCGACGATCAGTCAGGGCCAGTCGTTCGTCGACGATCTCGACGCGGATTCGCTGGCGTTGATCGAGCTGGTCGAGGCGTTGGAGGAGGAGCTCAGCGAGCGGTCGGTGGGGTTCCGTATCGAGGACGAGGACCTTGCGGACCTGAAAACGGTGCGCGATGCCGTCGACTACGTCTACGACCGGGTCAAGGACGACTGACACGGCCGGTTCCGAACCAGATCTTGCGGGCCTCAGCCGACGTCTCGGCTATGCGTTCGCCGACGAGTCGCTGCTGCGTCGCGCGATGGCGCACCGCTCGTGGTGCGCCGAGTACGGGGGGGAACCGTCCAACGAGCGTCTCGAGTTCCTCGGCGACGCGGTGCTCGGGTGGGTGATCGCCGACGTCGCCTATCGCCGCCACCAGGAACTGCCGGAGGGCAAGCTCACCGACCTGCGCAAGAGCGTCGTCAACGCCAACGCGCTCGCCGAGGTGGCCGTCGGCATCGACCTCGGCTCGTGCCTGATGCTCGGGCGCGGCGAGGACCTCGCGGGCGGGCGGCACAAGCCCTCGATCCTCTCGGATGCGCTGGAGGCGGTGCTCGGCGCGGTGTACCTCGACGGTGGAGTGGACGCGGCACGTAACCTCGTCGACCGGTTGTTCACCGAGCCGCTGAACGTCGCTGCGGCACGGCTCGACCGGCTCGACTACAAGACGTTGCTGCAGGAGATCAGCGCCCGGCTGTACGACGTCGCCCCGGTCTACGTCGTCGCCGACTCCGGGCCCGACCACGCCAAGCACTTCGTGGCCACCGCGTTCATCGCCGGGCGGTCACTCGGGACCGGAGAGGGCCGCTCGAAGAAGGCCGCGGAGCAGGGAGCCGCCGAGCAGGCGTCCACCGTGCTCCTCTCCGAGAGCAGCTGAGGTGCCGGAGCTGCCCGAGGTGGAGACGGTCCGGCGCGGGCTCGAGGCGCAGGTCGTCGGACGGCGGATCGAGCGGGTCGAGGTCGGGCGGGAGCGAACCGTGCGGCGCACCTCGGCGCAGGCCGTGATCGACGGGCTCACCGGGGTGACCATCACCGCGTTCACGAGGCGCGGCAAGTACCTCATCGGCGAGCTCGACTCAGGGGACCGGCTGATGATTCACCTGCGGATGAGCGGTCGGGTGCTGATCGCGCCTGCGGGAGCGGAGCGTCCGCCGCACACCCACGTCGTGATGCACCTCGCCGGCGAACCGCCCCAGGAGCTGTGGTTCATCGATCCGCGCACCTTCGGCGAGGTGGTCGTGTTCGATCCCGCCAACGCCGCCGCCGAGATGCCGGAGATGGCCAAGCTCGGCATCGACCCGGTCACCGACGGGCTGAGCAGGGCGCAGCTCACGGCGCTCCTGACCAGCAGGTCGAGGCAGCTCAAGGCGTTGCTGCTCGACCAGCACGTCATCGCCGGGATCGGCAACATCTACTGCGACGAGACCCTGCACCTGGCCAAGCTGCGCCCCGACCGGTTGTCCGACTCGCTGACCACGCGTGAGATCGGAAGGCTGCACAGGGCCATCCACGAGGTCCTCGCCCAGGCCATCGAGGCAGGCGGGAGCACGCTCGCCGACACCCAGTACGTCGACGTCGAGGGCCAGGGCGGCTGGTTCCAGCTCCACCACCGTGTCTACGACCGCGCCGGGCAGCGCTGCCTGACGTGCGGTCGGGCCGACATCGTCCGGACCGTCAGCGGCGGCCGTTCGACGTGCTTCTGCCCGCGCTGCCAGCGCTGACGGTCCACCAGCACGACCTGCCCTGGCGCACCCCGCTCCGGCGACTAGGTTCGCTGTCGCCGTGTTCTTGAAGTCGCTCACCCTCAAGGGTTTCAAGTCGTTCGCCGACGCCACCACGTTCCAGCTGGAGCCGGGTGTCACCGTCGTGGTCGGCCCGAACGGGTCCGGGAAGTCGAACGTCGTCGACGCGATCGCCTGGGTGCTCGGCGCGCAGGCGCCCTCCGCAGTTCGCAGCCAGAAGATGGACGACGTGATCTTCGCCGGCACGTCGACGCGGCCGGCGCTCGGCCGGGCCGAGGTCGCGCTGACGATCGACAACTCGGCGGGCCTGCTGCCGATCGAGTTCACCGAGCTGACCGTGTCGCGCACGCTGTTCCGCACGGGCGAGAGCGAGTACGCGATCAACGGGGTCAACTGCCGCCTGCTCGACGTGCAGGAGCTGCTCTCCGACGCGGGCGTCGGTCGCCAGCAGCACGTGATCGTCAGCCAGGGCCAGATCGACGCGGTGCTCAACGCCCGGCCGGAGGAACGGCGGGCGATCATCGAAGAGGCGGCCGGGGTGCTGAAGTACCGACGCCGCAAGGAGAAGGCCGAGCGGCGCCTCGACGCCACCGAGGTCACCCTGGTGCGCGTCCAGGACCTGCTGCGCGAGGTGCGCCGGCAGCTGCGCCCGCTCGAGCGCCAGGCGGACGCCGCCCGTCGCCACGGGGCGCTCGTCGCCGAGCTGTCCGCACTGCAGGTGTTCCTCGCAGGGCGCGAGATCGCCGCGCTGCGCCAGCGGTTCGCGGCGCACGCGCAGGAACGCGTCGAACGTGCCCGACGAGATGCAGAGATCCGCAGCGAGCTGGCGGTGCTCGACACGGCCGTGCTCGCCGCGGAGGACGAGCTCACCGCGCGGGGCGACGCCGACCTCGGCGATGAGGTCGTGCGCGTCGAGCAGCTGCGCGAGCGCGCCCGCGGCCTCGCCGCAGTGATCGTCGAGCGACGGCGGTCGCTGGAGCGCGACCGCGGCCAGCTGATGGATGCCGGGGTGATCGCCAACCTCGAGGCGGACGCCAGCCGGCTGCGCGCCGAGCTCGACGATGTCACCGCGGAGCTGGTCGCGCTCGGTCCCGCTGCCGAGTTGCTCGTCGCCGACGAGGAGCACGCCGCTGCGCAGCGCCGCGAGGTGCTCGCGTCGATCGAGCACCACGACACCGGTTCGCCGGCCGCCAACGCCGCCGCGGAGGTCCGCGGCGAGCTGCGCTGGATGCGCGCCGGCGCCGAGCGCGGCGAGACCGAGACGGAGCGCCAGCGCGGCCGCCTCGTCGCTCTGCGCGGGCGCCGCGAGGTGCTCGACGTCGAGATCGAGCGGTTGTGCGCGGAGTGCGCAGCAGCCGAGGCCGTCGAGGCGATGCTGGTCGCCGACGCCGAGACGGCCGAGGCGCACCACGCAGCAGCACGAACGGCCCATACCGCGGCGGTCACCGCCCGGCAGGCCGCTGCCGACGAGCACTCCCGCTGGCAGGCGCGAGCGGATGCGCTGCGGATGGCGTTGGAGTCGGCGCGATCCAAGGCGGGCGCCGATCACCTGGTCGGCGTCGAGGGCGTGCTCGGCACGCTGCTCGACGTGATCGAGATCGACGCCGGCTGGGAGCCCGCCGTGGAGGCCGCGCTCGGCGAGGCCTTGCAGGCCGTCGTCGTCGCCTCGTCCGAGCTGGGACGACGTGCGCTCGAGTCGCTGCAGTCGTCCAACGTCCCGGCGGCCGTGCTCGCGCTGCGTGGTGCCACCGAGCCGTCCCGAGGCGCCGCCGGCGCCGCCAGTGAGGCCGGCGCCGCCGGCGCCGCCAGTGAGGCCGGGGCCGCCGGCGCCGCCAGTGAGGCAGCTGACGCTGGCGCGGCGCACCGGGGTGCGCTCGATGCGGCCGTTCTCGCCCATGTTCGCAGCCGGGCTGCCGGGGTCGCAGACCTGCTCGAGCGGCTGCTGGTGGGCGTCGTCAGGGTGCCGTCGTGGAAGGAGGCCGTCGACCTGGCGATCGCCGGGCGCGATGCGATCGTGGTCACCGAGGGGGGAGACAGGTTCGGACCGAGCGGGTGGCGGCTCGGCGCAGCCGGCGGCGGTGCCACGGCCGCTGCGCTCGACGAGGCCCAGCATCGCCTCGAAGCCGCAGACGACGAGTTGCGCCGAGCCGACGAGGTCCTGCGCGCACGCGCCGCAGATGCCGACGTCGCGCAGCGGGCAGAAACCGACCTCGTCCGCCGGCTCGACGCGCACGACGCGGGCTTCACGGCGGGGTCCGAAGCGCTCGCCCGAGCGCGCAGTGAGCGTCGCGAGACCAACGCCGAGCTGGACTCGGTCGAGCGGGTCCTCGACGAGGCCGAGGGACGGCTCGGCAACGAACGGGCGCGGATCGCCGAGCTGGAGGCGCTGCTCCCGGCGATCGAGGCCGACGAGGCGGCGGAGACGGCAACTGCTCGCGTCCACGCAGAGGCGCGCACCAGGATCGACGCTCGTGCCGCCGAGCTGAGCGCGCGTCGCCAGCAGCTGGAGGTCCGCAACGCCGGTCTGCACGAGCGCCAGCAGTTCCTCGAGCGACGTCTCGCAGACACCGAGCGGCGGCTCGCGGCGGACGCACTGGCCAGGGCGGAGGCGCAGGAGCGACGAATCGTCGTCGAGCGCAGCATCGCCGCGATCGATCGGCTGGCCGACCTCGTCGACCACCACAGGACGACGATCGAGGTGCGCCACGGAGAGCTACTGGAGATCCGCCGCCGCCAGAGCGACGAGGTCCGCGGCATCGCCCAGCGGCTCGACGACGCCCGCCGCCGCCGGACGGTGGCAGAACGCGAGCTCGACGAGAACCGTGAGCGTTCGCGCCGGATCGAGCTCGACGAGGCCGAGGTGCGGCTGCGGCTGGAGACAGCGGTCGAGGCGCTGCGCCGTGACCACGACGTCGAGCCGGACATCGCGATGGCCGCCGTGACGCCGCCGATCGCCGACGGCAGCACGCCGGCGGCGCGGGTCCGCGAGCTCGACAGGGAGCTGCGGCTGCTCGGCCCGATCAACCCGCTCGCGCTGGAGGAGTTCACCGAGCTGCAGGAGCGGCACACCTTCCTGGAGACGCAGCTCGACGACATCCGCACCACTCGTCGGGACCTGCTGCGGGTGATCAGGGCGGTCGACCTGGAGATCCAGACGGTGTTCGCGGCGGCCTTCGCAGACGTCAGTGCGCACTTCACCAACCTGTTCTGCACCCTCTTCCCCGGCGGTTCGGGGCAGCTCGTGCTGACGGCGCCCGACGACCTGCTCAACACGGGCATCGAGGTCGAGGCCAAGCCGAGCGGCAAGAACGTCAAGAAGCTGTCGCTGCTGTCGGGTGGCGAGCGCGCGCTGACCGCGCTGGCGTACCTGTTCGCCGTGTTCCGCAGCCGGCCCTCGCCGTTCTACGTGATGGACGAGGTCGAGGCGGCGCTCGACGACGTCAACCTGCACCGCTTCCTCGGCCTGATCCACGAGTTCCGTCGAGAGGCGCAGTTGCTGATCGTCAGCCACCAGAAGCGCACGATGGAGGCCGGCGACTGCCTGCTCGGTGTGACCATGCAGCCCGGCGGCTCATCGCGGGTGATCACCGAGCGGGTCTCGGCAGCGCTGTAGCGAGCCCGCGATCGCGCCGGACGGCGTTCGCGACGGTTCCCGGTGGGGCCATCTGTGTCCTCCCACAGATCGCACGTCCTGAGACCGCCCCGTCTGTGGGAGGACACAGACGTCCAGCGCCGGTTGCCGGGGGAGGGGCGCGGCGGCCAGCGGTAGGTTGGCCGGGCATGCCCTGGATCTATCTCGTCCTCATCGCCCTCGTGCTGATCGTGGGGATCGGCGTCGTCCTGCTCAACCGGTACCGGTCGCGGCGGACGGCTGCGCCGCCCGCTCCGCCGACCCCGTCGATCGATCATCCGCCGCCACGCTCTCCCGACGAACACGCCGCCGGGGCGTCGCCCGGTACGACGCTGGTCGTCGAGTCGGTGCCGGTGGCAGGCACGCCGGTCGAGGATCTCGTCGTCGTCGAGGAGACGATCGAGGCACAGAGGGCAGAGCCGGAGGTCGTCGAGGTACCGGCCACGGAGCTGGTCGTCGAGGCGCCGGCCGAGCGGCCCACGCTGCGGTCGCGCATGGCCAAGGCGCGCAGCGTGCTCACGGGCGCGTTCCTCGGCGTCCGCAGCCGCGCCGGGATCACGGCCGAGACGTGGGACGACCTCGAAGAGGCGCTGCTGCGTGCCGATGTCGGCATCAGGGTCACCACCGCGCTGCTCGACCCGCTGCGTGAACGGGTCAAGGCGAGGGAGATCACTGCGCCTGACGCGCTGCTCGCCGAGCTCCAGGCGGAGATGACATCCCGGCTCGAAGGGGCCGACCGGGCGCTGCACTTCGAGCCCGCGCAGGTCGACGCCGAGGGCCCGAACGTGTGGTTGTTCGTCGGGGTCAACGGCGTCGGCAAGACCACGACGATCGGCAAGGTCGGTGCGTTGCAGCACGCGGAGGGCCGCACCGTGCTGATGGCCGCCGGTGACACGTTCCGCGCCGCAGCCGCCGAGCAGCTCGCCACGTGGGCGGAGCGCAGCGGGTCGGAGATGGTCCGCGGCAACGAGGGGGGCGACCCCAGCGCCGTCATCTTCGACGCGATCGAGCGGGCGTCGGCACGTCACTACGATCTGGTGCTGGCCGACACCGCCGGCCGCCTGCACACCAAGACCAACCTGATGGACGAGCTGCGCAAGGTTCGCCGCGTCGCCGCGAAGGGTGCAGGGCGGGTCACCGAGGTGCTGCTCGTGATCGACGCCACGACCGGGCAGAACGGCCTCACCCAGGCCCGCGAGTTCGGCGACGCGACCGAGGTGACCGGTGTCGTGCTGACCAAGCTCGACGGCTCGGCCAAGGGCGGCATCGTCTTCGCGATCGAGACCGAGCTCGGGCTGCCGGTGAAGCTGGTCGGGATCGGCGAGTCGATCGACGACCTCGTCCCGTTCGATCCGCACCAGTTCGTCGACGCGCTGTTCTC
>JBBQTN010000046.1:0-27608 GCA_038213195.1 Acidimicrobiales bacterium | reverse complement strand
GCAGTCGGCCGCCTCGAGCGGCCTGCGGATGTCGCTGACGACGTGCACATCCAGGCCGAAGGCGTGGCCCGGGTGCACGACCGCCGGGAGCTGATCGGCGATCACGATCACCGGCCGGCAGGCGTCGACGACCGCTTGGTGGGCGAGCTTGGGGTGACGCTCGTGGTCGAGCAGGCTCCACGACACCGCCGGTCCAGCGTCGTTGAGCATCATCAGCGCGAACCCTCCCGTTGGCGCGTACTTCAGCCGCCGCAGGGTCTCGATCTGGTGGCGCAGCACCGTGGACTGGTAACGCTGCGTCGCCGTGCGCCACTCGTCGAACGTCGCGTGCAGCGTCGGCGACGCATGCGCTTCGAACGGCGCCGGCTCGAAGCCGAAGCGTTCCGCGAGCTCCGCCCAATCGAGCTGCGGCCACCGTTCCGGGTGCATGAACTCGGCGTTGGCCGGCACGGACCGGGTCCCGAACTCGCTGACGAAGCGGACCATCCGCGGCACCGTCGCAGCGAAGCCGGCGAGGTCGGCCTCGTCGCCGTAGTACCACCCGAAGTGGAGGTGGCTGTCCGTCCCGTCGAGCAGCGGCAGGTGCGGGGCGATGCCGCTGTGGGCGATCACGGGACGGGTCTCGTCGTTGGTCTCGAACGCCCGCTTGACCCATCGGTCGAGCACGGTCTTGTTCCACGTCGGCAGCTGCTGGTTGAGCACGTGCCTGGACGCCGACTCGCCGACCGCCGCACCTCGATCGCCGTCGACGGCGAGGGGGTCGTTGTGCGCGCACCACGCGACGATCGACGGGTGGTGGCCGAGCAGGTCGACGGCCTCGCGCGCCTGGCGCACGGCTTCCTTGCGGATGCTCCGCGCGTAGTTCCACTGCAGCGGGAAGTCCTGCCAGATCAGCATGCCGAGCTCGTCAGCGGCGTCGTACAGCTCGGGCCGGGCGATGTGCCCGACGACGCGCAGCAGGTCGAGGCCGGTCTCGCGGGCGAGCTCCACGTCGCGGCGGATCGCCACGGGCGACGCCTCGCCGAGCGCTTGCATGGTTGGTGCGAGGTTCGCCCCCTTGACGAACAGGCGCTCGCCGTTGACCGAGAACATCCAGTCCTGCAGTGCGACCTCGCGCAGACCCGTTCGCACCTCGCGCTGGTCGCTGACGGTCCCCTCGACGTCGACCTCGACGATCACGGTCGTGAGGTGCTGGTCGCCCATCGTCCACGGCCACCACAGCTGCGGGTCGTCGATGTCGAAGTTCCAGTCGACCTCGTTCAGCCCGCGCGCCAGCGATTGCTCGTTGGTCGACATCACCGCCCCGTCGACGAGCGTTCGCACCACGGCGGTGCGCGGGCGATCGCAGTCCAGCCGGGCGTGCAGACGGACGTGCGCGCTGGCGTCGTTGACGTCGCGGCAGAGCACCCGCAGCCGGTCGATGCGCACGGGACCTGTCGTGTCGATGTGCACGGGACGCCAGAGGCCGCCCGGGTTCCACGCCGTGTCAGCGCAGTCCCAGTGCTGGAACACACCGGTGATGTTGCGCTTGGCGGTGCGGTTGCGCTGTGGGGCGCACGCGACCTCGACGGCGAGAAGATGATCGGCGGCCAGTCGAGCCAGTCCTGTGATCTCGAAGGTGTGCGGGAAGAAGTACCCCTCCGGATCGCCGAGGTAGGCCCCGTCGAGCCACACGTCGGCCTGGTAGAAGATCCCGTCGAGGGTCACGAACTGGCGTTGGTCGTCGGTCGGGGGGTCGAGGTGGAACTCGCGCCGGTACAGCAACGGTCCGTCGCTGTCGGCGAACGCCGGGTTGCTGCGCCAGTGTCCCGGCACGGTGATCGGCATCCACGTCGAGTGGTCGAAGTCGAGCCCGACACCGCTGCGACGGATCTCGTCGTCGGCCCGCACGGCCCGCCACTCCCCGGACAACTCCACGTGGCGAGCGTATTGCAGCGGTCGCCGAACCACTTCGACGAAGCCGGCGCTACTGTTCCGGTATGTCGAACCGCGCAGCGACCCTCGGTGAGTTGAAGGCATCCGGCTGGCAGTCGGTGCCGGTGAAGGAGGAGATCCGACGCAACGCGGTTGCCAAGATCTCCGCCGGCGAACCGCTCTTCGAAGGTGTGCTTGGGTACGAGAGCACGGTCATGCCGCAGCTCGAGAACGCGCTGCTCGCCGGTCACGACATCATCTTCCTGGGCGAGCGCGGCCAGGCCAAGACGCGGATGATCCGCTCGCTCACCGGTCTTCTGGACGAGTGGCTGCCGATCATCGAGGGCAGCGAGATCAACGACGACCCGTACGAGCCGGTCAGCCGCTACGCGCGCGACCTCGTCGAGGAGCACGGTGACGACACCAAGATCGGCTGGGTGCACCGCAGCGACCGCTTCGGCGAGAAGCTGGCCACCCCGGACACCTCGATCGCCGACCTGATCGGCGAGGTCGACCCGATCAAGGTCGCCGAGGGCCGCTACCTCAGCGACGAGCTGACCCTGCACTACGGGCTCGTGCCGCGCACCAACCGCGGCATCTTCGCGATCAACGAGCTGCCCGACCTCGCCGAGCGGATCCAGGTGGGTTTGCTCAACGTGCTCGAGGAGCGCGACGTGCAGATTCGCGGCTACAAGATCCGCCTGCCGCTCGACGTGCTGCTGGTGGCCAGCGCGAACCCCGAGGACTACACCAATCGCGGCCGCATCATCACGCCGCTGAAAGATCGCTTCGGCAGCCAGATCCGCACGCATTACCCGCTCGACGCGACGGTCGAGACGGCGATCATGCGCCAGGAGTCACGTCAACCGTCGGTCGGCAACGTCACGGTGCACGTGCCGGAGTACATGGAGCAGGTCGTGGCGACGTTCAGCCAGCTGGCCAGGGGCAGCAACCAGGTCAACCAGCGCAGCGGTGTCAGCGTGCGCCTGTCGGTCAGCAACCTCGAGGTGCTCGGTGCCAACGCGCTGCGCAGGGGCCTGCGCGCCGGCGAGCATGCCGTCGTGCCGCGGATCTGCGACCTCGGCGCGCTGGCCGCTTCCACGAGCGGCAAGGTCGAGATCGAGTCGCTTGAGGAGGGCCGCGAGGGCGCGATCCTCGAGAACCTCGTCAAGGCCGCCGTGCTGACCGTCTTCAAGGAGGTGGTCCCGCACGACGAGGTGCGCGACGTGATCGCCGCGTTCGACGAGGGCGTCGTCGTCCACACCGGCGAGGACGTGCCCTCCGCCGACGAGGCCAGGTTCGTCGAGCAGATGCCGGCGCTGCGGATCGCGGTGGCCCGCCTCACCGCAGGGGACGAATCGCCCGCCGCGGTCGCCGCCGCTGTCGAGTTCGTGCTCGAGGGCCTGCACCTGTCGAAGCGCCTCAACAAGGACGCCTCCGGCTCGAGCGCCACGTACCGCAGCCGCGGCTGAGCGCCGCGCCGGGGCCGGTTCCTCAACTCAGCCGCAGGTAACCCTGCTCGACGTCCCAGACGTGGTGCACCGGGTCGTGGACGAGGTAGCGACCGAACGACTCGATGGTGAACAGCGCACCGTCCGAGCGCAGGCCGGTGCGCGTCCACTCCTCCTCGCGCACGCCGGCGAAGGCTGCCGCCAGCCGCTCGCCGTCGGCGGTCAGCGCGTCGACGACCTCGTCGACGTCAGCACGGTCGTAGTGCGACTCGACAGCCGTCGCGTCCTGGTCCCAGTTGTCGAACTGCGGCGCGTCCTGATCGAGCATCAGCCGCAGCCGCCTGAGGAACAGCCGGTTGACGTCGCGCACATGGCAGCCGTACTCCAACGCCGACCAGACGTCGGGCGCGGGCCGCTCGCGCACGAGATCACCCTGGCCGAGGAGCGCGACGATGCGGTGGTTGGCCGCGCGCAGCGCGGTCGCGATCTCGTCGCGTTCCAGCGCCGCACACGCGAAGCCACACTCCGGGCACGGCCGCTCGAGCACCCAGGTCCAGTCCTTCGTGTCCGCCACGGTCGAGTGACTACCAGAGCGGTCGGGCGATCGCTGCCCGAGATTCAGTGGGCGGAACGGACGAAGGCCTCGCCGCTGTCCTTCAACTCGCGGTCACGGGTGACGATGCCGTCGCTGGCAGGGGGCAGGTCGGCGAACGGCGTGATCGTCACCGAGTGGAACGGCATCTCGGCGGCCGCCCGACGAACGTCGCGCCACATCGTCTCGACGGACGTGCCGCGCGCCCCGTCGCTGTCGCCGACGGGCTTGAACGTCAGCGCCAGCGGCCGCTCCGGCGCCATCTCCGCGGCCCGGTAGACGACGGTCTCGACGTCCTGGCGCACGGCCAAGCCGACGATGTCGCACGCGCCGTCCAGGTCGACGACGTGGCGCAGCGCACGGCCGGGGATGTCGACGTCGCCGTCGCGCAGACCGTCGAGCCACACGCCCCAGCGGAGCTGGTCGAACCGCTGCGCGAGCTCCGCCGCCTGCGGCGAGTCGTCCGTCGGGCGCACGATCGCGACGTCGATCGACGTCATCACCGGCGGTCCACCGCGCAGGATCCGCCACGCGTCACGCCACGCCAGGACGAGCGTCTCGATCAGCTCACCGTGGGTGCGCGGCTCGTTCGGGATCAGCCGGCGGGCCATCGCGAACGGCGTCTCGAATGGCACCCACCCCGCTGCCACGCCACCGAACGCGTCCGCTGCGATCTCGACCCAACGCGGCCACCAGTGCGCGGCGTTGCGCGCGTCGGTGAACCCTCCGTCGTTGTCGAACCAGCGCGGCACCTCGGGCTGGAGCAGGCGCAGCCACGGGGCGACGCCGACGCCGCGCGCCATCGCAGCGAGGCCGTTGACGAGCTCGACGACGTCGCCGTCGATCGCTCCGGCCTTCGCCTGGGCACGAGCCCACGGGACGTCGAAGCGGACAGACGTGATCCCCAACGTGGCGCACAGCGCGAGGTCGTCGCTGATCCGCTCCGGCTCGACGTCGAGGACGACCCCGAGCTGGGGTGTCACCGCGGCAACGGGGTCAGACACCGAACGGCGTTCGCGTCCACAGCTCACCGGTGTCGTAGCGCATCGTCGCGACCGGTTGGCCGCTGAGCTCGACGACGTCGATCGATCCGGGGAAGCCGCGCAGCTCCAGCTCGCCGTGCGGAGTGGCGAGCACGCCTTGCGGGAGGCGCTCGATCTGCATCGTCGGCATCAGCACCTCGAACGGGCCTGCGGCGTCGCACAGCCGCGACGCCATGTTCACCGCGGATCCGATGTAGTCGTCGCCTTCGAACAGCAGCGCATGCCCCGTGGCGATGCCGACGCGCAGGGCGAGCGGTGCGCACACCTCCGCCGACCGGTTCTCCAGTTCGAGGGCGAAGATGAGCGCCTGGGACTGCTCGGTCGAGACGAGCATGCACCCGTCGCCCAGCCACTTGGCGATGCGCACCCCCTGCTCGCTGGCGATCTCCCGGCACAGCGTGCGGAACGCGCTGAGGATCCGCCCCGCGGCATCGTCACCGAAGGCGGCCGTGTAGTTCGTGAACCCGGAAAGATCCACGAACGCGAACGTACGTGGCACTCGCATCCCCCACAGATTACCCCCGTCGCAAGCCCATGTGCATACATTCACAATCTGGGCACCTCAGCGCCACCTCCCCGTCACGCAGTAGCGTGCAGACATGGCAGCTCGGTTCACGTACTCACGCTGGGATGGCACCCAGAAGGGGTTCGAGCTTGACGCCGATGGGCTGTTCGACGAGCTCACCGACGACCTGCTCTACCACGGCGACGTCAACAGCGCGCTGCGCCGGTTGATGCAGCAGGGCATGCAGGACCGCAACGGCGAGCGTGTCGAGGGTTTGCGCGAACTGATGGAGCGGCTGCGCCAGGCCCGTCAGGAGCGCCTCGACCGGGGCGACCTCGGCGGTGTCTACAAGGAGATCGCCGACGAGCTCGACGACATCGTCGACGAGGAACGCCACGCGATCGACAACGCCACACGGTCCGCCGAGGCCAGCGGTGACGAGCGCAGGGCCGAGAACGCCCGCTCGGCTGCCGAGGACCGCAACTTCCGTCTCGACATGCTGCCCGACGACCTCGCCGGGAAGGTCCGCGAGCTCGACGCCTACGACTTCGAGTCTCCCGAGGCGCGGCAACGCTTCGAGCAGCTGATGGACAAGCTCCGCCAGCAGATGCTGCAGCAGATGGTCGACCAGATGTCGTCGGCGATGCAGAACATGAGCCCGGAGGACATGCAGCGGATGAAGGACATGCTCGCCGGCTTGAACGAGATGGTCGACAAGCGTGGGCGCGGCGAGGATCCCGGCTTCGAGCAGTTCATGGAGCAGTTCGGCGACTTCTTCCCGGAGAACCCGCAGACGTTGGACGAGCTGCTCGAGCAGATGGCGAAGCGGATGGCGGCGATGCAGGCGATGCTCAACTCGATGTCGCCGGAGCAGCGCGCCCAGCTGCAGCAGCTCAGCGAGCAGTTGCTCGGCGACATGGACCTGCGCTGGCAGATGGAGCAGCTCGGCCAGAGCCTGCAGGGCATGTTCCCGAACATGAACTGGGGCCAGAGCTACCAGATGGACGGCATGGACCCGATGGGGATGGGCCAGGCGATGCAGACGATGCAGGAGCTGGGCGATCTCGACCAGCTGGAGAACTTGCTGCGCAACGCCACCAACCCGGGTGCATTGGCCGAGGCGGACATGAACCGCGTCCGCGATCTGATGGGCGACGATGCGGCGCGGTCACTGGAGCGACTCGCCGAGCTGACGAAGATGCTGCAGGAGGCAGGGCTGATCGAGCAGCGCGAGGGTCGCCTCGAGCTGACGCCGCGGGGCTTGCGCAAGATCGGCTCGAACGCCCTGCGCGACCTGTTCACCAAGCTCACGAAGGACAAGACCGGCCAGCACCAGCTGGACCGGCTCGGCCAGGGTCACGAGCGCACGTACGAGACCAAGCAGTACGAGTACGGCGACCCGTTCAACCTCGACCTGCACCGAACCATCCGCAACGCGCTGCGTCGCAACGGTCCCGGGACGCCGGTGCACCTCTCGGCGGACGACTTCGAGATCGAGCGGACCGAGCACCTGACCAAGTCGTCGACCGTGCTGATGCTCGACCTCTCGCTGAGCATGCCGATGCGCGACAACTTCCTCCCCGCCAAGAAGGTCGCGATGGCGCTGCACTCGTTGATCACGTCGCAGTTCCCGCGCGACTACATGGGCATCGTCGGGTTCAGCGAGACGGCACGGATCCTCACCGCAGCGCAGCTCCCGGAGGTCAGCTGGGACTTCGTCTACGGCACGAACATGCAGCACGGGTTCATGCTCGCTCGGCAGCTGCTGGCCAAGCAGACCGGCACCAAGCAGATCATCATGATCACCGACGGCGAGCCGACTGCGCACATCACGCCCCGCGGCGACGTGTTCTTCAACTACCCGCCGGTTCAGGAGACCGTCGAGGCGACGCTGCGCGAGGTCGTGCGGTGCACCCGCGACAACATCAGGATCAACACCTTCATGCTCGACGCGAACAGCTACCTGAAGTCGTTCATCGAACGCCTCTCGTCGATCAACCGCGGCCGCGCGTTCTTCACGACGCCCGAGACGCTGGGTGACTACGTGCTGGTCGACTTCATCGAGCACAAGAAGCAACTCGCCCGCGGTCGCACCGCCCGTCGCGCCGGCTGAGCGCACGTTCGGGCAGGCTCTCGCCCGCGCCAGCGGCAATCGTCCCTGCTGGCAGGTTTCCGAAATCCGCTCTTGCGCGAGAGCCGTGTGATAGAGCAGAATGACACTGCTGTAATTACAGAGCGGCAACGCCACCGGCGGCGAACCCCGCGGCGACGCGTGGCGGCTCGGCTTGCAGCAGAGAGGCAGGGACTCCCCACATGCACATCGAACTCACTCCGGATCAGCGCAGCTGGCAGGACGAGGCGAACTGCCTCGGCGTCGATCCCGATCTGTTCTTTCCCGAACGAGGCGCGTCGACGCGCGAGGCCAAGGAGGTCTGTCGCGGCTGCGTCGTGCGACTCGACTGCCTCGAGTTCGCGTTGGTCAACGGTGAGAAGTTCGGCATCTGGGGTGGCTTGTCGGAGCGTGAGCGACGGCGCCTGCGGCGCCAGCGCTCGCAAGCCAACCGCCGCACGATCGCGTAGGCGCTGTGCGCGCAACGGGTCGAGGTCGGCGAACTGCATTCCACCCGGCGTCGTCGACCCATCCGGGATCTCGCGGGTAACATCAGCGCCATGTTCGCATTCCTCGATTCACCGGCGGAGATCGGCATCTTGGTCCTCGTGATCCTGCTGCTGTTCGGAGGTTCGCAGCTTCCCAAGCTCGCGAAGAACCTCGGTCAGGCACAGAAGGAGTTCAAGGACGGCCTCGCAGTCGGTCAGAAGGGCGACGACATCAAGTCGACCACGACCACGACGACCGTCACGGCGCCCGCCGCCGCGACCGTCATCGTGCCGCCCGCGACGACCGTGTCCGTCTCCGACGCCGAGAAGGCAGCGGAGCTGCGCAAGCTCGAAGAGCGGATGGCAGAGCTGCGCGGCGAGCACCCCCGCTCCACCGACGTCTGATCGCTGCGGCCGGTCGGTCCGCCAACTCCACGACGCCGGTCGCCCCACGGCCCGGCGTCGTTGCGCGCCCGCACGAGTGGAGGCGCGCCGGTGCCGCGCGGCCGCCGCCATGCGAACGCCGCCGCCCGCGCGCAGAGCACCGTTCGCTGCCCGGGGAACCCGGGTCCGGCCGTGTACGGGGTGACGCGCGCACCAGGTGGGTGCATCGCTCACCTCGACGGGCGGGGGGAGGTCCGGCGTGCCACGCGGCACGGCGGGCCGGCGAAACAGAGCTGTCTCAGGTGGTGACGCGGCGGCGCTTGAGGATGCGGCGGCGCTCACGCTCGCTGCAGCCGCCCCACACCCCGTGCTCGATGCGCTGATCGAGGGCGTACTCCAGGCACTGGTTGACGACGGGGCAGTCGGTGCAGATCTTGCGGGCTCGATCGACGCCGACTCCGTCGCTCGGGAAGAACACTGCGGGCGGGTAGTTGCGGCAGTTGCCGGCACTCATCCACTGGCTCTCGGCGTCCAACTCGGGGGTGTCACTGCGTTGCATTGGGTCTCCTTGTTTGCCGCGACAGGGTCACGGTTGGTGTACGCCCGCACCAAAGCCCCAGAAGGGTTCCGCGAACCGCACAACCACCATGTCTCATCGGCCTGTCGTCGACATCTACCCGAATTGACGTTGGGGGTGGCCGGGCGGTTCCCGGAGTGGCCAAAGCCTAACCCCGCGACCCCCCACTACACTCTCCGCCCATGACTGACGTCGCCCAGGAGCCCCCCCGCGCGCACGCCCGCATCGTGTACCTCGGCCCGGTGTCGCCCCATTGGGAGGTCTACGGCGACTACGGCGAGCGCACGGTGCTGGAGGAGTTCCGGGCCCGCGTCCTGGCCCGGCTCGTGCTCCTGCCCCGTGACGACCCGCAGTTCCGGCGCAACCGCGAACGCATCGTGCGCGATGCCGAGCGCGAACGGATCTCGATCGAGTGGGATCTCGGCGTCCCCGAGTCGGTCTCCTGACCCTCTCGCCGAGGACCTCTCCTGAACCCCGCCGTGCCGTGTCGGACCCGGTCGTGAGCGTCGAACTACTGTGAGGGCATGTCTGCACGGCTCATCAACCGCGAGCTGAGCTGGCTGGAGTTCAACCGACGGGTGCTCGCCCTCGTCGCCGAGCCCTCGATCCCGTTGCTCGAACGGGTCAAGTTCGCGGCCATCTGCTCGTCCAACCTCGACGAGTTCTTCCAAGTGCGCGTCGCCGCGTTGAAGGACCAGGTGGCCGGCGGGGTCGTCACCCCTGCGGCCGACGGGCTCACCCCGATCCAGCAGCTGGTGGCGATCGGCGACGCCGTCGAGCAGTTCGTGCCGGAGCAGGAGGCGCTGCTCCTCGACCGCCTGCTGCCGGCGCTGGCCCAACGTGGCATCGAGGTCTGCTCGTGGGACGACATCAGCGTCGACGACCGCAAGTACCTCGTCGGGATCTACGACCAGCGGATCTTTCCGGTGCTGACGCCGCTCGCGGTCGATCCGGCGCACCCGTTCCCATACATCTCCAACCTCGCGCTGAGCCTCGCGGCGATGGTCTGCGACCCCCAGACCGGGGAGCGCCGGTTCGCGCGGGTCAAGGTCCCCACGGTCTTCCCGCGGCTGATGCCGTTGCCCGACGGTCGGCGGTTCGTCCCGGTCGAGCAGCTGATCGCCTCGCAGCTGCACACCCTGTTCGCCGGGATGGTGATCGAGGAGCATGCGGTCTTCCGGGTCACCCGCAACGCCGACCTCTCCGTCGAGGACGAGGACGCCGACGACCTGCTCGCCGCTGTCGAGCTCGAGCTGCGCCGCCGGCGCTTCGGCGGTGCGGTGCGCCTCGAGGTCGAGCAGGCGATGGGCGCCGAGATGCTCGAGCTGCTGATCCGCGAGCTCGAGCTCGACGAGGACGACGTCTCCCGCCATCGTGGCCTGCTCGATCTGACCTGCCTGTGGCAGCTCCACGAGCTCGAACGGCCCGAGCTCAAGGACGCCCCCTGGCCCCCCGTCACCGCAGGGCGGGTGGCCCGCGCCGACGAGGCGTCGCGGAGCATGTTCTCGGTCGTGCGCGAGCGGGCGCTGATGGTCCACCACCCGTACGAGAGCTTCGCCAGCAGCGTCGAGCAGTTCATCTCCCAGGCGGCGGACGACCCGCGGGTGCAGAGCATCAAGATGACCCTCTACCGGGCAGGTGGCGACAGCCCGATCGCACGCAGCCTGATCCGTGCCGCCGAGCGAGGGGTCCAGGTCGCGGTGCTGATCGAGCTGAAGGCGCGCTTCGACGAGGCGACGAACGTCAGCTGGGCCAAGGCGCTGGAGCGCGCCGGGGTCCACGTCGTCTACGGGTTGGTCGGTCTGAAGACGCACGCCAAGTGCGTGCTCGTCGTCCGCAACGACGACGACGGCCTGCGCCGCTACTGCCACATCGGCACCGGCAACTACAACTCGAAGACGGCACGACTGTACGAGGACATCGGGTTCATCACCTGCGACCCGGCCATCGGCGCCGACGTCAGCCAGCTGTTCAACCACCTCACCGGCTACAGCAGGGCGCACAACTACGACGCGTTGCTGGTCGCCCCGCGGGACATGCGCAACCAGCTGCTCGATCTGATCGACCACGAGTCGAACTTCGGCGCCGACGGCCACATCTTCGTCAAGCTCAACTCCCTCGCCGATCCCGAGCTGGTCGAGGCGCTGTACCGGGCCAGCCAGGCGGGAACGCGGGTCGACCTGTTGATCCGTGGGATCTGCGTGCTGCGCCCGGGCGTTCCGGGCCTCAGCGACAACATCAGGGTCCGCTCGGTCCTCGGGCGCTACCTGGAGCATTCGCGCACGATGCGCTTCGCCCACGGCGAGGGCGAGGAGCCGCTGTTCCTGATCGGCAGCGCCGACTGGATGCCACGCAACCTCGACCGCCGGGTCGAGGTCCTCGTCCCCGTCACCCATCCCAAGCACCAGCAGTGGCTGGATCACGTGCTCGCCTTCGAGATGGCCGACGACGTGGTGCGCTTCGAGCTCGACCCCGAGGGTGCGTGGCAGCGTCGGGGTCCCTCGCAGTTCGCGTATGGGGACTCGCAGGAGCGGCTGTACCGGTGGGTCGTCGAACAGCAGGTGCGCCAGCGCTCGGCCACGACGACCACCGGCCAGCGTCCTGTCGTCGGCTGACGCATGGGCTGAGCCACCCCCAGTGCGTCCGGTCCAGGGGCCTGCCCAGCGGCCCGACTTGAGCGTGTTTCGTCGTTTGTTCCGTCTGCGTTCATCTCCCGTTCAACTGGCCACGGTCCGCACGTCAACTTGGTTTCCTACCTTGCCGCTCAGATGATCCCCAATGCTGAGGAGACCTTTACGTGAACACCCCCACACGGCGACTGCTCGTTGCCGGACTTGCCTCGTTGACCCTGCTCGCCACGGCCTGCGGCAGCAGCAAGAAGGCGACGCCCGCCACCGCTGCGGCAACGACAGCCGCACCGGCGACGACAGCCGCACCGGCGACGACGGGCGGCGGAGCCGCAACCACGGCTGCCTCCACCGTTGCGCCCACCGTCCCTGCTGCGTGCGCGTCCGGCGCGCCGGCGACGACGGCGGCAACGACGACCGCCGCAGCGGCCACCACAGCCGCAGCCGCCACCACGGCAGGCGGCGCGAGCGCCTCGACAGCGAAGCCTGGCAAGGTGTCGGGCACGTTGAACGGCTCGGGCTCGACCTTCGTGCAGACGTTCGTCGAGGAGTCGATCGCTGACTTCACGAAGACCAACAGCGGCGTCACGATCAACTACGGCGCCGGTGGTTCCGGGAAGGGCCGCCAAGACCTGCACGATCAGATCGTCGACTTCGCCGGCACCGACGGCACGATCAAGGCTGCGGACCTCCCCGGCTACAAGGGCGGCGCGGTGCTGTACTTCCCGGTCGTCGTCGCCCCGATCACCGTCAGCTACAACCTCTCCGGGGTCAAGGACCTGAAGCTCAGCCCGCCCACGATCGCCAAGATCTTCCAGGTGCAGATCACGAAGTGGAACGATCCCTTGATCGCCGCCGACAACCCCGGGGTGACCCTGCCCGACACGGCGATCACCGTCGTGCACCGCAGCGACTCGAGCGGGACGACGAGCAACTTCACCAAGTTCCTCGACAACGCCGAGGGCACCAAGGGTGACTGCACCTGGAAGCTCGGCACCGACTCGACCGTCGCCTGGCCGACCAACACCCAGGCCGGCAACGGCAACGGTGGCGTCGCCCAGATCATCAGCTCGACCAAGGGGGCGGTCGGCTACGTCGACTTCAGCGACGCGGTGGATGCCAAGCTGGCGTTCGCCCAGGTCGAGAACAAGGCCGGAAAGTACGTCGCGGCGACACTCGACGGTGCCTCGGCGGCTGCCGCCGGCGCCACCGTGGCCCCGGACCTGACGTTCAGCGCTGTCTGGGCCAGTGGCGACGCCTCGTACCCGATCACGACACAGACCTGGATCATCGCCTACCAGAAGCAGACCGACGCCACGAAGGGCGCGGCGTTGAAGGCGTTCCTCGACTACATGCTCACCGACGGCCAGAAGCTCGCCCCGACGGTGAACTACGCGCCGCTGCCGGCCGATCTGGCGACCAAGGCCATCGCCCAGCTCGACAAGCTCCAGATCGGCTGACGACATCAGCGCCATGCAACCAACACCCGTTGCCGGCGAGGACCCCCGCCCCGGGGATCCTCGCTTCGGCTCGGAGTCGCTGCGCGGCCGTTTCAGCCGGGCCGACCTGTCGTTCCGGGTCCTGACCTACGGGGCCGGCGCGCTCGTGCTCGCCGTCCTCGGCCTGATCGCCGTGACGATGAGCGCGAGGAGCGTCAAGTCCCTGCAGCACATGGGCCTCGACTTCTTCACCAGCCGGTCGTGGAACCCACCCGCCCAGTTCTACGGGATCCTCTCGTTCATCTGGGGCACCGTGTTCACGGCGACGATCGCCGTGGCGCTCGCGGTGCCGATCAGCCTCGGGATCGCGTTGTTCATCACCCAGGTCGCGCCGCGCTGGCTGCACTCGTCGATGGTCTACGTGATCGATCTCTTGGCCGTCGTGCCCTCGGTGGTGTTCGGGCTGTGGGGCGTGCTCGTCCTCGCCCCGCACATCAGCGGGTTCTACGGGTGGCTGTCGCGGACGTTCGATGGCTGGCCCGTGCTCGGCACGCTGTTCGGACCGAACGCGCAGAGCCGCTCGTTCCTCACCGCCGGGATCATCCTCGCCCTGATGATCACCCCGATCATCGTCAGCCTGTCGCGCGAGGTGATCGAGACGACACCGCAGATCGAGAAGGAGGCGGCGCTGGCGCTCGGCGCGACCAGGTGGGAGATGATCCGCGGCGCAGTGTTCCCGCACTCCAAGAGCGGCCTCGTCGGTGCGGTGATGCTCGGGCTCGGGCGGGCGATGGGCGAGACGATCGCTGTCGCGTTGGTGATCGGCAGCGCCAATGGCTCGATCACGTTGAACGCCCTGGCGTCGGGCAACTCGATGCCAGCGGTGATCGTCAGTGAGTGGGGTGAGGCCGACACGCTGAAGAAGTCAGCGTTGATCGCAATGGCGATGACCCTGTTCGTGATGACGATCATCATCAACGTCGTCGCGACAGCGGTCGTCCAGCGGTCGGCCCGGCGTTCGCGGGGTGCGACGTGACCGCGGTGCTGACCGACCGGCCGTCCCCAGCGGCGCCGCCGCCTCCGGCGTCGATCGACCTGAAGCGGCAGCGCACCTGGCGGTCGACCAAGAGCCAACTGATGGTCGCGCTGATGGCTCTCGCGTTCATCGTGGTCGTGATCCCGCTGTCCGCCGTCGTCTACACGCTGGTCAGCAAGGGCGCCGGGATCGTGTTCAGCGACTTCCCGGCCTGGTTCAGCAAGGACATCCCGGTCCGCAGCCGCGCCGTCGGACCGGGGATGGGACCTGCGATCGTCGGCACGATCGTGATCACGGCCGCCGCGTCGGTGCTGGCGATCCCGCTCGGCATCCTCGGTGCCGTCTACCTCAACGAGTACGGCAGGAACAGCCCGTTCGCCAAGATCGTCCGCTTCCTTTCGAACGTGATGGTCGGCGTGCCCTCGGTGGTGATGGGCCTGTTCATCTACGTCGTGTTCACGCTCTACGTCGGCCTCTCCGGGCTCGGTGGGGCGCTGGCGCTGGCCTGCCTGATGCTGCCCGTCGTGATCCGCTCCACCGAGGAGATGCTCAAGCTCGTGCCCGAGCACCTGCGCGAGGCGAGCTACGCGCTCGGCACGCGCAAGAGCCGTACGATCGTCACCGTCGTGCTCCCGACCGCGCTGCCCGGCGTCGTCAGCGGTGCGCTCCTGGCCGTGGCCCGCGCCGCAGGGGAGACGGCACCGCTGATCTTCACCATCGGAGCGATCACGAAAGCCAACCCCAACGTCTTCTCGGGATCGAACACGACGCTGTCGCGGCAGATCTTCAGCAACGCGCTGTCGCCGCTCGCCGGTCCGCAGGAACGGGCGTGGGGCGCAGCGTTCACCCTCGTCGCGCTGACCTTCCTGCTCACCGTCATCGCCCGGATCGTCACGTCCGTCTACCGCAGGAGGCGAGGATGAGCGACATCACCTTCACCGACAGGCACACTGTCAACAACACGCGCGAGGAGCCGGCCATGGAGGTCGAGGTCAACTTGTCCAAGGTCGCAACGGAGACTGCACAACCGGTCGAGGCCGGCCCGCCCGTCTTCGACCTGCAACACCTCGAGGTGCACTACGGCAGCTTCCGAGCCGTCCGCGAAGTCTCGATGGAGATCCGCGCGCACGAGATCACCGCGTTCATCGGGCCCTCCGGTTGCGGCAAGACCACCGTCCTGCGCTGTCTCAACCGGATGAACGACGTCATCCCGAGCGCCAGGGTCGGCGGGCTGGTCCAGTACCACGGGATCGACCTGTACGGTCCGGAGGTCTCCGCCACCGAGGTCCGCCGCCGGGTCGGGATGGTCTTCCAGCGGCCCAACCCGTTCCCGAAGAGCATCTACGACAACGTCTCCTACGGGCCGAAGGTCAACGGCGTCCGCGGCAAGGCGAAGCTCGACGAGATCGTCGAGCGGTCCTTGCGCCGCGCCGCGCTGTGGGACGAGGTCAAGGGGCGACTGAAGTCGTCCGCGCTGGGGATGTCGGGTGGCCAGCAGCAGCGGCTGTGCATCGCCAGGGCGATCGCCGTCGAGCCGGAGGTGATCCTGATGGACGAGCCGTGCTCGGCGCTCGATCCGATCGCCACCGCCAAGATCGAGGACCTGATGCAGGAGATCAAGTCGCAGTTCACCATCGTGATCGTGACCCACAGCATGCAGCAGGCGGCACGGGTCAGCGACAGGGTCGCGTTCTACACGACGGAGGTCAGCTCAGAGAGCGACCGTCGCACCGGCGTGCTCGTCGAGGTCGGCAACACCGCGAAGATGTTCTCGACCCCTGCGGACGAACGCACAGAGGCCTACATCACGGGCCGGTTCGGCTGATGTCGGAGCTGCGCAAGGGGTTCCACCAGGACCTCGACACCGCGCGCAGGGATCTCGTGCACCTCGCCGCGAGCGTCACCGAGCTGATCCCGCGGGCTACCGCGATCCTCCTCGACGGTGATCTCGAAGGCGCCGACTACCTGATCCGTGGCGACGACGAGATCGACGCCCGCTCGCTCGACCTCGAAGAGCTGTGCTACCGGATCATCGCCCTCCAGGCGCCGGTGGCGACGGACCTCCGCCAGGTCGTCGCCCTGCTACGGATGGTCGCCGACATCGAGCGCTCCGCCGACCTGGCGACCAACATCTGCAAGGCCGCGCGGCGGATCTACGGCCACGCCCTCGACCCGAAGCTGCGCGGGATCATCTCCAGCATGGGCAGCCAGGCCGAGCAGCTCTACAACGAGGCGATCGACGCGTTCGTCACCAACGACGCGGCGAAGGCTGCCGCGATCGACGACATGGACTCGTACCTCGACGGCCTGCAGAAGCAGTTCGTGCAGGCGATCTTCGAGAGCCACGCCGCAGACCGGATCGACCTGCAGGTGGCGGTGCAGCTGGCGATGGTGGCTCGGTTCTACGAGCGCATCGGCGACCACGCGGTGAACATCGGCGAACGGGTGCGTTTCATCATCACGGGGTGGATGCCCGAGCACAAGGGCGCCGATCGGTACCGCCAGCACCTCGACGACACCGGTGAGCTGCCCGTGGAGCGATGACGTGGCCCTGTTCCGCAGCGGACAGCGCGCCGCAGAGGGCTTGCAGGTCGAACGCGACAGCGCAGCGCACGAGCGCGACGTCGCCGAAGCGGAACGCCATCGGCTGCGCACCGCGCTCGACGCACTCGGCACCGGCGTGGTGCTCGCCGACGGCGACGGCGTCGTGCAGGTGCGCAACGAAGCGGCGGCGCGGTTCAGCGGTCACGAGGCGATCCTCGTCAAAGCCGCCGTCGATGCGCTGCTCCGCAAGGCCGCACACGGCACGCCCGCGAGCAAGACCGTCGAGTTCGCCGGTCCGCCGCGCCGGGTGCTCTCGCTGCACGCCTCACCGCTCGCCGACGGCTCCGCGCTGGTGACCATCGAGGACGTCAGCGAACGTGTCCGGCTGGACGCGGTGCGCACCGACTTCGTCGCCAACATCAGCCACGAGCTGAAGACGCCGGTCGGCGCGCTCGCCGTGCTCGCCGAAGCCACTGCCGACAGCGACGAGCCGGCAGTGATGCGTCGCCTCGCGGGGAGGATGGTCGACGAGGCGCATCGCGCCGCGCGGACCATCGACGACCTGCTCGAGCTGTCGCGGATCGAGCTCGGGGGCACGGCGGTGCAAGAGGTCGTCGACGTGTACGGCGTGCTCCTCGAAGCCACCGAGCGGGCCAGCAACAGGGCCGTGCAGCGCAGCATCGACGTGCGCATCGGCGCGGGCGATCACCACGCCAAGGCGGTCGGCGACAGCCGGCAGCTCGTCTCTGCGCTGGGCAACCTGATCGACAACGCGGTCAAGTACAGCGAAGACGGCAGCGCTGTCACGGTCAGCGCCGCCGAGCACGACGGGTGGGTGGACCTGGTCGTCGAGGATCACGGCGTTGGCATCCCGGCGCGCGACATCGGCCGGGTGTTCGAGCGGTTCTACCGCGTCGATCAAGCCAGGAGCCGGGCCACGGGCGGGACGGGTCTGGGACTGGCGATCGTGCGCCACGTCGCCACCAATCACGGTGGTGACGTGCTCGTGCGTTCGGAGGAGGGCGTCGGCTCGACGTTCACGCTGCGCGTGCCGGCCGCCGGTGGCCCGGTCACGGCGGGCGGCGAGTGATGGAGCAGCCGATGGTGCTGGTCGTCGAGGACGAGAGCAGCTTCGTCGACGCGCTCACCGTCGGGCTCGGCCGCGAGGGCTTCAGGGTCGCGGTGGCCGTCGACGGCGCGGAGGCCTTGGACCGCTTCGACGTCGTCAGACCCGATGTCGTGCTGCTCGACGTGATGCTGCCGAAGATCAGTGGGATCGACGTCTGCCGCGAACTGCGCAAGCGCAGCCAGGTCCCGATCATCATGGTGACGGCGAAGGGCGCCGAGATCGACACCGTCGTCGGGCTCGAGGTCGGCGCGGACGACTACGTCACCAAGCCGTACCGGATCCGCGAGCTCGTCGCGCGGATGCGCGCAGTGATGCGGCGCACCTCGACCGAGCTGGGCGCGGGTGGCGAGCTGTCCGTCGGGTCGATCGCCGTCGGCGAGGTCGCCCTCGACCCCGACGAGCACCGCGTCACGATCAGTGGCGTCGAGGTCGCCCTGCCGTTGAAGGAGTTCGAGCTGCTCCACCTGCTGCTCGCCAACGCCGGCCGGGTGCTGCCGCGGGAGACGCTGATCGACCGGGTCTGGGGCAGCGACTACGTCGGCGACACCAAGACCCTCGACGTGCACGTCAAGCGGCTGCGCGCCAAGGTCGAGCCGGACCCGGCGGTGCCGGAACGGATCGTCACGATCCGCGGCCTCGGCTACAAGTACGAACGTCCGCGCTGACCTCACCCCCGCGGTCGCGTCGATTCCCTACGATGCTGCGGTGAGTGACGAGCGGCTGCGTGCCGGCGCGACGTACGGGCCGGGAGGCCGGCCGGCGGACAGGGCGCCGCACAGCGCTCCGCGCCGCCCGCAGCGTGGTGCCCCGCGGCGTCCGCAGCGCGGCGCGGCCCCTGCGCCGCGTTCCTCGCGCCGGGGCGAGCAGCCGGTCTCCGCCTTCCAACGTCTCGCCCGCGTCCACGCGCTGATGGCCGCAGGTGACTCGGCGCTCGCCGCCGTGCTCGTCGGCTCGGTGTTCATCAGCAGCCCCGACGCGGCGCGCAGCAAGGTGCTGCTGTTCCAGCTGATCTCGGTCGCACCGTTCGCCGTCGTCGCCCCCCTGATCGGCCCGACGGTCGATCGCGTTCCCGGCGGTCGGCGGTTCGTCGTGCAGGTCACTGCGATGGCGCGCGCCGCGCTGTACCTCGTGATGATCTTCCACGTCGACGACGTGTTCCTGTTCCCGCTGGTGTTCGGTGTGATGGTCATGCAGAAGACCTACGCCGTGTCCAAGTCGGCGCTCGTGCCGCTCGTGGTGCGCGACGACGAGGAGCTGGTCGAGGCGAACTCCAAGCTCGGCGTCATCGCCGGCGTGCTCGCCGCCCTCGTGGTCGGTCCGCTCACCGGGCTCGGGCACATCACGATCGCGCTGGCGCTCGTCCCCGGCGCCGCGTTGTTCGGCTTCGCCGCCGTCGCGGCGCGCCGTCTGCCACGCGAGGCCATCGCCACGGCGCCGGCGCAGGTGGAGGAGAAGGAGGAGCTGCGCTCGATCGGGATCCTGCTCGCCGCCGGCGGGATGGCGCTGATCCGCGCCTCGGTCGGGTTCCTGACGTTCCACCTGCTGTTCTGGATGCGCTCCGACTACGGCCTGGCGTGGCTCGGGATCGCCGTCGGTGCCGGCGCGGCGGGCTCGCTGTTCGGCAACGCGATCGCGCCGATGCTGCGCCGGTCGGCGCGCGAGGAGGCGATGCTGATCGTCGCTCTTGCGATGATCGGGCTGACCGGCGTGCTGACGACGATCCTCGGCGGCGTCGGCTCGGCGATCGTGCTCTCGGCGGTGGTCAACGCCAGCGCGTCGATCGGGCGGATGGCCTTCGAGTCGATCGTCCAACGTGACGCGCCAGATGCCAACCGGGGTCGCGCGTTCGCCCAGTTCGAGACGCGCTTCCAGCTCTCGTGGGTGCTGGCCGGCGTCTTCCCGGTGCTGTTCACGCTGCCCGGCCGGGTCGGCTTCCTCGTCGTGGGGCTGCTCGGCGTGTTCGCCAGCTTCTCCTACATCGTCGGGTCGAAGGCAGCCCAGGCCGGCAAACCGGTCCCGCCGACGCTGACGGCGCGGGCCCGCCAAACCCTGCGCAAGGAGTTCGCCCGGCGGCGCGAGGCGCGTCGCAGCGACCCGTCCGCATCGTCGCCGACGGCAGCCACCGGTCGCTCCCGATTCCGGCTGCGCCGACCGGCGACGACACGGCCCGCGGCGCGCCCCAGTGACTCGGGCCGGCCGGCACGGCCCCCCGACCTGCCTCCGGGTGCCCCGTTGCCACCGCCGAAGCCGGGGGACAAGCGCCGCTGACGGCATCGCGTCGAGGCGCGCCGCTGGTGCGACATGCGTCGACGTGTGTCACGGATCCGCTCGGGCGTCGACGCGGGGACCGGATCTGCTCACGGATGAGCAGATCCGGTACGCGCGTGGCCTCCCGGGGCGTGCGCCTGGCCACGCCGGTTGAGCAGATCAACGAGCGGTGGACGTGTCCGTTCGAAGGATCAGGTCCGGTGGCGTCACGAGCGTGCCGTGCGCGCGTCCGGGCCGTGCCGGGTCAGAGCTCGAGACGGGCGATCCACAGGCCGGCGGCGTCGAGCTCCGTGGGCGTCGGCAGCGCGCCGGGCCTGGCGAACAGGCCACTGACCGCCGTCTCCCCGACGCGATCGACCACGCCGGCGATGAACGCCTTGCCGCGCTGGACCTGCTCGTGGGTGAGCTTCAACCCGAGCAGCCGCTCGACGTAGAGGTCGTCGGGCGAGGCCTCGACCCTCCGCCGGCGCACGGCCTCGGCGATGCGCAACGCCTCGCCGCCGATCACCCGCGCTGCGACCGCGTCGACGCAGTAGTCGACGTAGCCGACGATCGCCGCCGTCGCCGCCTCGAGCTGGGGGGCGAGCGCCGCCTGCTCGGGCGACTGAACCGCACCGAGCAACAGCGCCGGGTCCGTGAGCGCGCGCTGCACGGCCTGCATCGGGTCGCCGCCCTCGACATCGAGCTCCGACAGCTTCTCGGCCACCGCGTGCGGGTCAGGCCGGAACGCGCCGACGTGGCGACGCACCAGCGCGGCGAACTCGTCACGCAGCGACGTGATCGAGAACACGGAGTGGGCGATCATCTCCTGGGCGATCACCCACAACCGCATCTCGTCGGCGGGTACCTCCCACTCGCCGGCGAAGCGGTCGATCGTCGAGGGGACCAGCAGCAGGCTGTCGTCGCCGCGGGGGATCGGCAGGTCGTACTGGCCGAACGCGCGCGTCGCCATCCGCCCGACCATCGAACCGACTGCCATCCCCATCATCGAAGGGGCCATCATCTGGGTCAGGCCGGCCATCATCGCCATCATCTGGTCGGTGCCGTCGGGTATGTCGAGCTCGTCAGACGGATCGCCCGCCGCCGGCAGCAGCGGGCGCTGGCCGAGCGACGTGGCCAGCTCGGTGAACAGCGGACGGTAGGCGTCGAGCGTGCGCTGCGCCCACGTCCCCGGCGTGACGGGGCTGACCTCCGGGAACGCGATGTCGACACCGGTGACGTCGCGCACGTGCATCTCAGCGATGCGCGCCAGCCCGGCGAGCGCGATGCGCACAGCAGGATCGACGTTCGGTTCGCTCGCGCCGCCGCTCGAGGCGAGTTGGGCGAACTGCCGAGCGGCATCCCAGTTCAGTGGGCCCTGACCGGCGAGGGCCTTGGCCAGATCGCCGAACAGCGGGATGTTGCCGAACGGGTTGTCGCCAAGCGGGTTCCCAGGATCTCCCTCGGCCATGACGAAAGCCTACGGCTCCGCTCCGGGGGTTAGGTTCGCGAGCGATGGTCGTGGAGACGCCGATGAACCGAGCAACGCTGATCGATGCGACCCGGGTCTGGGTGAGCGACGCGACGTCCGGCCTGGGCGCCAGGGTGGTGCGCAAGCTCGGCAACGATCCCAACCTCGCGCTCGGTGATCAGGTCGACTGTGACGTGCTGGTCTGGCTGACCGCCGCCAACGCGGAGGAGCGGGCACGGCGCCACGAGAGCGCGACCGAAGGGATCACCGCCGCACTCGTCGCCGCCGTCGCGGCGCGTCACGTGGTGCTGGTGTCGTCGGCGATGGTCTATGGCGCGTACTCGAACAACCCGGTGCCGCTCACCGAGGAGGCTGCGTTGCGCCCCGAGGCCGAGTTCGTGTTCGCCCGTCAGCTCGGCGCGGTCGAGCAGCTCGTCGACGAGTGGCGGCTGGCGCGGCCCGGTCGCACCGTCACCGTGCTCCGCCCTGCGCTGGCGATGTCCGTCGACAGCACGGGCCCGCTCGCGCGAGCGCTCGCCGCGGGGATGGGGCAACGCGCCGGCGAGGACGATCCGCCCGCGCAGTTCCTGCACCTCGACGACCTCACGTCGGCGGTCGTGATCGCCGTCGACCGCGAGCTGGACGGCGTGTACAACGTCGCGCCGGACGGCTGGGTGCGCGGTGAGCGGGTGCGTGCCCTGGCCGGCGGTGTGCCGCGGGTCAAGCTGCCCGAGCGGGCCAACGAAGTGATCGCCCGGCTGCGCTGGCAGTTCCAGCGCGGCCCGATCCCACCGGGCCTGCGCAGCTACACACGCTGGCCGTGGCTGGTCGCCAACGACCGCCTGAAGGCCGAGGGCTGGCAGCCGACCGTCACCAACGAGCAGGCCTACGTCGAGGGCACAGAGGGCAAGTGGTGGACGATGATCACCCCGAAGCGACGCCAGGAGATCACCCTCGGGCTGAGCGGTGTCGCCGTCGCCGGGCTCACCGCGATCGTCGTGCGGATCATCGTGGTGGCGCGCCGCCGGCGGCGGTGAACAGCCCGTCGCCGGGTCGTGACGATGGCCGGACCGCGGTGAACGGGTGGCGAACGGCCTAGGCGCTGGCGGGCGGGACCGCGAGGACGACGGGGAAGGTCGTCTGCGAACCATTGGCGTGCTGCACCGTCAACGTCACCTGGTCGTCGGGGCGGAGCGTGCCGAGGAGGTCGTAGAGGGCGCGGCTCGAGCTCATCGCCGTGGCGTCGATGAACACGATGGTGTCGCCGGCGACGACGCCCGCGGCGGCCGCGGGACCATTGGGGTCGACGTAGTTGATCGTCAGCGAGCCCCGCGGGTCGGCGTTGAGCTGCACCCCGAGCCACGCCGGCGGCGGTGTCGAGGCCTCCGACATCGATGACACCGCGCGGCGCAACGAGCCGACGTCGACGGGGACCAGCTTCGGTCCGCTGCTGCCGTGCGAGCACAACCCGACCAGCTGACCGCCGGCGTTGACCACCGGCGTCCCCTCTGTGACGTCGTGACCGCCCCATGAGCTGACCTGCAGCGAACCGTCGTCGGTGAGGGTGACCGACATGGTGGTCGGCGAGTCGCTGAGCAGGGTGACGACGTCTCCGGCGCGCGGCGCGGCGGCCGCGGTGAATGACCGCGCAGCGCCGAGGGCGTCGGGGGACAGCACGGCGATCCCGTTGTAGATCATCATCACCTTGGCGTGTGTGGTCTCGCCGCCGGCGTAGGAGAGCACGACGTCGTCGTCGGTCCTGCTGACCGCGATGGCGGTGGTGAGCACGAGTGGCGAACTGCCCACCGACACCGCGATCGCCGAACCGTCGGACGCGCTGGTGGAGAGACTGATCGTCGCCTGCGTCGCTTCGATCGTTCGGGCGCCGGATGAGCCGCCGGCCGCATCTGCGCCAGCGGCCCCTGCCGTCGATCCGTCCGCCGAGCCGCTGGTCGACGCACCGGTCGACGCCGAGCCTGACGTCGGATCGACAGAGCTGCCGGGCGCGTCCGCGAACGGCGTCGACGACCCGGTCGTCGTCGCAAGGGTCGATCTGGCAGACGGCACCGTGCTGGACGATCCGGCGCCCGATGGTGCCGTACCTGCGGTGCCCGCAGTCTTGCCGGCCGGCTCGGCGCTCGTCGTGGCAGGCTGGGAGCCTGTTGTCGGACGGGTCCCGACGGTCGTCGTGCGGAGGGCGACCGATGTGCGTTCGCTGCCGGCGCTGAGCGCGCTGGCCGGCGCCGTCGCCGCGGCACGGCTCGATGCGGAGCTCGCCTCGCGGAACGTGCGCACGACCTCGGTGCTGAACGCAGTCGCGCCTCCGCCGGCGTTCGTGGGCAGCATCGCCCACAGCACCGCCAGAGCGAGCAGCCCGCCGATCGCGCCGGACGTGATCAGCAGGCCACGGCCGATCGCCAGCGGCGGCTCGCTGCGCTGCCACATCGCCTCGCCGAGCTCGGACGGGTGGCGCCAGATCCGCTCGTGCTGCGGGACGGGTGCTTCGGGGTACTCCTCCTCGTTGGGGTCCACACCGTCCACGATCGGGGGAGGTTAGTGATGTCGCAGCCCGCTCGGGTGTCGCGGAGGCCCCGGTGCGGCTGTGTGGGCGGACGGCTACGATGGCCCGTCGTGCGACCCCCCGACTCCGGACAGGATTGGCTGGCGCTCACCGAACAGCCACTGTCGGTCGGGGATGCGTACGAGTGGTCGGTGCAGGACGACTGCGGGGCCGTCGTCCTGTTCAGCGGAACCGTCCGCAACCACGCCGTCGACGACGAGGGTCGGTCGCGCCAGGGTGTCGGTCATCTCACGTACGAGGCGTACGAGTCGCAGGTGGTGCCGCGGCTGGCCGCGATCGTCACCGAGGTGCGCACCCGCTGGCCAGACACCGGCCGGATCGTGCTGTGGCACCGCTACGGGCGCATCGAGCTCGGCGAGCCGTCCGTGATCGTGGTCGTCAGCGCACCGCACCGCCCCGAGGCGTTCGCCGCCGGGCAGTACGCGATCGACGCGATCAAGGCAACAGCGCCGATCTGGAAGCACGAGGAGTGGGCCGGCGGCGCCGATTGGGGCACCGGTGCCCACCCCCCGGTCGACGCCGCGGCAGTGCCGTCCCCGGCACCATCGGATGCGTCGTCCCCGGCACGGTCGGATGCGCCGTCCCCGGCACGGTCGGATGCGTCGTCGCCGGCACCATCGGATGCGTCGTCCCCGGCACCGTCGGATGCGTCGTCGCCGGCACCGTCGGATGCGTCGTCGCCGGCACCGTTGCACCCCTCGGTGGCTCAGAACGCGAGCCGCTGATGGCCATCGCGATCGGCATCGCCGTGATGGTCGTCGTCGTCTCCGTCGTGCTGTGGCTCGTCGTCGTGCGCCGTCCGCGCCAGGACGCCGGCATCGTCGGGTTCCGCCGGCACATCGACGCGCTCTCGCCCGAGTCCCGTCGTGAGGTGCAGGACAGGGTCCGCGAGCAGCACGACCGCGACGAGGACACGACGGGTGGACAGACCTAGATGGCCCGCGACCTGGCCATCGACCTCGACACAGCGAACACGCTGGTCTACATGAAGGGTCGCGGGATCGTGCTCAACGAACCGTCCGTGATCGCCTTGAACCGCCAGACCGGCGAGGTGCTGGCGACCGGCCGCGAGGCCTGGCAGATGATCGGTCGCACGCCCGGCTACATCGTCGCCGTGCGACCCTTGCGCGGCGGGGCGATCACCGACTTCGAGATCACCGAACGGATGATCCGCCTGCTGCTGCAACGCGTCGGCGTCAGCCGGTTCACGCGACCGAAGGTGGTGATCTGCGTGCCGTCGGCGATCACCGAGGTCGAGCGGCGCGCCGTGACCGACGCCGCCCGGCGCGCCGGCGCGGCAGATGCGCAGCTGATCGAGCAACCGATGGCGGCGGCGATCGGTGCCGACCTGCCCATCGACGAGCCGGTCGGGAACATGGTGATCGACATCGGCGGGGGCACCAGCGAGACCGCGGTGATCAGCCTGGGCGGGATCGTCGCGCTGGAGGCCGTGCGCGTCGGCTCGTTCGACATCGATGCGGCGATCCAGGCCTACGTCCGGCGCGAGCACGGCATCGCGATCGGCGAACGGACCGCGGAGGAGGTCAAGGTCGCGATCGGTTCGGCCGACGTGACAGAGGACGAGAGCCAAGCCGAGGTGCGCGGCCGCGACCTGATGACCGGTCTGCCGAAGACGGTGCTGCTCACCCCCGAGGAGATCCGCTTCGCGATCGACGACGTGGTCAGCAGCATCACCTCATCGGTGGTGCGCTGCCTGTCGAAGGCGCCCGCCGAGCTGGCCCAGGACTTCCTCGGTCGCGGGATGTTCCTCGTCGGCGGTGGCGGCCTGCTGCGCGGCCTCGCCCAGCGGATCGAACGTGAGACGCAAGTGCCGGTGAAGATGTCGACCCAGCCGCTGGAGGCCGTGGTGATGGGCGCCGGTCACTGCATCGAGCACTACGACGCGTTGAAGTACATGTTCATGGGCGCCCGCCGCTGACCGAGCGCCCCCGGGCCGCCGTCAGGGTGTCGGGACGGAGATTGGATCGATCATCCCGTCGAGCACGGTCTGCCAGCCTTCGCCGAGCTGGTTGCGGTCGTCGGCGGCAGGGTGGCGCACGCCGCTGACGAGCTCGGCGCAGCGGGTGGCCAGGGCGAGCGCGATGACGTCGCCGACCTTGGTCGCCAGTGCGACGGCAGCTTCTGCGCATGTCGTCGCCGTCTCCCACCGACCCAGCTGCGAGTGCGCCGCAGCGGCGCCGATCTGGGCCATCACCTGATCGAGGTACGAGCTGGTCGCCGGGTCGCTGATCACCGCGTCGGCATGCTCGAGCGCGTGGACCGGATCGCGCTCGAGCGCCCGGACGATCGATGCGACCGCATGCGCGAACGGATGGTCCCAGTCCGGGTCCGGGAGCGATTCCAGCGCGACGATCGACTCGTCGAGGCGGCCGGTCTGGGCCAGTGCCATCGCCAGCAGGACCAACGGCTCATAGGTCTCCGTGCCGGCGCCGCGCATCTCGGCGATCGCCCTGGTGGCGTTGGCAGCGGCGTTGACGCCGTCGCCGCGGTGCATCGCCGCGCCGGCCACCGCCATCAGTGGGTTGGGGCCGACAGGGGCGAGGTCGACGAGCGCGAGCAGCTCCTCCTCGGTGCGCTGCGCCGCAGGCCCGCGCCCGAGCGCGGTCTGGGCGCGCAGCAGCGGAGCCATCGCCTGGCTGATCCCATAGCGATCCTCGATCTTGCGGAACCGTTTGCGGGCCAGCTCGGCCAGGCTGGCCGCGTCCTCGAGGCGACCCTGCCACAGCCGCAGGTTGGCCTGCAGCGTCTGCATCATCGCCGCCGCCCATGTGTCGCCGCGCTCCTCGGCTTCTGCGCTGACCCTGATGGCGAGCTCCTCGGCGACATCGAAGTGGCACAGGAAGAACTCGACGAACGCGAGCAGCCCGAGCACCCAGCCCACGCCGTTGCGGTCGCCGAGCTCCTCCAACGTCTGAGAGGAGTGCAGCAGCCGCTCCCGCGCTTCTTCGAAGTCGCCGGACATGAACCCGATCCATGCCCTGTGCTGTTCGATCCAGGCCATCCCGCGGGCGTCGTCGAGCTCGTGGAAGATCGCGTCTGCCTCTCCGAAGTACCACTCGGCGTCGACCAGCGAGCCACCGAACAGCTCGATGAACCCCCGCGACCGCAGGGCCCTGGCGAGCAGCTCCGGGCGGCCGACCTCGCGCAGGATCTCCACCGACTGTCCGAGCTCGACGCGCGCGAGGTCGAGCCTGCCCTCGGAGTGGTGCAGGCTCCCGAGCAGGCGGCGCGCCTCGCCCTCTGCGGCGCGGTCGTCGGAGCTGGTGGCCTCGGCCATGACGATGTCGAGGTCGGCGTGCGCCTGGTCGTAGCTGCGCTGCTCGACCAGCGCGTTGGCCCGCAGCAGCCGCAGCTGCGAGCGGGCCTCGTCAGCATCCGTGATGCCGTCGGGCGGGCTGTCCTGGGCAGAGCCGAGCAGGTCGAGGGCGCGGGTCGCGTCGCGGATCACG
>JBBQTN010000045.1:0-27964 GCA_038213195.1 Acidimicrobiales bacterium | reverse complement strand
TGGGCAGGTGACCGCGTCGGTCGAGTACCTCGACATCGACGACGTCCTCGCTCTTGCCACACGACTCCTCGGGGCACTTGTCCCCGTCCGCGACCTGGGTCTGCTCGGATCGGCTGTTGCCCGGCCGCAGACGACCGTCGGCGGGCACGACGCCTACCCCGACGTGTGGTCGAAGGCTGCCGCGTTGCTGCAATCGGTCGTCAACAACCACGCCCTGGTCGACGGCAACAAGCGACTCGGATGGCTCGCCACGGCGGTCTTCCTGGAACTGAACGAGGTCAACGTTGCGCTTGCCGACAACGACGACGTCTACGACCTCGTCATCGCTGTCGCATCGAGCCCGCCCACCATCGATGAGATCGCCGCCCGAATCACGAACCTCATCCCGACCACATCACGCTATTGACCGACGTCGATGCGCCGTGAAGCAGGATCCGATCGCGCGGTTGCCGTTCGCCCGGGCTGTCGGTGGCGACGTCGAGCGCTGGCACACGCCGACGCGCAAGGCGGGGCGCCGCGACGCCGGGATCAAGAACCTCCACGACGTGCTGCGCGCCTCGCTCGCGCAGGCGCAGCGGTGGGGATGGGTGAGCACCAACGTCGGTCCGCAAGGAACTCGCCCAAGACCTCGTCGGCGATCTGTGCACGGTCGATGCGCCGTTGACTGACATCGAGCAACGGATGAGCACCGCGCTCGACGACGGCGCACCGGCGGCCGTCGCACGACTCCTCTCCGTACCGACGCAAAGCCCAACCTTGGTCCACACCTTCATCCTGCACGACCGCGGAGGCACACCAGTCGAATGGGTACGCATCCACGTCGACCCCGACCAACCCACCCCCATCGAAACGCTGAGTGGCGTCTGGCAGCCGCGTCGGTGAGCCCCGAGGTCCCTGCGTCGTGCAACTTGCTTCAGTAGGTCACCCAGGGCCGTTTGTTACCTGGCCGAGACCGCTGCTCTCCCAGTCAACTCCCAGTGTGGGCCAAGCACAGGCTGTGGCATCGGGCTCACGATATGTGCATGAACACCATCCAAGACCTGCACGATGACGACGAAGATCACGACCGCGGGCTGGGCTTCGATCTTCCGACCCTGATCAACCGGCGGCGGATCTTCCAGCTCGCAGCCGGCGCCGGACTGCTCGCGCTCGTCGGATGCGGATCGGCGGCGATCACGACGTCGTCGAGCACCGCGTCGACCAGCGGGAGCGCGCCGACCTCCGGATCGAGCGCCACGTCCGCCACGACCGCTACGACCGCCACCTCCGCGAGCGTGGCGACGACCGCCGCCAGCAGCGTCACCACGGCGGGCGCCTCTCGCGGCTCGCTGTCCCAGGTTCCCGAGGAGACGGCCGGGCCCTACCCCGGTGACGGCTCGAACGGGGTCGACGTGCTCGCCGAGAGCGGCATCGTGCGCAGCGACATCCGCTCCAGCTTCGGCTCGTCGACGACCGCTGCGAAGGGCGTCCCGGCCACCGTCACGTTGACGGTGCTCGACGTCAGCAGCGGCGTCCCCCTCAGCGGCGCCGCCGTCTATGTGTGGCACTGCGACATGGACGGCGGGTACTCGTTGTACTCGAACAACGTCAAGAACGAGAACTACCTGCGTGGGGTGCAGGAGACCGACGTCAACGGAACGGTGACGTTCACCAGCATCTACCCGGCGTGCTACTCGGGTCGCTGGCCGCACATCCACTACGAGGTCTACCCGAGCGTCGCCGCCGCGACATCGGCGTCCGGCGCGCTGGCCACCTCCCAGCTCGCCCTGCCGGACGCCAGCAACCAACTCGTGTTCGCCACGAGCGGCTATCAGCAGAGCATCGCCAACTACAAGCAGGTCTCACTGGCCACCGACAACGTGTTCAGCGACGGGGCCACGCTGGAGACGCCCACGGTGACGGGCGACGTCACCGCCGGCATGAACATCGCCCTCACCCTCGCCGTCAGCTCCAGCTGACACCGCCGTTGAGGGTGTGGGCAGCAGCGCGGGCTCAGCCCCGGAGCAAGCCGCCCGACCGCTGTGCGAAGCGCGAATCCGGCGGCCCGCTGGCAGATCCGAGCGGGACGAACGACAACTCGAGGACGCGCCGGTCGGCGCCTCCGACCCGCGCGTTCGCCGGCCGGCGTCTGGGGAGACCCGATGATGAGGCAGTCGAGGCTGTTGCGCGGTCCGATTCGCGAAGGCGTCGAAGCGGGGGTGGTGCCAATGAGGCAGCTATGGCGTTGTTTCGACCGGCGAACCACTCCGACGCATGACTACCAGCGCGATGTCATCTTTCGGAATGTAGTCGCCGATGACGTGTCGCATGATTTTGCGAGCGACGTACTCGGGGGGTCCGAGTGACATTGCCCGTCGCAGACGCGAGAAACCGACGTCAAGTGATTCACCGCGGCGTTCGATGAGGCCGTCCGTATAGAACGCGACCACGGAATCGGGGACCAGCGGAATCGTCGTTGCCCGACGTCCACCGAGCGAGAGCTGTGTTCCGAGTGGGGGGCTCGGTTCGACCTCCGCCAGCAAAGCGCGTTGCCCAGGCGCTGCGATCACAGGTGGTGGATGCCCAGCTAAGGCGACGGTCATCGTTTCGTAGGGCGGGTCAAGGACGGCGCACGCCACCGTCACCATCGCTCCGATCTCGAAGTGATTCACCTTGCGGTCGACAAGATCAAGGACACGCTCCGGCGACTCATCGAGCAGCGAGTACGCGCGGAGCGCACTTCGGATCCGTCCCATCACCACCGCCGCGTGCAGACCATGACCGGCCACGTCGCCAACCACGATCCACAGTTGACCCGACGGCACAGTGAAGATGTCGTACCAGTCCCCGCCGATCGTCAGGTGTTCGGCGGCCACGTAGCGAGTAGCGAAATCGACTCCCGGACAGCTCGGCAGCTTCGTCGGTAACAGACTGCGCTCGAGGAGCCCAGTCGCCGCCCGTTCGTCCGCAAGCTGCCGGGTTTGGATCGCCCCCCCAATACGCTCACCCACCACATGGAGTAGCTCCTCGTCGGCGTCGCTGAACGGTCGGCCGTCGAGCCGTCCGACGTGCAGAACGCCCAAGAGCTCGTCGCCGCGCAGAAGCGGAACGCCGAGCATCGACTTGATCCCCTTTTCCCACAGGATCGGATTGGCGACCGTCGTCGAGTCGACCCGGTCCAACCGCACGGTCTCCCTCGTCAATGCGATCCGACCCGCGAACCCGATTCCGAGAGGAACGCGTACTCCTTGGCGAACCTCCGCCTCGATGCCACACGCCGCTCTTGCGACGAGCCCATCCGCCCCCCTCTCAAGGAGGAGCACCGCGGCGGTATCGACAGAGAGGATGTCGCGGACGCGAGCCAACAACTCCTCGAGCAAACTGTCGAGATCGAGCGTCGCCAATGTGGTGTCAGTCAGCGTCTGCAACGCTGCGAGGCGGCCGTTGTCGGAACCAGCCGACAGATTTGACATGCACGCATGTTGCCCGATCAGGTGCGCCTTCGTCACGACTCGGGGGTGACGGGCTGAGGCCGCCGATCCCGACACCACGCAGATGGCGCGGAGGCGGACCAGCTACCGAAGGCGCCTCGTGGTGTGGCCCGGCCCGTTTCACCGTGGCCCGGGGCCGTAGCGTCCCCAAAGGTCCGTGAGCGATCAACATAGGCGCCGCGACCTACGATGCGAGTGACCAAGGGAGGCTGGCCACATATGGACAAGGCACAGGTGCTGCCGTCGTGGCGTGGGGTCCTCGATCACATTCACATCGCTAGCGCTGCGTCGCTTCCGATGGAGTCGCTGTCGGAGTGCGAGGTAATTGCCGGCGTGGGCATTCCCGATGACCGCTACGCCACCCGCACGGGCACGTACTCCGATCGGCATCACATCGACCGCCAGGTTACCCTCATCGAGCTCGAGACCCTGCAGGCATTGAAGCGTGACCGCGGTATCGACCTCGGGCCGGGTGACCACCGGCGCAACCTCACGACCCGGGGCGTGCCCTTGTCGCACCTGGTCGGCCTCTACTTTAAGGTCGGAGACTGCGTGTTCTTCGGCGGCCGGCTGAACGTGCCATGCAAATACCTCGAACAACTCCTCCAACGGCCCGTGTTCCGACCGCTCATCAACCGCTCAGGGATGAACGCCCGGGTGATTATCGGCGGCACCATCTCCATTGGCGACACGATCGAGCCGTGCCCGCCGGACCAGATCGATCCCGATGTACGCGCCGCGAACGAGCAGATCTTTCTCGAAGCCCCACCCGAGGTCTTCTAAACCATCCGGGACTCGCACCCAGGCAACAATTGCGCCGGACCGCCAGTCGTGCCAACGATCCCGTCCTTCACGAGAACGGGCCGCTCGACTCGGGGCCGCCTGCGCCTGCGGCCTCTGCCTGCGAGCCTGATAGGACAAGGCAACCGTGGCTTCGACCACCGACGCGTCGGCCAGGTCAGCGATGAGCCCGGGATTCGCCAACACCTCTTCCTTGGCCGCGTCGGTGCGCCGTCGTAGCCAGGCACCGATCGAATGCTGATGGGCCCTGGCCGCCGGACCGCGGTCGACGTAGTTGATCTTCACCCCGACGAGCATGCGGCGGTGCAGTCGTGACCCGATCCGACACGTCGCCGCGGTCAACAACCCCGAGTCGGTCGGGTACTTGACGTCGGCCTCGACGACGGTCGTGTCGACGCGCACCTGGTCCAGGCTGACAGACTGTGCTGGTGGGCGGCGTGCAGCAACTCGACGTTCAACGCCTCGGAACGGCCTGAGGTAGCGCTCGTCGTCCAACAACAGGTCGATCTCAGCGAGCTCACCAGACAGCACCAGCAGGCAACACCATCACACCAGGCGAAGTACTAGGAGAGCGTCGACACTCGAGCATCCAGGTGTCGGTGCAACAGGCATGCCAGTTCGGCGCTGTCGGGGTCTGCGCCGCAAATGAAGCTCGAGCCGCGGCGGCGCAGGGCTGGGTACCCGATGACGTACGTCCCCGGCGCGTTGCGGACGACGCCGCCGTCGTGGGTGACTCGTCCCCGCCGATCGAGAACGGGGATGTCGAGCCAGGAGTGGTCGGGCCGGTAGCCGGTGGCGAACAGGATCGACTTGATGCCCGCGTGCCGCAGGTCGATCTCGAGGAGCTGCGCTGCGCCTGCGGCGCGTGTCGGTGGCATCCGCTCTGGCGGTCCGAGCTCGTCGTCGAGCCCGGCCGAGGTGGCCCACTCGTCGAGGCCGGCGAGCAGCCGGTTGACTTTGAGGTCGGCCAGCGTGCACGTGTTGGTCAGCGAACCCGAGAACTGTGCGATGCCCTCGGCAATTCGCCCCAGCCGGCCGACGATGGTGATGTCCTGGCTGGCAAGGCTGTCGAGGTCGATGTTGCGTCGCTCGGGCGTACCGATGAGCTGCGGTGACGGGAGGCTGCGAACGCGGACGATGTCGTCGACTTCATCATGACGCTCGTCGAGGATGCCGGCCCGATCGGTCCACCAGAAGACGTCCCGGCCGCGGTACATGCGCGGCATACGCACGTGCTCGCCGACCGACAGCGTCACCGGCCGGCCCGAGCGTCGGATCTCCTCGGAGAGCTGCACGCCCGTCGCCGACGCCCCGATCACCAGCACGCCGCCGGGATCGAGGTCATCCGGGTTGCGGTACGTGAGCGGCGTGGTCACGGCGATGCCGGCGGGCACGTCGGCGGCGACGGGTGGGACGACGGCAAGGTTGCAGGCCCCGCTCGCTACCACCAGGGCATCACAGCGCCAGCTGCCCTGGTTCGTGGTCACCGAGTAGCCGTCGGTGACGGCGGTGACGGCGGTGACGGTGGTTGCCGTCATGACGGGGGCCGAGATGTCGGTGGCATACCTCTGGATGAGCTCGGCGACCTGCGGGGCCGAGGCGTAGCCGTCGGGATCGAGGCCGTCGGACGTCAGCCCCGGCAGGCGGGTGAGCCAGTTTGGTGTCAGCAACCGCAACGAGTCCCAGCGCGCGGTCCGCCATGAGCTCGCCACTTCGTCGCGCTCGAGGACCACGTGTTCGATCGAGCGCTGCGTGAGCCGGCGACTCATCGCGAGTCCGGCGTGACCGGCGCCGATGATGACGACTGTCGTCTTCACCGCTGGACCGCCGCGGTCGCCAGTGCGGCGCTCAGTTGACGACGACGCTGACGGCGGTCGGGTTGGTCACGATGTCGAACACCGCTGATCGCTTCTGTGACTGGGCGACGAGTGCCCGGATCTCGTCGGTGGAGGCGTCAGCGTCGATGTCGAAGCGGACCCGGATGTCGCTGAAGCCGTTGCGTACGTCGGGGTCGGCGCCGAGGATGCCGAGCACGTTCATGTCGCCCTCGATTGTGGCGGTGACCGATCGGAGCTGGATCTCGCGGTGCTGCGCGACGGAGGCGACGCCGGCGGTCAGGCAACTCGCCAGCCCCGCCAGGACGATCTCTACCGGGGTGGCCCCGAGGTCCTGGGAGGCGAAGCACTCGGGGTGGTCGGCCTCGAACGTGAAGGTCTTCTGGTGCTGGTGCTCGGTGCCGAGGCCGGAGAAGTCAGTGACGGTCGACGTGCTGTGGGTGCCGTGGACCCATGAGCAGGACGCCCGCCAGGTGAATGCGGCTGCCTCGGGTGCGGCGCTGAGTGCTTCCCGAGCACCGAGCAGGGCCTGGGTGTTGACGCCGTTGTCGACGGGAGTGCTGGTTGTGGTCATGTGATTGCTCCTTGCTGATGACTGTGTGTTTGTTGGTGATCACGGTCGGCGAGCCCAGGCGACGACGAACTCGCCTGGCACCCGATAGCCGCCGTCGGTGGTGCGGAACCCGGCAAGGGAGTCGAGGTATTCGCGCTCTGCGCCGGCTCGTGTCTGGTCGTCGAAGTGGGCGTAGGCGAGGGCCACGGGCCCGCCGTGGAACGCTGCGCCGAGGGCCTCGCTTTCGTTGGCGTAGCGGAGGTCGACTGTCAGCCGCTCGTGGCCGACGTCGACCAGGCCGGTCCGCTCCAGCAGCTCGGCTAGGGCGCCCGGTGCGCCGAGCGCGAAGAACAGCGGGCAGACGTCGCTGGAGACGCGGGCGTCGACGATCCCGAAGAGGTCGGCCCAGCCGCAGCGGCGCCGCTCGCCCCACACCGACACCACGAGCCGGCCGCCGGGTCGCAGCACGCGGCGTATCTCGGCGATGGCCGCGCGTGGTTTGGGCACGTACATCAGCCCGAGCGAGCACAGCGCGGCGTCGTAGCGACCGTCGACGGTGAGCTCCTCAGCGCCGCAAACCAGACCATCGACGTTGGTCAACCCGGCACGTCGAGCGCGTTGTCCCACCGCGGACACCATCGCCGGCGACAGGTCGGTGGCGGTGACTCGACCACGCAGTCCGTCGGCGACGGCCGCCGCCGCGACCAGGGTGACCAACCCGGTGCCGCAGGCGATGTCGAGGACATTCTCCCCGGCAGTGAGTCCGGCCCGCCGCAACAGCAGGTCCTGCGCCGGCGCCAGTTGTTGGGCCCAGTAGCGGTCGTAGTCTGCAGCCGCAGTGTTCCAACCCCGGCGTTGGACGATTCGGTGGCGCTTGGCGTCCACTAGCGCTCGCCTCCGGTGATATCGCGCGACCCGTCCGCCCGGCAGCGGTCAACGAGGTTGGGGCGGGACACGATGTCGAGGACCGGGCTCAGCCGGTCGGCCTCGGCCATCACGCGCTCGAGCCGATCGGCGGCTGCGGGACTGTCGATCTCGACGTGGCAGCGGATGTCGAGAAAGCCGGGCGGCAAGGTCGAGTCCGGATCGAGCATGCCGCTGACCGCCGACTCGGTCACCACCTCGACACGGATCGAATCGACGGGGACGCGATGTCGCGCCGCCCGCAGCCGGTAGCCCATGGCCAGGCAGCTTCCGAGCGCGGCTCGCACGACTGCACTCGGAGAAGGCCCCGTCCCGGTGCCCCCGAGTGCTTCGACCAGGTCAGTCTCGATCACGTGGCCGGCCTCGCGGGTGACGCAGCGCAGCCCGCCTGCCAGCGTCGTGGTCGACGTTGCGGTTGAGCGGCCGAAGCCCGGCTTGCGGGCGACTGCGTCCTCGAGCCGTTCGAGAGCCCGCGCGATGCGCTCGTCGTCGTCCTCGGTTTCGTCCATGACTGGATCTTGAGCCTGCGGCCCGATCTGGGCATCGGGACGGCGCCTCGTTCTGGGTCACCGACCACCTCACGGACGAATCCGCGCTACCTCAGGCCCGACTGGCGCGACGATGGAGGCGTGGCGAGACGCGTGTCCAGCAGCCAGCTCGTCGGCCGGGCGGCCGAGTTGACAGTTGGCGAGGCTGCCCTCCGACGCGCGCTCGACGGGGATCCCGAGCAAGCGACGCCTGTGCTGTTCGTCGCCGGCGAGGCCGGCATCGGCAAGTCCCGACTACTCGAAGTGCTGCTCGATCGCGCTCGGCAGGCCGACGCCGTGACCGCGTGTGGCCGATGTCTGGAGCACGGCGGGGAGATCCGCCCGCTGGCCGCCATGTCCGAGATCCTGGCCGATCTGGGCGAGGAGGTCGACACATCCACCCTCGCGCCGGCCGAGGCGCTGGCCCGCCTCTTCGATCGGGCGCGGACATCGTTGCGGACGGCATCGGCTCGTGGTGCCGTGGTCGTCGCGGTCGAGGATCTCCACTGGTCGGACCGTACGACGCGAACCCTGCTGGCCGAGTTGGTCCGTACGCGTGGGCTCGGCCGGATGCTGCTGATCGGCACGTACCGCAGCGACGAGCTGCATCGTCGCCACCCCCTCCTCCCGTTCCTCGCCGATCTCGAGCACGCCGTGCGCCCCGAACGCATCGACCTGGTTCCGTTGGACGAAGCCGAGGTGGTCGAGCTCGGCTCTGCCATCCTCGACCGCCCGATCGGCGCCGGGCGCGGGCGAGAGCTGGCCCGGCGGAGCGGGGGTAACCCATTTTACGCCGAGGAGCTGCTGGCGGTCGACGTGTCGACGCGGATCCCGGCCGGGGTCAGCCATGTCATCCTGGCCCGCAGCCGAAGCCTCGAGCCCGATGCGCTGGCCTGCCTCCAGGCGGCCTCGGTCCTGGCCCCACCGATTTACCCGGCTGCGCTTCAGATCACCTCCGGGCTGGCGACCCTTCGGTACCGACGTGCCGTCGACGTCCTGTGCCGCGAGCGGTTCCTGATCGACGATGAGGTCGGCTTCCGTTTCCGACACGAGCTCGTCAGAGAGGTCTTCCTCGACGGGCTGCTGCCGGGCGAGCGGGCTGAGTTGTTCGCCCGGGCTGCCCAAGCCCTGGAGGAACACCGCCCGGAGCGACGTGGTGAGATCGCCCGCCTCTACGCCAACGCCGCTCAGCTCCCACAGGCGCTGGCCGCCGCAGTCCAAGCCGCCGCGGCGGCCGGCTCCATCGGCGCCTCGGCGGAGGCCGTCGAGCACTACGGACGAGCCATCGACCTGTGGGACCGGGTCGACGGCCCGGCCGGCCGAACCGGCGTCTCGCATCTCCGGCTGTTGCGCAGCGCAGCGCAGGCGGCCGACCTAGCCCGCGACTTCGACGTCGCCGTCGAGCTGGCCACCCGGGCGGTCGACGAAGCGCGCGCAGCCGGCGATCCATTCGAGGAGGGCGGCGCCTTGTTGGAGCTCTCGGGCTACCTGTGGGATGCCAGCGCGCCTGGCATGCACGAGGCGATCGAGCGAGCCATGGCGGTGCTACCCAGCGAACCGCTGACGGTGGAACGCATCAGGCTGGAGGTCCGGTCGGCCATGAACCGGGCGTTCGCCGGCGACGGGGCCGCCGCCGATCTCGCGCTGGCGGCCGCCGCCCAGAGGGCCGCCGAGCTGGACGAGCGCGGGGTCGAGGCCACGGCCCGCGCCCACGTCGGCTACGGGCGAGTCTTGCTCGGTGACGAACAAGCGCTGCGTAACCTCACCGACGGGCTCCACGTGGCGCAGTCGATCGACGACGGTACGGCCGGCACCCTGATCGCCATCAACCTGACCCACGCGCTGGTCTCCCTCGGTCGGTTCCGCGATGCTGCCGAGTTGTACGACGACGGGGTGGCCTTCAACGAGCGCCACGGATACGCCGATACCCGGGGCATCCTGTTCCAAGGCAACGTCCTCGATGCTCTCGAGGCGCTGGGCTGGTGGGAGGCGGCCGCAGGGGTGATGGACGACATCGGGAGACGCCTCAGCCCCGAGACGATGCATCGGTGGGCGTCGGCGTTCCTCGGTTGGACGCAGATTCAGATTCATCGCGGGCACTACGCCGAGGCGGCGTCAACGTACCGGAGAGGCCTTGAGATGTGGCAGACCGGGTACTACAGCGGCGACCAGCTCCCCGCGGGCAGCGGTCTGATCGAGCTCGCCGCCGCTGGAGTGATCGAGCCGATCGATCCGGCAGCTGTTGAGATGTGGCTCGACGAGCTGCAACCCGACCAGGCGTCGCTCGACGCTCGGCTGGTCGCCACCGCAGCCCGACACCTCGTCCCCCCGGTCACCTCGGCCGAGCACAGTCGAACCCTCGACATGATCATCGGTTGGATCGCGCGGCTCCGGCGGATGAGAGCCGAGTTCGTACAGGTTCCCCCAGTGCTCGACGCGTGGCTGAGCCAAGCCGACGCCGAAGTCGCCGAGGCCGACGGCGACATGGGCGCCGACCGTTGGGCCGGCCAGGTCACGGCATGGGCCCACCTCGAATGCGAATATCTCGCCGGCTACGCCAGGTTCCGACAGGCCGACGCGCTCCTTCGAACCGGCGGGGGCCGATCAGCGGGTGACCGCGCCACAGCCACCGGACTGCTCAGAATGGCGTGGCGCACGGCCAGCGCCTTGGGAGCGGATCCGCTCTGCCGCGACGTTCAAGATCTCGCCCGTCGGGCGCGGCTACGGATCGAAGAGGACAACGCCAACAGCGTGCCCGCTCCGACGGAACCGTCTCCGTTCGGGCTCACAGCACGCGAGCTCGAGGTGCTCCGTCTGGTCAACGACGGCCGGTCGAACGGCGAAATCGGCACCAAGCTCTTCATCAACACCAAGACGGCCAGCGTCCACGTGTCGAACATCCTGCAAAGACTTGGGGCGTCGAATCGGATCGAGGCCGCCGCCATCGCTCGCCGACACCGGCTCGTCGATCGCTGACGCATCTCCTCCGATGTGGCCTGGGCCGTGCCGTTCTCCCGGCTCGGGCTGAAGCGGAGGCGGCGGCGTGGTGTCCCGGTGAGCGATCCACTCGCGGGCCGTGCTTGCCTGCCCTGATGGCCGGAGCTGTGCGCGCTCAGGGTCGCCGGACCGGCGGGACTCCTGCGCCGATGGCTCGGGGTATGTGTCGAGCCGGTGTGGCTCTCGAAAGACGCCGAGCTGCCCCGTCTCACCGCCTGGCCGCCCGCTGCGCTCGACGGCCTGCTCGAGGTCGTCGTGGAGCTCGGGATCACCGCTTGGCGTGGTTGCGCCGTCGCGCCACCGTGGCCACGCCCATCGATGAAACAACCGGTCATGCAGACGGGCTTCGCGATGCGATGGCCGATGGCGATGCGGATCCCCGTCCTCCTTGCTGGACCTGAACACTGCACGTCGTCGAGGTCCTCGACCGAGCACGACGGCGTCGTCCCGACCGACGGGCCGCCGTGTCGACGTCGACACGGCGGACGCAGGTCTCCACAACATCGACGCAGAGCCGCAGACACGAAGCAGTCGTCGACGGTGGACCCGAACGGCGCGTCTTGCTCTGTCCGCCGAGACCCTGACCGGGTAGTCGCTGTGCGGCCTGCGCGTTGTTCAGGTGAGTTGCTGGATGAGTGCGTCGGTGGCCCATCGCTGGTAGCGATCAGCGGTCCAGCCTCGGTCGGTGATGAGGAGGCTGTAGACCTCGGGGGACATGAGTGCGTGCACGATGTCGGCGGCGTCGCGGGCTCTGAGTCCGGCGCGGAGTTTGTGATTGCGGTGCATTGCTCGCACGATCTTCTCTTGGCCGCGATCGCGCTGCTGGCGGAGAGCTCCGAAGAGCACGGCCGCTTCGGCGTCGGAGTCTGCTGCGCGGCCGAGCACTCTGTAGAGGTCGTTGGTGCGCTCGTTGATCTGGGTCGTGACCTCAGCGAACCCAGCGAGAACCCTGTGTGCATCGGGTTCATCGAAGAGCGAAGCGATGCCGGGGCGCTCTGGCAGTGCGACGGGCTCGTCGTCGCCTGCAATGGACACGTCGAGGAGCACTCTCAGAATCCCGAGCTTCGATGAGAACAGCCGATACACCGTCGGTTCTGGCACGTCGGCGCGCCTGCTGATGGCCGCCATGGTGGTCGAGGCGTAGCCGCCCTCGCTGAAGAGGCTGCGTGCGGCGGCGATCACCGCTCGCCGGGCGAGCCGGGTTCGGGCCTGTTCTCTTCCTGGCGGGCTGCTCTTGACTCGATCCGACATGAATCGATAGTATCACTCCCAAATCGAGAGCTCCACCACCGATTGGGCGTCCGGTTCCCGACAGGTGGCTCTCGTAAGGGAGACACATGAAGACGATGACGTGTCAGCAACTGGGTGGGCCGTGCGACTTCGCCCACGTTGCTGTGACTGCCGACGAGGTCATCAAGGCTCAGGACCGCCACCTGAAGAACGCTGTCTCGACTGGTGACTTGGCGCACGATGAGGCGCTCAAGGCAATGAAGGGCCGGTGGCGCCACCCCAAGGTCTCGATGGGCTGGTACAAGGGCGTGAAGAGCACTTTTGCTGCGCTTCCCGACAACTGACCGGTCAGGATCTCACCATGCCTACGCCGAAGCGGGCCAGCGTCGATGACTACTTCGCGCAGCCCTGTCCGACATCCAACAGCCGCACCTGCAAGAGCTCCGGCAGCTGAGTTTCAAAGCCGACGGTCAGGCGAGCGAGGAGCTCAAGTGGAACCTCCCGGTATATGTCCGCGGCGAGAAAACGAACCTCTGGATGCTCCAAGCCTTCAAGAGCCACTGCTCTCTTCGGTTCACTCCGGAATTCCGCGCTACCCAACGGCAGGCAGTGGAGGCGGCCGGCTTCGAAGCCGGCGAAGGCTTCATCAAGCTCCCGTACACACACGCACTGCCGATCAAACTCCTGAGGGCGTTGATGAGGGCACGAGTCCACGAGTTCGAAGCATCAAAGAGCGAGAATTAGCGATTGTGCGCTCCGATCCGGGCCGCCGCATCGGCCGACTCACGTCAGTTGTTTGACGGCGTGGATCTCACCGTCGTCGACTTTGCGATCTTGTCGGGCTTGTTCGAGGAGACGAATCGTCCGCACATCGCCGATGAACCTGACGGTTCATATCCCCGAGCGCGGTACATGGGTGCGGGCGAACCGGGTCCCTCGGTCCATGACACCTCGACGGCCACCGCCCCCTGATCCCGGCACCAGTACTCGAACTGGTCGAGCGCAGTCGAGCCGATGCCCCTGCGTTGATGCATCCGGTCGACCAAGAACCGCCACAAGTACGGGTTGGTCTTGGTACCGGTCATCCGCGCCGCCATGATGAAGCCGACGACATCACCGTCGGCCTCGATGGCGCGATACCACGGCACGAGTGGGGCACCGTCGAGCGACGGAGGTACCAGAGCGTCCCGGAAGTTGCCGAGCATGGGCGAGACGAAGCGTTCCTGGGACTTGTGGGTGGCCAGGTCGCCGACCGCGCGCCGGTTGTCGGCGGTGACAGGAACCAATTCCACTCGGGCCGGTCGGTGTCGGGGACGGTTGCACCACGCCTCCCAGTCGGCGCGGGTCATGCCGTACAACATGTCGTCGGAGCATTCGTCGCCAACCCAGAACGACCGGCGGGTCATCCCCTCGAAGCGCAGCCCGCACGCCTCGAGAACCCGGGCCGACGGCGAATTGTCGGGATGCAGCGACGACTCGATCCGGCTCACCCCGACCTCCGTGAACAGGTAACGGACGAGTGCCTGGGACGCCTCGGTGGCATAGCCCCGCCCCCAGTGGTCGGGGTGGAAGGTGTATCCGAAGTAGCCGCTGCGACCGCCCCACCTGAGCTCGACGGCCAGATCGCCGACGATGCGGTCCGGCGCTTCGGCATCGACCACCGTGATGGTCCATCCCGCGCCGTCGACCGGTGCGTCCATCGCCGCCGTCCTGGCCATCGATCGCTCCGCCCGCTCCCGGGTGTAGGGCATCTCCCAATCCTGATAACGGGCCACCTCAGGAAGGCTGCGACGCTCGTAGGCGGCCTCGGCGTCGCTGAGCCGGGGTGGCCGCAGTATCAGCCGCTCGGTGCAGATCGGCTCGAACTTCATCGACGTCGAAGGTAGTCGGCAACGGCCCACGCCTCTGATGGACCCCGCACCCCCGGCGGTGTCAAGGAAACGGACCGCGTTCGAACGCCGGTTCGTTGGCGAGGGAGCGACGGACGAGGACTCACGGCGACGACCTCGACCGGGTGTGGTGCCTTTCGGCGCCACGCTGCCGGACATCTGTTTACGGAACGTTGACGTTGATCTAACGTGCTGGAACAGGCAAACCACGGGAGGGTCAGTATGAAGCGGGTATTGGGCGCTGCGGCGGTCGCTGCCCTCGTTGCGGTGGGCGCTGGCGTCATGCCGTCGCCGGCACATGCCGACGACACGGTCACTGTGGTGGCCGACAACTTGAACAACCCACGCCAGGTGGTCGCGTTTGGTAACAAGGTGTTCGTCGCCGAGGCTGGCACCGGGGGGGATCCCAGCGGCTGTGCCGCTGATCAGCCGTGCGTCGGTTTCACCGGTTCGGTCACCGCCGTCTACCACGACAAGTCGCACCGCGTGCAGAACGGTCTCATCTCGTTGTCGATCCCAGGCGAGAACGGTGGTCCGCCGGAAGTGGTCGGCGTGGACGGCCTCGCCTTCGATGGCAACACGCTCTACGGCATCGCCACCAGCAGCTGCGGGCTCCCGCCGGGCCTGCCATCGCAGGTCACCCGGCAACTCGGACACATCCTGCGGCTCGACGGCGGCAAGACCGTCAAGTCACTCGCCAACGTCGGCACCTTCGAATGCACGAAGAACCCGGACGGTCAGCAGGCCGACACCGACCCGTACGGCATCGCCATCCGGCGCGGCACGTTCTACGTCGCCGACGCAGCCGGCAACGACGTCGTGAAGGTGCGCGGCGGCAAAGTCAGCGTTGCCACGGTGCTCTCGACGAACGCGCAGCCCGTACCCACGTCACTGGCCTTCGGTCCCGATCATGCGTTGTACATCGGCACGTTGAACTTCGAGGGCGGTCCGGGTGGGGCCTCGGTGTACCGGCTGGCACCGGGCTCCGACACTGCCACGCCATACGCCACCGGCCTCACGGCGATCACCGGGATCGCGTTCGACGGGGCCGGCAACCTGTACGTCAGCGAGTTCGCCACCACCCTCGACGACAAGGGGCCTGGCATGGACGGCGACGTCGTCGTCATCCCACCAGGCGGGGGAACCGACGGCCGGCGGACCCTCGGCACCGGGCAGCTGCACTTCCCTGGTGGGGTGGCGGTGACGTCCAACGGCAGTGTGTACGTTTCCAACTGGAGCATCGCCGGCGGCCAGGACGGACCGTTCGGCCCCGGCAACCACGGCCAGCTCCTGAAGATCGTCTCCCGCTGAGGTCATCGCCCGCACCGCCTGGCTACGCAGACCCGGCGACGGCGAACGCACTGGGCCCCGAGGCCGAGCCGCGCTTCGATTGAAGCGTCGCGCCCGGGAAGCGTCGACGGCGGGAGGTCGGCGATGGCGCCGGAGACGTTGTGCGGGGACGGCCGGCCTTCTGAAGCGAGGCCTCAAGCTTGGCTGCGGCGTGCGATGTAGTCGGCGTGTCGACATCAGGCCTCCAACACGGCTCGACGTCGAAGCCCGTGCCCGACCACGGTGGCGGGCGCGCGCTCACGCCCGCGCGCGAGCGCCTTTGACCACCTGACCACGTTCTCTGTGGTCGCACCGGCACATGCGGGCTTCGCCTGTGACGCATCTCAAAATTCCGCGACGGCGCGTTCTCTGCGGGCGCAAGGGGAGTCACACCCATGACGAAGAGCACCGCACGCCCGCAGACGAAGGCGTGCACCGACACGGCCGAAGCCTCACATCAACGGCGGTGGGCGCGCCGTGTCGGCTCGTTGGCCGTCGCGACGATCGTCACCGCCTTCTCGGTGATCGGAGTTGGCCCCGCAGCCGTTCGCGCCGACCCATTCGTGTCGGTAGCGACCGTTCCGCTCGGTTCGACCTCGACGTTCGGGGCACTGACCCCGGCTGCGTTCTCCAGCACTGGCACGACAACGTTGCGCGGTGACATCGGCGCCGCCACTTCCGCGTTCGCGCCGGCTGGTACCCAGACCGGGAACGTGTACCTCGGCGCCGCGGCTGATCCGTTCCTCGCCGATCTCGCCATCGCCTAGGCCAACGCAGCGGGCCGGCCGCCCGGCACGACGCTGGCCAGTGTGATGGACGGCGTGACAGTCGGGCCCGGCGTCTACACCACTGGAGCCGCAGCGGGCCTGGCCGCCGCCGGAGTGTTCACGATCGACGGTCAAGGCCATTCCGACGCGGTGTTCATCTTCCAGATCGGTGGCGCACTGACGATGGGCGCAGGAGCCCAGATCGTGCTGATCAACGGCGCCCAAGCCAAGAACGTGTTCTGCCAGGTTGCCGGTGGCGGCGCGTTCGGCGCCAACATCAAGTTCGCGGGGACGATGCTCGCGAACGCCGCAATCAGTTCGGGTGCAGGCAGCACGATCAACGGGCGCCTGCTGACGAAGGCCGGCGCAGTCGCCGTGGCCGGCAACGACCTGTACTCGGCCCCGCCGTCGGTGTCGATCAACAACGGCGCGACCGCGTCCACAACGGTCACCAACCCGGTGATCGCCGGTGTCACCAGTGTCCGCTCCCCGTCGACGGTCACCGTGACCATCGACGGTTCCGCCGACGCGGTCCATCCGGTCCCCGACGGATCGGGCGCCTGGTCGCTCACCCCGTCCAGCCTGCTGATCAACGGTGATCACACCATCGTCGCCAGCGTCGTCGACGGCGCCGGCAACATCGGTTCCTTCACCCAGGTCCTGACGGTCGACACGGTCCCCCGGCGGTGACGATCGACGGCGGCCCCACGGCCATCACCAACGACTTGTCGCCGACGATCACGGGGACCACCGACGTCGCCGCCGGCCGGCCGGTGACGATCACGATGACCCGCACCACACCGGCGCTCACCCTGACCCGCACGACCGTCGTCCAGGCCGACCTGACATGGAACATCAGCCCGAACGGTTTCACCGCCGGCGAATGGACGATCGTCGCTCGGGTCGTCGACCCAGCCGGCAACGCCAACACCGCAACCCAGGTCCTCACCGTCGACGCGACCGCCCCGGTCGTGACGATCACCTCGAGCGCGCTGACGAACGACCCGACGCCGACGATCTCCGGAACCACCGAGACCGGTTCGACCGTGGCGGTCAGCGTCGACGGTCTCGCCGTCCCGGGGGTCGTCGTCACCGGCACCGCGTGGGCCGCGACGACCGCCGTCACCCTCGGCCACGGCAGCCACAACGTGGTGGTGACGGCGACCGACACGGTCGGCAACACGACCAGCCCACCCGTCACCCAGAGCCTGATGGTCGACCTGATCCTGCCGACCATCGGGATCAACCCAGGGGCCACCGACGCCACGAACGACCAGACCCCGACGATCGTCGGCACCACCGACGTGGCCCCGGGTTCCGGTGTGATCGTCTCCGTCTCCATCGACGGTGGTGCGGCGCTCGTCGCGCTGGTCCAGCTCGCCGGCTGGAACGTCACCCCGTCGGCGACGCTCGCCCCGGGCGACCACACCTTCGTCGCGTCCGTTGCCGACCCGGCCGGGAACATCGGGACCTTCACCCAGACCTTGACGATCGACGTCGCCGCCCCCAGCGTCGTCATCGACGGTGGCTCGTCGCGGACCACCGCCGACGCGACCCCGACGATCACCGGGTCGTCAGCGGACGTCGCCGTCGGTTCACCCGTCACGGTCACGATCAACGGCCAGACCCTGACGACCACGATCGCCGCCGGTGGCACGTTCGCCGTCACCGCGGCGACCATCCCGAACGGCACCGTCTTCGCGTTCGTCACCGTCACCGACGCAGCCGGCAACAGCGGTAGCGCCAACCAGTCGCTGACGATCAACGCAGTTGCGCCGACCGTCACCTACACCAACGGACCGGCAGCATCGACCAACGACGCCACCCCGGTGATCAGCGGGACGACCAACGCCGCAACCGGCTCGGCTGTCGTGGTCACCGTTGCCGGCCAGACGTTGCTGGCAACGGTGCAGCCCGGCGGGTCGTGGAACGGGACCGCCGCGAACCTGGTCAACGGTGCCATCCCGATCACCACCGAGATCACCGACGCCTCCGGCAACGTGGGCACGGGCACTCAGGTCCTGACGGTCGATTCGACCAGTCCGACGACGATCGTCTTCGCCGGCGGGACGACCAGAGCGACCAACGACGACACCCCGCTGGTCTCGGGCACGACCGACGCCGCCGACGGGCGGATCATCACCGTCACCGTCGCCGGTCAGACGATGACCGTGTCCGCGTCGGGCGGGACGTGGGCCGTCACTGCGAGCCCCATCAACGACGGTACCTACACCGTGACAGCGTCAGTCACCCCGGCCGGCGGGAACCCCGGCTCGGCCACCCAGACGCTGACGGTCGACACCGTCGCCCCGGTCGTGGTCATCGGCTCCGGGAGCGGGACCGTGCAGACCACCGACCCGACCCCGGCGATCACCGGGGCCGGGGCCACACCCGGTTCGACGGTCACGGTGACCGTCGCCGGTCAGACGATGACGACCACCGTCGGCCCCGACGGCAGCTGGTCGGTGACCCCGCCGAACCCGCTCCCGGCGGGCGCCAACCCGGTGACGGTGACGATCACCGACCCGGCGGGCAACACAGGCACCGGCACCCAGATCATCGACGTCGCCCCGGCAGCACCGACCCCGCAGCCTCCGACCCCGCAGCCTCCGACCCCGCAGCCTCCCCTCATCCAGCTGCCGAACACCGGCTCGGCAGGCAGCGACTACACGTCGGTCGGGCCGAAGCGGGTGTTCGACACGCGTGCCGGACAGTCCCCGAACGCGTTGCGCGACGTCGCCAAGCAGCAGGTCTCCGGCGGGTACGAGCTGCGGGTGCAGATGACCGGCCTCGCCGGGTACGTCCCGGTGTCCGGCGTCGGTGCGGTGTCGTTGAACGTCACCTCCACCCAGTCGACGGCCGACGGGTTCATCACCGTGTATGCGTGCGGTACCCGTGAAACGGTGTCCAGCGTCAACTTCCCCGGTGGGGCACCGTCGCCAACGCGGTCGTCACGCCGGTCTCTTCGAACGGCACCGTCTGCTTCTACGCCAACCAGGCGACCGACATCATCGTCGACATCAACGGCTGGTTCGCGGCCGGGTCGGCGTTCCACGCCGTCGGCCCGAAGCGCGTGTTCGACACCCGCCCGGACAACAGCCCGGACGCGTTGCGCAACGTTGCCAAGGCCAAGCTCGGCGCGAACAAGTCGATGGAAGTCCCCGTGACGGCGCTCGGCGGGTACGTCCCATCCAGCGGCGTCGGGTCGGTCTCGTTGAACGTCGTGGTCACCAACCCTGACGCCCCCGGGTTCATCACCGTGTACGCCTGCGGCACCCTCACCCAGGTGTCGAGCGTCAACTACGTCGCCGGTCAGACGGTCGCCAACGCAGTCATCGCACCGGTCTCCGCGAACGGCACGGTCTGCTTCTACTCGCTGGCGGCGACCGATCTGGTCGTCGATATCAACGGTTGGATCGCGGCAGGATCCGGGTTCCACGGGGCCGACCCAGCCCGCGTGCTCGACACCCGCCCCGGTCAGAGCACGAACGCGATCCGCCACGTGCCCAAAGCCAAGATCGGTGGCGGCAACGTTCTCGAGGTCCAGGTCACGGACCTCCCGGGTGCCGTCCCGGCATCCGGCGTGTCAGCGGTGTCGTTGAACGTGACCGCGACCAACACCGAAGCCGGCGGTTTCATCACCGTGTTCGCCTGCGGGACGATGGAGGAGGTCTCGAGCCTGAACTTCGACACCGACGCGACGGTCGCCAACGCTGTGCTCGCACCAGTCTCCGCATCGGGCACGATCTGCTTGTACGCGAACCAACGCACCGACGTGATCGTCGACATCAACGGTTGGATCGCCGACTGACAGCTGGGCGAGCGGCACGTCGAGTCGACCGGTTCGCGCCGATGTTCCGACACCGCGAACCGAGCGCGTCAAGGCTGCTGGTGGTTCCTCAATGCTGCGGCACAGGTTGGCGCTCAGCATCGAACACGAAGCCCTCGAAGCCGTTCGCCAGCACCTCATCGCACTTGGCGCGGTACGGGCCCACGAAGCCGAGGTGCGGCATGAACACCCGGGGCTTGCCGGGGATGTTGGCGCCCATGTACCACGTGTCGGCCGTTTCGAACAGCGTCGGCCGGACGAGCTCGGCGTTGTGCTCCACCCACGCGTCTTCGGCCGGCCGTGAGGGCTCGACCGTCGCCGCATCCCGATTGCGCGCCTCGGTGATGATCTCGCTGATGAGGTCGACGTGCTGTTCGATCGAGACGGGCATGTTCGACAGCACCGAGGGGCTCTGCGGCCCGGTGATGGTGAACAGGTTCGGGAAGCCGGCGGTGGTGAGGCCGAGGTACGTCCGCGGCCCGTGCTCCCACTTCTCGCGCAGGAGCTGCCCTCTCCGCCCGCGGATGTCGATGCGGGTCAGCGGGCCGGTCATCGCGTCGAAGCCGGTGGCGTAGACGAGGATGTCGAGCGCGTATTCTGTTCCGTCCTGCAACTTGACCCCGCGCGGTGTGATCTCGCCGATCGGATTCGACTTGACATCCACGAGGTGCACGTGCGGCTGGTTGAACGTCTCGAAGTATCCGGAGTCGAGCGGGACCCGCTTCACGCCGAACGGGTACGACGTGGGAGTGAGCAGACGAGCGGTCTCTGGATCGTGCACCTTCTCGCTGATCCGTGCGTGGAGGAACTCCCGGACCTTCGCGTTCGCCTCGTCCGAGTAAAGGATGTCGGCGTAGCCACCTACCCAGATACCGAAGCCGCCCCGGTTCCACCGTTCCCACAAGACCTCGTAGATCTCTTCGTCCGTCGACTCCAGCGCACCCTTCTCGAGCAAGGTCAACTCCATCCCGAAAGCCGAGTTTTGGACACGCTCACGAATGCCCGCGTAATCCGCGAGACGCGCTTGCTGCACATCGTCGGGGATGGGGCCGTTGCGCGCAGGAAGGATGTAGTTGGCTGTTCTCTGGAAGACGGTGAGCTCGGAGGCCTCCTCGGCGATGAGGGGGACCGCCTGCACCGCACTGGCGCCGGTCCCGATGACACCGACCCGCTTGGCCGTGAAGTCGACCTTGTCGTGGGGCCACATCCCCGTGTGGTAGCTCTTGCCCTCGAAGGTGTCCGCGCCGGGGAACGCTGGGGTGTTCGGCACCGACAGCGTCCCCGCTGCGGCAATGACATACTGGGCCTGCACGCTTTCGCCGCTATCGGTCACCACTGTCCACGCATTCGTGGCTTCATCGAAGGTGGCCGAGAGGACCCGGGTGCCGAAGGTGATGTCGCGGAGCAGATCGTACCGCTCCGCTACGTGCTCCAAATAGGCGCGCACCTCGTCCTGGCCGGGATAGCGCTCGCTCCACTGCCACTCCCGCCACAAGTCCTCGTCGAACATGAAGCCGTAGATGTAGCTGTCGGAGTCGCTGCGAGCCCCCGGATAACGGTTCCAATACCATGTTCCCCCTACTCCGCCGCCAGCCTCGAAGACGCGCGCTTCCAGGCCCATCTCGTCGCGGAGTTTGTGGAGCATGTACAAGCCCGAGAACCCAGCGCCCACGATCACTGCGTCAATGCCTGTCGTCGTCGGCTCGGTCGACGTCATCGTGCCTCCCATCAAAGGCCCCGCCCACTGGCGGCGCATCCCCCTTGGACTCCCAGCAACGGACGCTACTCGTCCACACAACCTGCGCCGGCCGGGAACGGGACCATGGGCTGACGTCAGCCCGATCAGATCTCAGAACGGGCGGTCGCCGACGATGGTGATGCGCTCCATGACCCGTCGCTGTGGCGAGTAGTCGGACGTCGCGTAGTGCTGGGTCGCGCGGTTGTCCCAGATCGCGAGGTCGCCGCGCGTCCACGTCCACCGGCACTGGTATTCGGGGTAGTCGGCTTGGCGGCACAGGTACTCGAGCAGGCGATCTCCCTCGACCGGGTCGAGGCCGACGATCTCCTTGGTGAAGATCGCGTTGACGTAGAGCGTCTTGCGCCCGGTCTCGGGGTGGGTGCGCACGACGGGATGCACCGACGGCGGGAACTCGGCACGCAGCGCTTCCCGAGCCTCGGCGGTCATGTTCGCGCCAAACGTGTCGATCCAGTCGTGAACGGCGTCGAGGCCGTCGATGCGCTGCTTGACGGCGTCGGGCAGGCAGTCGTAGGCGGCGCCCATGTCGGCCCACAGGGTGTCGCCTCCGACCGGCGGGACCTCCACGGCGCGCAGCAGCGAACCGAGCGAGGGGTTCGCTCGCCAGCTCACGTCGCTGTGCCAGACGTTCTCGTAACCCGTCGTCTTCTCGCCCTTCTCGAAGCGGACGACGGTCGGCTGGTCGGGACGGTTGGTGAGGAACGGGTGGTACTCGAGTTCGCCCCACCGGGCGCCGAGTGCGGCGTGCGACTCGGGATCGAGTCCCGATTCACGCACGAACAGGACCTTCCACTCGAGCAACGCGCGGTGGAGGTCGGTGAACGTCTCGTCGTCGAGCGCCGTGAGGTCGATGCCGAGCACCTCCGCGCCGATCGTCGGGCTCTTGGGGCGGAGCTCGAAGTGGGTGGAGGGCTCGTTGACCCAGTTCGCCGCGACCCGCGGCGCCACCCGTGGCCCGTAGCGCACGCCGGCCCGGAACGATGTGGTCGCCGGCGTGGTCGTGGTGTTCGTCACGGTGTTCGTCATGGTGTCCGTCGTGGGGTTCGTCATGAACGGCTCCTGGAGTTGTCGGGCACGAGGACTCGTGCGGTGAGCACGGCGTGACCTGACTCAAGAGTCAACTGGCGCGGACGGCGCCGAGTCGCGCGCAGCGTGGCTCCACCGGTGGGTGCGACGGTTCCACCCGATGCGCTGGCGACGCCGCTCACAGGTCGGACATCGAGGGCAACGCGACCGGTGGGGATCGCCTGGGATCGCTCCTCGGCCCGGCGAGCGGCAGTGCAACGATGGCGACGGCGGAGGCGATGACTGCACCGACGGTATCTCTCGGGCGCTGGAACGCGAGCTTCATCGCGAAGAGATGGACGAGCGACGCGAGCAGCACGACGATCCAGGCCCGCCGAGCCGGGGACTGTGCGGCGTGTCCGAGGAAGAGCACGTTCCACAGCACGTGGCCGGAGAACGCCCAGTCCCTCGCCAGTGCGACCGCACTGACCGCGGCGCTGACAGCCAGCACCGCCCACCATCTGGCGGTCACTTCGGACCGGAACTGGATGACGTAGGCGATGCCGATGCCGAACAACGGGAAGACGTACCAGTAGAGCGACGTGGCCGGTCCCAGGCGCACCGCCAACAAGCCGCCAGCGATCGCGGTCGCAGTCGCGACGACACCCCAATGCGGTCGTGCGTCAGCATCGTCCGTCGGCTCTGGTCGTGCGTCCTCAGTGGCGAGACCGGACGGTGTTGCCGATCGCCGGCGCACAGCGTCGCGGACTCGGGCGACGAGGGGCGCCACCGCAGCGGCGGACGTGACCACCTGATGCCCCAGCCACGAGATCAGCCGGCGCGCTCGCCCGACGCTCGGCGTTGGGCTTGCGCCAGGCGGCGTGGCGGATGCGTTCACGGTGGCCAGTCAAGCCGCAACGGCACGACGTCGCCAACCGGCAACGCCTCGGGCGTCACGACCGAGGTACGTCGTACACGACGCCGAACCCGCGCGGGCGACACGACGGGACAGCCTCCTCCGCTCGGTGCGGCGGTATGGTCCGGGGAGCAGGCATCCCCGGGCACCCTGGAGCGCGTCATGTCCTATGCAGTCGATTTCAAGACCGTCTCGACGGTCGGGCTCGAGTCGTCGCCGGTTGCTGAGGCGCTCGCCGGGCTCCGGGCGAACGAGGCCCGCTACTTCAAGAACAAGTACGACCACGTCTTCACGGTGGAGCCGGCGAGCAAGGCCACGAAGACCATCGCATGGGTCCACCGCATCCTCGACGACGAGCGCGACATCGTCATTGCGTCGCCTCCCCTCGAGGCGACCGCCTTCGAGGCCGCGTCCATCCGGTGGGCGTACGTGTTCTATGAGAGTGGGCTGTCGATCAACGTGATGTACCACCTCGACGACCCCAAGAAGCGGGCCGTCGGGTTCAAACTGTCCGACGGGATGGAGATCCCCGCCGAGCTCGCCACCCGGTTCAAGTTCGCGAGGCAGAAGTCGAAGCTCGCCGGAACCATTCGAGGTTCGTACTTCGTGATCAAAGGTGAGCACTGATCCCTCTTCGGATCGCGCTCGCGTGTGACTGGCGTGGACTCCACACGTGGCTCGCCTCTCCGGCCCGACGCTGAACTCCAGCAGCAGGAGAACTGAAACGTACAAGCGTAAGTTTGGCAGTACCGTCTGCGTTGGGTGTGGCTCGGTATGGAGGGGGTCGGGGTGACCTCCGCGGAAGGGGATCAGTCATGACCATGTTGGTGAGCGCAGTCGTCGAGGAAGCTTCGATCGCCGAGGCTGTGCAGGGCGTCGAACGAGACGGTTTCGGCGTGATCCCGGGGGTGCTCGCGCTTTCCGAGGCGGCCAGCGTGCTCGAGCGGCTGTGGGCGGCCGCGCAGGAGAGCGAACGCCGCGGCCTGTTGAACTTCGCCGAGGGACTCGACCCGAACGCCAGCAACGTGCGGGTGTGGAACCTGATCGATCTCGATCCGGTGTTCGCTGAACTGATCGCCCACCCGGTCGCCGACGCGTTGGTCAGTGCGCTGCTCGGCGCGGACTACATCGTCTCCAACTTCACCGCCAACATCGCTCGGCCCGGGAGCGGGTCGATGATGCTCCACTCCGATCAGTCGCTGGTGATGCCGCCGCCGTGGAGCGCCCCACACGCGATGAACGTCATCTGGTGCCTCACCGATGTGCGCGTCGACAACGGGGCCACGTTGTACCTGCCTGGCAGCCACCGGTTCGCCTCGCCCGACGAGGTCCCGCCGGATGCCCGTGCACGTCTTGTTCCGTTCTCGGCGCCGGCTGGTTCGATCATCGCGCTGGAGGGGCGTGTCTGGCACACCTCCGGCGCCAACGTCACAGCGTCCGAGGACCGGGCGATGCTGTTCGGCTTCTATTCGCAACCGCACGTCCGGCCGCAGTGGAACCACAGTGTGGGACTGTCGGTCGAGACGCAAGCGGCGTGTTCTGAGGCGATGCGCTACCGCTTCGGGCTGGACGCGTGGCAGAACGTGCCCCAGACGGCGAGTGGCGAATGAAGACGACGACGACCAACAACAGGCCGGTAGCCAAGGGCGATCGGTCGCGTACGCCGGCAGCCGGCGCGGGCAAGACCGAGCCGCCGCGTACGCCGGCAGCCGGCGCGGGCACCACCGAGCCGCCGCGTACGCCGGCAGCCGACGCGGGCACCACCGAGCCGCCGCGTACGCCGGCAGCCGACGCGAGCAAGCTGGCACTCGACGCCTGGGACACGATCCGCGCGCTCGACCTCGCCGGGAACATCGCCGAGCTCGACGCCACCGGCCTCACCATCGTCGAGCCCGAGAAGGCCGCCAGAGCGGGCTTCGCCGACCAGCTGCGCGATGCAGTGCTGCGGGTGGGCGAGCAACGCAGCGGCCGGCGCCTCGACCGCTTCGCCGCCGACGATCCCGGTTCTGGTGCCTTCGGGGACGTCTTCGGACTCCAGCTGTACTACCTGCTCTTCGAGGACCCCATCTTCCAGGAGGCGATCGTCAACCCGGTCGCCCTCGCCCTGTCGACCTACCTGCTCGGTGAGAGCTGCATCATCAGCAACTGCCTGGCCGGGGTGAAAGGCCCCGGCGGCTCCGACCTCGGCCTGCACAGCGACAACGTGATGATCCCGGCGCCCTTTCCCCCCTACGCGCAGGTGTGCAACGTCACCTGGGCGCTGACCGACTACGACGATGACGACGGACCACTCGTGTACGTGCCGGGCAGTCATCGGCTGTGCCGGCATCCGCTGCCGGGCGAGGGACGTGACGCGATGAGGCCGGTGCGGGCCCGAGCCGGTTCGATCATCTTCTGGCACGGCAACCTCTGGCACGGCGCCGCCGCCCGACGCAACCCCGGCCTCCGGATCAACCTGATCGTGGCGATGATGCGCTCGTACCTGCGCCCCCAGGAGCCGTACCGCGAGCACGTCACGCAGGCGATCCTGGATTCCAACCCGTCACGCTTCGCGACGTTGCTCGGACAGCACCTCTACTACGGCTGGCGCGAAGACGGCCCCGCGCTGACGTCGCTCAGTCGCTCTCCCGGCAGCGCTCACCAGTTCGACTGATCTCGACTTGCCCATGCACCCAACGCGCCGGCGCCATGAGACGCTCCCTTCGTCTTCCCCGTGCAGGAGCTCGTGCACGAGAAGGCGGGTTGCTTCGGCGCGGCGCCGAGTTGCGCATCCGCACACGGCAGAGGCGGTCGCTGGATGATCGACGGTTTCTGCCCGGTGGGTGACGCAGCTGCGTGGGTGTTCCCGGCGGAGCGCGGTGAGCTGGCCGGCCCGCCACTGCTGCGGCTGGCGTGATCCTGTGCTCTCAACCGGCGACCGCTTCGTAGTGACTCACGCCGGCAGCCTGCCGCGCCCGAGGGCGTTGGCGGAGCTGCATGGCCGGCGCAGCCGCGGCGACGACGTCGACCGCGACGAGCTGCGCGCCGCAATCGAGGAGGCGACAGCGGACGTCATCGCGCGCCAGGTCGCCGTCGGCATCGACTCCGGCAGCGACGGTGAGCAGGCCCGCGAGAGCTTCTTCACCTATGTCCAGCACCGAATGACGGGTTTCGGTGGGCGCAGCCATCGGCCCGTGATGCGTGATCTGCTCGAGCACCGCGACTACCTCGAGCTCGCCAGCGGTCGTCGTGACCGGATGCAGGTCGATCTGCTCCACGCCCCGGCGGCCGTTGGCGCCGTCAGCTACCTCGATACCGGCGAGCTCGAGGCCGAGTGTGCGCTCGTCGAGGCAGCACCGTTCGCGGAGACGTTCATGACCGCACCGTCGCCGGGGATCGTCGTGGCGGCGATGGAGGATCGTCATTACGGTGACCGCGCGGCCTACGTCGGCGCCGTCGCCACTGCGTTGCGGATCGAGTACCGGGCGATCGTCGATCGGGGCCTGCTGCTGCAGATCGATGCGCCGGACTTGGCGATGGAACGCCACACGCTGTTCGCCGACCGGCCACTCGACGAGTTCGTGGAGTGGGTCGCCCTGGTCGTCGGCGCGATCAACGGCGCCCTCGAGGGCATCGATGCCGAGCAGGTCCGCCTCCACGTGTGCTGGGGCAACTACGAGGGCCCACACACCCATGACGTCGCGTTCGACGTCATCCAGCCGCTGCTCTACGAGGCGCGCGTCGGCGCGCTGGTGGTGTCCATGGCGAACGCCCGCCACGCCCACGAGCACGACTGCTTCCGACGCAACCCGCTGCCCGACCACATGAACCTCATCGCCGGGGTCATCGACACGACAAGCAACTACGTCGAACATCCCGAGGTCGTCGCCGAGCGGTTGGCGATCGTCAGCCGCTCCGTCGGTGATCCGCACCGGGTCATCGCGGGCACCGATTGCGGTTTCGACACGTCTGCCGGGATCAGCGACGTCGCCCCATCGGTCGTCTGGGAGAAGCTCGCCGCCCTACGCGCCGGCGCTGACCTGGCCTCCGAGCGCCTGCTGTAGTCGTCGCTGCCGACGCTCGACGCCGTCGAGCGCGACCCGACCGGCGTCAACGAGGTCCTCGGCCGGCTGACGACGTTGTCAACCTCGCCGACG
>JBBQTN010000044.1:0-28766 GCA_038213195.1 Acidimicrobiales bacterium | reverse complement strand
GGCCACATGGTCGCCCGCACCCAGCGAGTTCGGCACGTTGACGATGGGGTACCCGACCAGCTGGCCAGGGCCGTGGTAGGTGACGTCGCCGCCACGCTTCACGGCCACCAGCTCGGCGTCGACCGACTCGGGCGCCACCTTCACGTTGGCGGCCAGGTCGGTGCGCGGGCCGTAGGTGAACACGTGCGGATGCTCGAGCAGCAGCAGGTGCTGTTGCGCGCCGTGGCGGAACATGGCCTGCTGCACGGCCAGAGCCTCGCGATAAGGCACCCTGCCGAGCCAACGCACGTGCAGGGCGGTGGGGCTCATGGCCGGGTGCTCACAGCTCCTGCGACCAGTCGCGGGTTTCGAGCAGCTGCTTCACCTTCACCAGGAAGCCGGCGGCGTAGGCGCCGTCGAACGCACGGTGGTCCCAGGCCATCGCCAGGTTGCCGACCGGGTGGATCGCGATCGCCTCACTGCCGTTCGGGAGTGTGACGACGACCGGCTTGCGCGCGATCGCGTCCGTCGAGAGGATCGCCGCCTGCGGTTGGTTGATGATCGGCATCGTCAGCACGCTGCCGGCCGAGCCGTTGTTCGTGATCGTGAACGTGCCGCCGCTGATCTCGTCCGGGCCGAGCTTCTTGCTGTGGGCGCGGAGCGCGAGATCGCTGATCTCGCGAGCGATGGCGCGCAGCCGCTTGCCGTCGGCGCCGCGGATGACCGGCACGATCAACCCCTCGTAGTCGAGGTCGACGGCGATGCCCATGTCGATGTAGTTGTGCACGACGATCTCCTCGCCGGCGATGCTCGCGTTCATCAGCGGGAACGCTTCGAGCGCTTCGACCACCGCCCGGGTGATGAACGGCAGGTAGGTCACGCTGAACCCCTCCGTCCGCTTCCACTCCGCCTTGTGGGCGGAGCGGGTCACGTCGACGTTGGCGTAGTCGACCTCGACCACGCTGAACGAGTGCGGCGACACGCTCTGGCTCATCAGCATGTGCGCGCCGGTGAGCTTGCGGATCTTGGACAGCTTGACCGTCGAATCACGCTCGCCGGGAGCGACGACGGGAGCGACGACGGGCGCGGCGGCGCGCGCCGCCGGAGCGGGCGCGGCGGGACGCGCCGCAGGAGCCGGTCCGTTCGCCGCCGGTGCGGTCTGCGCAGCCGCCGGCGCGGGGGCGGCGCCGAGCTTGTCGATGTGGTCGAGCACGTCGTCGCGGGTGATTCGTCCGCCCGGGCCGGTGCCCGTGATGTCGTCGGGGTCGAGGCCGTGCTCGGCGACCAGGCGGCGCACGACCGGCGAGAGCAGCCGCGCGTCGGACGGCGCGCCGTTGGTCCCGGCCGGTCGGGGCGGTGGTTGCGCCGTGGCGGCCCCCGGGGTCGACGCGGCGGCGGGTGCCGGCGCGGCGACCTCGGCCGCCGGTTCCGGTTCGAGCGACTCGACGACGGGTTCCGTGGCCGGCGGGGCGGCGGGGCTTGCCTGGGCCTGGGACGGCTGGGCCGCGGGCGCAGCGGCGGTCGCCCCGGGTGCCGCACTGTCGCCGACGACGGCGATCACCGCGCCGACCGGCACGGTGTCGCCTTCCTGGGCGCGGATCTCGCTCAAGGTGCCCGCGATCGGCGATGGCACCTCGGTGTCGACCTTGTCGGTGCTCACCTCGAACAGCGGTTCGTCGGCCGCGACCGCATCGCCGACGGCCTTGAACCACTTCGTGATCGTGCCTTCTGTGACGGTCTCACCGAGCTGCGGGAGAGTGACGTCGGCCATGATGGGTGTGCTCCTTCGCGATCTGTCGGCGAGCGGCGGCTCAGACGTTGAGGCTGCGGCCGGTCAATGACAATACGGTCTCGCCGAACAGCTCGGTGAGGCTCGGGTGGGGCTGGATGAACGCAGCCGTCTCTTCGACCGTTGCCTCCCAGTTGACGGCCAGGTAGCCGCCACTGAGCTGCTCGGTGACCCACGGGCCGACCATGTGCACGCCGAGGATCTGCCCCGCGGTGCCGTCGGCCTGCTTCTTGGCGATGATCTTCACCAGACCGTCGAGCTGGCCGAGGATCTGGGCGCGGCTGTTGGCGCGGAACTGGTGCTTGGCGACGACGACGTCGATGCCGGCCTCGCGAGCGGCCTGCTCGCTCGGGCCGACGAAGGCGACCTCCGGGTCGCAGTAGATCGCCCACGGCACCCTGTCGTAGGCCACAGGGAACGGGTGCTCGCCGAGGATGTCCTTGGTGACGAGGATCGCCTCGGCGTAGCCGACGTGGGCGAGCTGCGGGGTGTTGATCAGGTCGCCGACTGCGTAGACGCCGGGTTCTGCGGTGCGGCAGAACTCGTCGACGTCGACGAAGCCGCGGCTGTCGACCTTCACCGACGTGGCGTCGAGGCCGAGCTGGTCGGCGTAGGGCCTGCGCCCGACGCTGACAACGACCGCGTCCACCTCGAGGTGCTCCTCGGCATCGGAGCCCGACGGCGTGAAGTGCACCGTCGTCCCGCCGGCGTCGTTGGGCGTGTGGCCGTTGACGCGCACACCGGTGCGGATGTCGATCTTCTTCTTCTTGAAGCTGCGCACGACGACGTTGGCGACGTCGGTGTCGAGGCCGGGGAGGATCTTCGGGAGGCCCTCGAGGATCGTCACCTGCGAGCCGAGATCGGCGAAGGTGCTGGCGAACTCGCAGCCGATCGCGCCGCCGCCGACGACGATCACCCGGCTCGGCAGGACGTCGAGCATCAGCACCTCGTCGCTGGTCATGATCGCCCCGCCGGCGTCGAAGCCGGGGATCGTGCGCGGCACGGAGCCGGCGGCGAGCACCACCTTGTCGCCGGTGATCGTGGACGTCGAGCCGTCGCGGTGGGCGACGGTGACGGTGTGGTCCGCGCCGAGCGCGCCGACGCCGTCGAGGATCGTGATCTTCTTCGAGTTCTTGAACCCGACGATGCTCTTGAAGATCCCCGTGACGAGCTTCTGCTTGCGCGCCTGGGCGACCGCGAAGTTGACCACGGGCCCGCTCGTCTCGATCCCGAACTCGTTCGCGTGGGCGACCTCGCGGTAGATCGCGGCCGTCTCCAGGAACGCCTTGGCGGGGATGCAGCCGCGGTTGAGGCAGGTGCCCCCCATCACGTCCTTCTCGACGATCGCCACGTCGATGCCTGCGGAGGTGGCGTACAGCGCGGTGGCGTAGCCGCCGGGGCCGCCGCCGATGACGACGAGATCGAAGTGCGTCCTGGTGTCCTGGGCGTCGGACATGTCAGCTCCAGTTCCGGGGCCCCGGTCGGGCCCGTGCCCCGATCACGGTAGCGGTCGGGCACATCCTGGCCGCTGTTGCCGGGTGGTGGCGGCGCTGCCCGGCTGTGCGCGGACCGCCCGGTCGAGCGATGCGTCGTCGGCGACGACGACCCGGCCGCTCAGGCCGGAGCGCCGTCGATTCCGACGAGGACCCACCGCAGCTGCACACCGGCACGACCGAACAACAGCTGCCGCGGGGTGCCCTTCAGACCGGAGTTGGCGAACACCAGCGTGCACTGCTGCGCAGCGACGGTCAGCGCCTGGCACGTCCCTCCCGACACCTTGCGCGACGAGCCGGCCGAGACCATCGTGAACCCGTTGATCCCCTGTGGATCGTCGACGCCGCCGATGCGCACCATGGCGGTCAGCGTCGCGGTGTCGAACTGGACGCCGAGCAACGTCACCGATGCGTCACCCGCCTTCGCGGTCGCGCCCGCGGCCACCGGCGGCGAACCGGTCGTCTGGTCGGCGACGCGCAGCAGCTGGATCGTGCCCGCGACGAGGATCACCAACCCGCACGTCACGGCGAGCACGAGCAGCGTCCTCGTCTTCACGGCGGATCAACCTACGGGTGCCGCGCAACCGATGGGTACGATGGCGATGTGGGACTCCGTGATCTCGGCCGGCGGTTGAGGACCTCCGTGCGCGAGCTCGACGACCAGCGCCTGCAGGAGCGGTTCCACGGCCTCGACGTCACGGCGCTGTGCGACATGACCTGTCGCACCCCGGTGCGCGTCGGCGGAGAGATCACCCGGATGCGCGTCGCCGCCCGCTCCGGCGTCCCTGCGTTCGAGATCACGGTGAGCGACGGCACGGGCTCTGCCACCGCCGTCTTCACGGGGCGGCGGCAGCTCGGCGGGGTCGAGCACAACAGGGCGATCGTCCTCGAAGGCGTCGCCCACCTCGAGCGGGGACGCAGGGTGCTGCTCAACCCCGCCTACACGCTGCTCCCCCACGCGTAGCCGTCGAGGCCGCGACAGACCGAGCTGTCATTCGCCGACGAGCAGCTGGCGCACCGCCGCCTCGCTCTCGTCGGTGATCAGCACCATCACCTCGTCGCCGACGCGCAAGATCGTGTCGCCGTGGGGCACGACCACCTTGTCCTCGCGCAGCACGGCGACGACGGTCGCGTCGCGGGGGAAGCCGAGCTCGACCACCTCGCGGTCGGCGGCCGGCGAGTTGGCCGCGAGCGTCACCTCGGCAAGACGGGCGCGCCCGCCCTCGAACGACATCAACCGCACGAACGAACCGACGCTGACAGCCTCCTGGACGAGGCCGGTGATCAGGTGCGGGGTGCTGACGGAGACGTCGACGCCCCACATCTCGTTGAACATCCACTCGTTCTTCGGGTTGTTGACCCGCGCCACGACGCGCGGCACGGCGAACTCCTGCTTGGCCAGCAGGGAGATCACCAGGTTGTCCTCGTCGTCGCCGGTGACGGCGGCGATCACGTCGGCCTGCTCCATGCCGGCGGCCTTGAGGACCTCGACGTCGCACCCGTCGCCGCGCAGCCAGCGGACCGCCGAGTTCCTGTCCATCTGCTTGTTCTGGTTGACCACGTCCGGGTCGCTGTCGACGATCAGCACGTCGTGACCGTTGCCGACGAGTTGCTCGCCGATGAACCTGCCGACGCTGCCGCCGCCTGCGATCACGATCTTCATCAGTGGCTCCCTGCTCGGGCCGGCCCGACGACCAGCTCGTCGAGATGTTCGAGGGCGTCGGACGACACCGCGAGGTAGAGGATGTCGCCCTCCTGGATCACGAGATCTGCGGTGGCGAGCATCCCTGATCCGAGCCGGCTCAGCGCGACGGCGCGCACACCGGTCCGCTCGACGTCGAGCAGGCGATGGCCGGCCCAGGGAGTGCCGAGCGTGCGCTCGACGATCGACACCTTGGCGCTCGGATCCACCCACTCCACCGCCGACGACTCGGGCAGCATCCGCCGCAGGATGCGCTCGGTGGTCCACAGCGCAGTTGCGACCGTCGAGATCCCGAGGCGCTGGTAGATCGCCGCGCGGCGCGGGTCGTAGATCCGTGCCACCACCCGCTCGATCCCGAACGTCTCGCGGGCCACGCGAGCGACGAGGATGTTCGAGTTGTCGCCGTTGGTGACCGCGGCCACCGCCTCCGCCTTCTCGATGCCGGCCTCGATCAGCCGGTCGCGGTCGAAGCCGATGCCCGGCACCATCGCCCCGCCGAAGTTGGCGCCGAGCCGCTCGAACGCGGCAGGCCGCCGATCGATGATGGCGACGCTGTGGCCCGCTGCGTTGAGCTCGCGCGCGAGCGACGAGCCGACACGTCCGCATCCGACGATCACCACGTGCACAAGGTCTCCTCCGGTCGGCTGTTGTTGGGCGTCTGAGTCTGATCGAACAGAATGCTCGCGTCCCCCGTCCCTAACGAAATCTTGACGCGATTCGGAGGGGAGAGGGTTTCGGGGGCGCCGTGAGCACGTCACTAGAGTGCGGCCGCGTATGTCTGTCGTCAAGCGGCTCCTCATCGGCAAGCCCATCGCGACGTCCGAGGAGAGCCATCAGCGGATCTCGAAGAAGGTCGCGCTGCCTGTCTTCTCGAGCGATGCGATCTCGTCGACCGCGTACGCGACCGACGAGATCCTGGTGGTGCTGCTCGGCCAGGCCGCGATCGGGTACGCCGCGTTCACCAAGCTGATCCCGATCGCGATCATCGTCGCGGTGCTGCTGGTGATCGTCGTCACCAGCTACCGCCAGACGATCTTCGCCTATCCGAGCGGCGGCGGCAGCTACATCGTCAGCAAGGAGAACCTCGGCACGGTGCCGTCGCTCGTCGCCGGTTCCTCGCTGCTCGTCGACTACATCCTCACGGTGTCGGTGAGCGTGGCGGGCGGCGTGCTCGCGATCCGGTCGGCGGTCGGCTTCGACTCGAAGTGGACGGTCCCGATCTGCCTGCTGTGCGTGCTGGGGATGACGATCGCCAACCTGCGCGGGTTGAAGGAGTCCGGCGCCCTGTTCGCGCCACCGACCTACATCTACGTGTTCTCGCTGCTGCTGTTGATCGTCGTCGGGCTGCTCCGCGTGTTCGTGCTGAAGAACATCAGCCCGATCGATCCGGCCAAGGTCAGCGCTGACGCCGTTGCGCTGTCCAAGAGCGCGAAGCCGCTGACCCTGCTGCTGCTGCTGCGCGCGTTCTCGTCGGGTGCGGTCGCGCTGTCGGGCGTCGAGGCGGTCTCCAACGGCGTGCCGGCGTTCGAGAAGCCGGAGTCGCACAACGCGGCCACGACGCTGCTGTGGATGGGGGTGATCCTCGGCTCGTGCTTCCTCGGCATCTCCGTGCTGGCCGCCAAGCTCAAGCCGATACGCGGCGATCGCGACCCGACCGGCATCGCGCTGATGGCCGCGCAGATCTACAACGGCAAGGGCGTGCTGTTCTGGATCATGCAGATCTCGACGTTCGCGATCCTGATCCTCGCTGCGAACACCGCGTACGCCGACTTCCCGCGCCTTTCGTCGATCATCGCCAAGGACCGGTTCCTGCCGCGCCAGTTCGCCAACCGTGGCGACCGCCTGGTGTTCTCCAACGGCGTCGTGTTCCTGGCGGTCGTCGCCAGCGTCCTGATCATCGTCTTCAAGGGCGACATCTCCAAGCTGATCCCGCTCTACGCGTTCGGGGTGTTCACCGGGTTCACGCTCAGCCAGGCGGGGATGGTCAAGCACCACCTGCGCCTGCGCGAGCCGAACTGGAAGGTCGGGATGGCGATCAACGCCATCGGTGCGGTCACCACCTGCATCATCGCGCTGATCGTCGTCGTCTCGAAGTTCACAGAAGGCGCCTGGATCCCCGCGGCGCTGATCCCGATCATGGTGCTCGGGTTCTACGCGATCGGCAAGCACTACCACCGGGTCACCGAGGCCGTCCGCGCACCCGTCGGGTACCGCGCCAGGCGGCACACGCACTACGTGGTCGTGCTCGTCGGCAGCCTCAACAGGGGCACGCTCGACGCCATCCAGTACGCGCGCAGCCTCGCCCCGGACCGGATCATCGGGCTGTCGATCGTGCAGGACGCCGAGGAGGAGCACGCGTTGCGCGCGCAGTGGGACGAGTTCAAGGTCGGCATCGAGCTGCACACCATCTCGTCGCCATACCGGGAGCTGACCCGGCCGATCCTCGACTACATCGACGAGATCGACGCCGAACGCGACGACGACATCATCACCGTGGTGATCCCCGAGTTCGTGACGAAGTTCAGCAGCCAGTGGCTGCACAACCAGTCAGCGCTGGCGCTCAAGGCACGGCTGCTGTACCGCCCGCACACGGTCGTCGTCAGCGTCCCGATCCACGTCGACTGAGCGACCGGCCGTGAGCCGCCGGCGGGCTCATTCTCAGGCGGGCACGACCTTGTCGATGATGAAGGTCTTCGGCGAGTCGATGCGCACCGAGAAGGTGTACGTGTTGCCGTCGGGGTCGTCGGCAGTGCATGTGTACGTCGTACCGACCGCTGTGCTCGACGGTGTCTCACATGCGGCATTCGAGAACTGCGTGCCGACCTGCTCGGAGACGATGGCTCCCTCGATGAACTTCTCGGTGTCGGACCTGAAGCCGTCCGGCGGGATCCGCGGGCCGGTGCCGATCGTGACCGTGGGGCTGCTGTCGGTGTCGACCGTCGGCACGGTGTCGGGAACGGCGGTGTCCCCGGTCGCAGTCGTGTCCCCCGTCGTCGAGCCGGTCGACGTCGTGCACTTGACGCTCGTGCCGGTCGTGTCGTTCGTGGCGCTGCACGAGGTCTGGCCGAGCCCCGGCAGGGTCACCGTGCCGTTGCCGACGTCGCCGGCGAGCGCCTTGCCTTTGTCGATGATGTCGGTGATCTCGTTCTTGTCGAGCGACGACAGCACGGCGTTGAGGAAGTCCGTGGTCGTGCCGATCGGGCTGACGTACCACTTCCCGTCGACCTGGTCGACGGCGATCCCGGTCGACTTGAAATCCGAGAACGCGTCGGTGATCGAGGTGATGAACGCCTTCAGGTCGGGGTTGTCGGAGACACCGAGCTGGGTCAGGCTCTTGTCGATGTCAGCGGTGGCGGTGCAGCTGTCGAAGTGCTTGTCTGCGCTGTCGACGGTGAGGCAGCCGTTGGCGAGCACGATCTTCGCCTGCTGGTTGTCGCCGCTCCCGGTGACCTGCATGGTGAAGGCCTGGATGCTCACCGAGCGGTGCGTACCGGAGCCGGTTACGCCGTACTTCGCGTCCGTCAGCACGGCCTTCAGGCCGAGCTTGTCGGCCCGGTTCACGGCGCGATCGAGGAAGATCGGCGCGTAGCGCTGGAACGCCTCGAACTCGTTCGGGTTGAGACCGCCGATGATCTTCTCGACGTCGAGGGCGATCGCCGCCTTGGCCATCTGATCGACCGCGTCCTCCGGCTTGTCGGTCCCGACGAGAGGCACGGGGGTGGATGGCACCGGGTCGGAAGCGGCAGAGGACAACCGGACCGATTCGGCGATGCTGTAGAACAGGCTGACGTACCACCGGCCGGACTTCTCGACGGTCGTGACCTTCCAGTCGACCGCGTCGCCGCCCGCCTTCGCCGTCTGATCCGGCTTGCTGCCGCCGAAGGCCTCCTGTACGAGCAGGCTGCCGATCGGCAACTGCGCCCCGTTGAACGAGGACTCGTTCCTGGCCGTGATCCGGACGGTGTCGATGTCCGGGGCGACCGGCTGGTCCGCGACGACCTTCACGTCGGCGAGGTTGATGTCGAGACCGCCGACCTTCTTCGGGTCGGCGGAGTTGTCGAGGACGTTGATCCGCTTGAGGTTGGAGACCATGTCGAGCAGCGGCTGACGGAACGTCTCGCGCTCGCCGGGGAGCAGTAGGTCGACCACGCCGAGGACGTCCTCGTCATTGAGCGCCTTCGTGAACTGCTCGCCCGCGTCCGTCGCGCTCGCCGCGCCGCCCTTCGTGGAGTTGTTCGAGATCTTGGTGACGGCGAACACTCCCGCGGCGATGATCGCCAACGCGGCGACGGCTGCGCCGATGACCTTGCCCTTCGATCGCTTGCGTCCGCCGGACGAGCTGGCGACCATGACCTGGGTCGGCTCCGACGGCGGCACCCCGAACGCCGGGCCGCCGGACTGCGGCATCGGCGGCGGCTGGAACACGGGCGGTTGGAACTGGGGTCGAGTGCTGTCGTCGCTCACGCGGCTGATCCCTCCACAAGCTGATCAACGGGGGTGTCCCGCCATTGGACAGGTAGGACGTTAGTCGCCGCCTGCCGGTTCCCGGCGGGGTTCGCGTGACATACCCTCAGGTGCATGCACGTCCTCATCTCCGGAGCGAGTGGGCTGATCGGCACTGCGTTGACCGAACGGCTGCGCCGCGACGGCCACACGGTGACGGCGCTCGTGCGCCGACAGGCGCGCGCCGGTGAGATCAGCTGGGACCCTGCGGCCGCGTCGTTGGCCGCCGGTGCCCTCGACGGGGTGGACGCCGTGGTCAACCTGGCCGGCGCCGGGATCAACGACCACCGCTGGACCGACGAGTACAAGCAGACGCTCGGCGACAGCCGGCTCGACGCGACCAAGCTGCTGGTCGAGGCGATCGCGTCGGTGCGCACGAAGCCGGCCGTGCTGGTCTCCGGCTCCGCCGTTGGGTACTACGGCCCGCGTGGCGACGAGCAGCTCGACGAGCACGCCGCGCCGGGCGACACGTTCCTGGCACGGCTGTGCGTCGAGTGGGAGGCGGCGGCAGGTCGCGCCCGCGAGCACGGCGTGCGCGTCGCCACGATCCGCACGGGGATCGTGCTCACCCCGCAAGGGGGAGCGTTGAAGAAGATGCTGCCGCTGTTCAAGCTGGGCCTCGGGGGCAGGTTCGGCTCGGGGCGCCAGTGGCAGAGCTGGATCTCCCTCGACGACGAGGTCGGGGCGATCGTGCACCTGCTCGGCGCGAGCGTCGACGGCGCCTGCAACCTGACGACCCCGAACCCGGTGACGAACGCCCAGTTCACCAAGACGCTGGCGAAGACCGTGCACCGGCCGGCCGTGCTGCCGATCCCGGGGTTCGCGCCGAAGCTCGTGCTCGGTGGCGAGCTGGTCGACGCGCTGCTGATGACCGGCCAGCGGGTGATCCCGAGCGTGCTGCAGGCCAGCGGCTACACCTTCGCGCACCCGCAGTTGGCAGGTGCGCTCGGTGAGCTGCTGGCCTGACGCAGACGTCCGCGTCTGCGCGCCGCTGGCGCGCCGTCCTGAGCGTCAGTTCTTCAACGCCTCGATCTCGAGGGTCAGCTTGACCTTCTCGCCGATCAGCACGCCGCCGGCTTCGAGCACGGCGTTGTAGTCCAGGCCCCAGTCCTTGCGGTTGATCTCCGTCTCGGCGGTGAACCCGGCCTTGGTGTGACCCCACGGATCGTCGACGACACCCTCGAACTCGAGATCGAAGGTGACCGGCTTGGTCACGCCCTTGATCGTCAGGTCGCCGTTGAGCTTGTAGTCGCTGCCGTCCGGCTCGATGCTGGTGCTGACGAAGGTCATCTTCGGGTAGGTCTCCGCCTCGAAGAAGTCGCCGGTGCGGAGGTGGTTGTCACGGTTGTCGTCGTTGGTGTTCACCGATGTGGTGTCGGCGCTTGCCTCGACCCTGGACTGCAGTGGGTCCTCGGCGATGGTGATCGTGCCCTCGAACGTGCCGAAGCGGCCGCGGGTCTTGGCCACGACGAGGTGACGGGCGACGAACCCGATGGTCGAGTGGCTCGCATCCACCGTCCAGGTGCCGGGGGTGAGCTTGCTGAGGTCTGCCATGTTGATCGATCTCCTTGGGTGCCGCGCGTCCTTGCGCGCACAACCGTTGTACCACGATGTACTTGCAATCGCAACCTTTGCCGCGCGCACGCTATGCTGGGCGCCATGGCTGGTGGTCGGTGGTTGACGGAACAGGAAATGAAGGCCTGGTGGAACTTCATCAGTGCCCTCGGGCCGTTGATGGATGCTCTCGGCCGCGACCTCGAGCCGCACGGACTGTCCCTCGGCGACTACGAGGTGCTCGTCCACCTGTCCGACGCGCCGGACCGGCAGATGCGGATGTGCGATCTCGCCGAGGCGCTACGCCTCTCCCCGAGCGGACTCACCCGCCGGCTCGACGGACTCGTCCGCCACGGGCTTGTCGAACGACGTTCCTGCCCATCGGACCGCCGGGTGATGCACGCCCACCTCACCGACGACGGCCACGATCTGCTGGTGCGCGCTGCACCCGACCACGTCGCCAGCGTCCGCCGTCACCTGCTCGCCCCGCTCGATCCGGCGCAGGTCGGCGAGCTCGGCGACATCTTCGAGGCGGTGCGCGCCCAGTTCGTGGCCGAGACTGTCTGACATGGCAGTCCCGCTCCCCCAGGGTTTCGGCGCGCACGTCGCCAGCATCGGCATCAAGGACGACAGCGCCGACTTCGTGGTCGTCGCCACGGATCAGCCGTGCCCGGTGGCCGCGGTGTTCACCCGCAGCTCGTTCGCCGGGCCCAGCGTCCTGGTCAGCCGGCGCAACCTGCGCGCCGGCTGCGCGCGGGCGGTGGTGGTGATCTCCAAGAACGCCAACGTCGCCACAGGTCCGATCGGGCTCGCCAACGCCGAGGAGCTCGTGTCAGGGGTTGCGACGCGCCTCGGCTGTCCTGCGCAGCAGGTGCTCGTGGCTTCGACCGGCGTGATCGGGCGGCAGTACCCGATGGACCGGGTGCGCGCCGGCATCGCCGCCATCGACACGCCGCTGACCGTGCTCGACGCCGACACCGTTGCCGGGGCGATGATGACCACGGACACGGTGATGAAGGTCGCCGGGGCCGTGGTCGAGGGGTCGTCGGCCCGGGTCGTCGGGGTCGCCAAGGGCGTGGGGATGATCGAGCCGGACATGGCGACCTTGATCACCCTGTTCTTCACCGACGCGGCCATCGCGGGGGATCGGCTCGACGCCGTGTTCCGCGCCGTGATCGACCGCACGTTCAACTGCGTGTCGGTCGACACCGACACCTCTACCAGCGACACCGCGATCGTGATGGCCAGTGGCCGGGCGGGCGAGGTCGACGAGGACTCGTTCGCGCGGGCCTTGTACGACGTCGCCGAATCGCTGACCAAGCAGGTCGCCCGCGACGGCGAGGGCGCCACTACGTTGCTCGAGGTGTGCGTCGACCAGGCGGCGTCGGTCGCCCAGGCCAAGCGTGTGGCCAAGGCGATCGTCAACTCACCGCTGGTGAAGACGGCGGTCCACGGTGCCGACCCGAACTGGGGCCGGGTGGCGATGGCCGTCGGCAAGGCGACCACGGCGGACGAGGTCGACCAGGCACTGGTGGTGATCCGCTTCGGCCACCAGGAGGTCTACCCGGCACCTGTCGACGACGCCGGTCTGGAGGCGCTCGCCGGGTACATGCGCGGCGACGAGGTGCGGATCCACGTGTCCCTCGCCGCCGGCGAGGCGCAGGCCACCGTGTGGGGCTGCGACCTCAGCGACGGTTACGTCCGGATCAACGCCGACTACACGACCTGACCCAGCCCAGATGCCGCGGCGGGTCGAGCCACGGGGTGGGCGCGATCTGTGCCGCACGCCGGCTCACGGCGCGCCCACGTACGCCGATCACGATCAGGTGGGCGCGATCTGTGCCACACGCGGGCACACGGCGCGCCCACGCTCGGGTCAGGCGGTGACCCGCACGCCCTTCCAGAAGGCGACCCGATCCTTGATCTTCTCGGCCGCATCCTTCGGGCTTGGGTAGTACCAGGCCGCGTCGGAGTTCGTCTGACCGTTGACGGTGATGCTGCGATAGCTCGCCGTGCCCTTCCACGGGCACAGCGTGTGCGTCTTGGAATCCACGAAGTACTCGCGCTTCACGGAATCGGCCGGGAAGTAGTGGTTGCCCTCGACGACGACGGTGTCGGCACTCTCGGCGACGACGGTCCCATTCCAGATTGCTCTCATCCCGTCAGGCTACGGACCACGAGGGGACCGCCGACCGGGTGCGTCGCCGTCACTTCGGGGGCATGCGGATGCCGCCGTCGACGCGGATCGTCTCGGCGTTCATGTAGCTGTTGGTGATGCACTCGACGACCATCGACGCCAGCTCCTCCTGCGAGCCGAGGCGCTGCGGGAACAGCACACCCTTCTGTAGGTTGGCCTTGAACGCCTCGCTGTTCTCACCCTCGCCGTAGATCGGGGTGTCGATCAGGCCGGGGGCGACTGTGTTCACGCGCACCCCGATCGCGGCGAGGTCGCGTGCCACCGGCAGGGTCATCCCGACCACACCGCCCTTCGACGCCGAGTAGGCCGCCTGGCCGATCTGCCCGTCGAACGCGGCCACGGAGGCGATGTTGACGATCGCCCCCCGCTCGCCGAACTCGAGCGGCTCGGCGATGCTCATCGCCGTGGCGACGAGGCGGATGCAGTCGAAGGTGCCGATCAGGTTGATCCCGATCACCCGCTTGAAGCGTTCGAGGTTCGCGGCGGAGTCGTAGTTGCCGTCCTTGCCGACGGTGCGCTGCGCCCAGCCGATGCCAGCCGAGTTGACCAGCACCCGCACCGGACCGATGCTCTTGGCCATCTCGACGGCGTTGATGATGTCGTCGGTGTTCGTCACGTCGACCTTGCAGAACGCCCCGCCGATCTCGTCGGCGAGCGCCTTGCCCTTGTCCTCCTGCAGGTCGGCGACGACGACCTTCGCGCCGCGTTTGGCGAGCAGGCGGGCCGATGCGGCGCCGATCCCCGACGCCCCGCCCGTGACGATTGCGCTTGCACCTGTGATGTCCATGACCGTCGACGTTAGGCAGCAACGCCGAGCCCGGCGCAACTGCACGTCGCGTGCGCTCACTCGTCGAACAGGGTCGACGGCGCCGCCGGCGGGCGTGTCGCAGGCGCCGTCGAGGCGGGATCGAACGGACCGAGGCTCGCCGCGACGGCGAGGCGGTCGACCAGTTCGTTCATCGGGTCGCCGGCGTGGCCCTTGACCCACTCGAACCCGATCTCGCCGCTCCGGGTCAGGTACAGGTCGATGAACGGCTGCCACAGGTCGACGTTCGCGACCGGCTTCTTCTGTGAGTTGCGCCAGCCGTTCTTCAGCCAGTTCGCGTACCACCGCTGGCGGATGCAGTTGACGACGTACGTCGAGTCGCTGACGACGACCAGCGGTCCTGACAGGGCGCGCATCGCCTCCAGCGCGGCGCGGATCTCCATCCGCTGATTGGTGGAGCGGGCCTCGCCACCGAAGCCGGCGGGCGCGCCATCGGGCGCGACCGCCCACGCCCATCCGCCGGGGCCGGGATTGCCGCGGCAAGCGCCGTCTGTGTAGGCGCGGATCACGTCAGTGCCTCCTCGACGATCGCGGGGCCGAGGAACTCGGTGGCGATCGCCTTCGCGTGGTCGGGTGTCCAGTGCACGCCGTCGGGACGCGCCGCTGCATCGGTGGCCAAGCCTGCACCGTCGACGTAGCCGGCGAGGTCGACCACGCGCACGGCCGGGTTCGTCGTCGCCAGCCCGGCCATCTCGTCGTACAGCACCTGATGGTTGGCCGGGTCGCGCTGGCCGCCGGTGAGGTGCAGCCAGTACGGATCGGCGATGGGCTCGCGCAGCCACACGACGCGGCTGGCTCCGTCGGCGAGCATGCGGTTGGTGACGGCGGACATCGCCGCGTCGACGACGGCGCGCACCGCCGGATCCGTCACCGGGAGCGCAGGATCGCCGTGGTGGGCCAACTTGCGGTCGAGCACGTCCCACGACGTCGTGAGCATCACCACGACATCCGGGCGGAGCTTCTTCACCGTCGCCGGCAGGTCGACCGTCAACCACTGCGCGCACTCGCGATCGACGTCCCGATCGCCCGAGGCGCCGTAGGGTATGTAGCCGCCGCCGACGAAGCCGCAGCCCTCGCGCACTGACAGCGAGACCTTGGCCAGCGCCGGGTTCGCTGCGGCCCACGAGATCAGCCCGTTGCCCGTCGCCTCGGCGGTCGAGTCGCCGGCAACCAGGATTCGCACCGGTCGTGGCGGCACGGGCACGGTCGAGGGGGCCTCCCCCGCCGCCGAACCCGGACCCGACACCCCACCGCCCGACGCGGTCGGGAGCGAGAGGGGCGACGTCCCGGGGGGCGAGCCGGTGGACGTCGATGCGGCGGGAGCGCCGCCGGCCGGCGCGGCGCCAGGTCCGACCGGCGGGACCGAGCCGCCCGGCGGCGACCCGCCAGTCGGCCCTGCGCCCGCCGCGGCGGATGCCGGGGCCACACCCGGCGGCGACGCCGAGGTCGGAACCGCGGTTGCCCCACCGGCGCCGGTTGGCGCGCCGAGCCCGCGTGGAGGTGCACTCACGACGGGCGCACCACCACCGGATGCGCCGCCCGCACCGCCCGCGTCCACTGCACCGCCCGCACCGTTCCCGTCCGCCGTACGGCCGGCGCCGTTGCCGTTCCCCTCCGCCGTGCCGCCACGCGTCGCAGGGGACGCGGCGGTCGATGCCGGCGTGAGGGGGGCGACCTGCGCCGTGTCGATCGCGGCGCGCTGGGCTGCGGCCGAATCGACGGCGTAGAACTTGGTCGGGTTCGGCACGATCACGACCAGCGCCCCGACCACGGCGATCCCGGCGAGACCGAGCACGAGGGTCCGCCGCGGCGGGAGCACCGACCTGCGCACCGGCCGCTCGATCAGGAAGTAGGAGACAAGCGCGACGGCGACCGTGATCGCGGCTTTGATCGCCAGGACGACACCGACCGGCGCGTCCCAGTGGCGGCGGTCGATCAACACGTAGATCGGCCAGTGGTAGAGGTAGATCCCGTAGCTGATCTTGCCGATGCCGACGAGCGGCCTCGTCGACAGCATCGAGCGCAGCGGCCCCGGGACCTGCAGCCCGAGGATCAACCCCGCGCTCAACAGGCCGATCAGCGGCAGCGCGCCGCGGTAGGCAGGCCCACTGCCATCGGGGAACAGCACGCAGGCCGCGCCGAGCAGGGCAAGGCACGACGGTCCGAGCCAACGCGCCGCACCCGGCACGGTCGGTCGGCGCTGGCACCAGCACGCCAGCACCACGCCGGCGAGGATCTCCGCGGCACGCGCCGGCGTTGCCCAGTACGCCGCGTTCTCTCCCCACGTGACGGCGATCAGCGGCGCTGCCACGCCGAAGACCACGAGCAGGACGGTCGTGCTGCGCAGCATCGTCCACGACGCCCACCGCCGGCGCAGCCGCAGGAGGCCGATCACCGTCACCGGCCACACCCAGTAGAACTGCTCCTCGATCGACAGCGACCAGTAGTGGTCGAGCGGGTGGCGCAGCCCGGCGGCGAGGTTGTTCAGGTCGGCGTAGCTCTGACCGCTGCCGAGCTTGACCCAGTTGAAGACCTGGAACAGCGCCCCGACCACGTCGCGGCGCAGCCCGGCGACGCCCGCGAACTGGCCGCCGGCAGCGAGGGCGCAGACCGCGAGCACGCAGACAAGGCTCGCCGGGAGCAGCCGCCGGGCGCGCCGTGTGTAGAAGCGAACGACGTCGACCCGACCCGTGCCGTCGCCTTCGCGCAGCAGCAGCGTGGTGATCAGGAACCCGGAGAGGGTGAAGAACACCGACACCCCGAGGTAGCCGCCGCTCATCCAGCCGATGCCGCTGTGGAACAGCAGGACCGCCACCACTGCGAGGGCACGCACCCCGTCCAGCGCCGGTTGGTAGCGGAACGTCGGGTCGCCGGGCATCGGTGGCCGATCGTACGTCGGGGGCACTCTGCGGAAGCGGAGGCCCGCACGACCGAGGGCGGTGGAGCCGAGGCTCGGGCCCATGGTCGGTTGCGGTCGAAGGCGCCCGATCATGAGCAGACGCTCGGCGCCGCCTGACCCAGTCACGCCCGAACCCGTTCTGGTCGCAACCGGAAACCGTACGAGTCCTTCCGGCTGCGACCGGTTGCCCGGAGCGGCCGGTGGCACCCGACCGGGAGCGGGCCGAGGGCGCCCCGATCACCGGCAGGCCGTCGGCGCCCGATGGTCGCGCGTCGACCATGCAAGACTGCCGACCGATGCGACTGCGGGCCGCGATCACCTTCCTCGTCCTGTGCGCTCTCGCCGTGTTGTCGGCCGGCGGTCTGGCCGTCGAACCACCGACCGCGGTCCACGCCGCAGGAGCCCTGCCGCCCTGCCCGTCCGGCTTCCGGCCGACCGACCTGCAGTGCAACCAGTACTCCGACGCAGGGCCGCTGGGCGGGATCACGGTGATCGGTGATTCCGTGCTGATCGGCTCGTCCGACGGCCTCAGCAGCCCAGGTTTGCCGAACATGCTCGCCACCGCGGGGTGGGGACCTGTCAACTTCCTCGCCACCAAGGGGCTCACCACCGGGCGCAACCTCGGGGCGGGCAGGTCGACGACGGCCGCGTACTGGATCGACCGCTGGCGCTCCGAGGGCTGGGACCCGTCGGTCGTGCTCGTCAACCTGGGCAACAACGACAACGCGTTCTGCCCGCCAACGGTGGCCTGCATGAAGCAGACGATCGACTACCTGCTCGACGTCATCGGTCCGCAGGCGGAGGTGTGGTGGTCGGAGCTGACGACCGTCGACTACGCCCGCGCCGCGGCGTGGAACTCGGCGTTGCAGCTGGCCCAGCAGGAGCGGCCGAACCTCGTCGTGTGGGACTGGCCGACGGCGCTGGCGACCGCCAACCCGCCGTTCGTCACCGACGGCTTCTACATCCACCTCGCGAGCGGTGCGCAGTACGCCCGCCGCAGCCGGCTGATGACCGACGACATCACCGCCCACTTCGGGCCGGCCCGGCGGGTCGGGGCGAACGCTCCTCCCCCGGCGGCTGGGGGCGCGCCCACGGACTACCGGCCCGTGCCCGTCGCGCGGATCACCACAGGGCTGCACATCGATCCCGGTTCGACGGCCACGCTGGACCTGTCGTCCGTCGCGCCCGGCGACGCGTCAGCTGCGGCGCTGACCCTCGAGTCGCGCAATCCAACAGGACCCGGCTACCTCACGGTCTACCCGTGCGGCGGGGCTCGGCCGATGACGTCGAGCCTCAACTTCGTCGCCGGTCAGCAGCGAGCCGCGCAGGTGCTGGCCACGCTCACGCCGGCCCGGACCGTGTGCATCTTCAGCTACGACGCGACCGACGTCGACATCGACGTGCAGGGCTGGTTCGTCGCGTCGCCGGCGACCCGGTTCACCCCGACCGTGCCGGCACGGCTGCTCGACACCCGCGAGACGGGCCGCAACCCGGTCGATGTGATCGCCGCCCCGCCCGGTGCGACCGCCGTGGCGTTGAGCATGGTCGGCCTCGACTCGGCCGCGGCCGGTGCGCTGACCGTCTGGTCGTGCGACCAGCTGCGCCCCGACCTCGCCCAGATCTACTTCGGGCCGGGCGAGATCATCGCCGGCGCGGCCTACGTGCTGGTGTCTGCGCAAGGCACGGTCTGCGTCAGCACATCCACACCCGCCGACGTGGTGGTCGACATCACCGGCACGTTCTCCACCGCCGGCGCGCTGCGCTACACCCCGTCGGTGGTCCAGCGGATGCTCGACACCCGCGACGGCACCGGCGGTTGGTCGGGCCGGATCGAGAGCCGGCAGAGCATCGACCTGCAGCCCGCCCCGGCCGGTGCGCAGGCGGTCAGCGGAACGCTGACGATGGTCCAGCCGACGATCAGCGGATGGCTGCGGGCAACGCCGTGCGGGCAGTCGCAGCTGTCGTCGTCGGTCAACGCGCCAGCGGGGGCGATCCTCGCCAACTCGCTGACGGTCGGGCTGTCGGCCGACCAACGGTTGTGCATCGAGACGTACCGTGGCGCGCACGTGCTGTTCGACGTCTCCGGTTGGTGGAGCCCCTGACGCACGGCCACCGACGGGTCGATGCCGCATCCGCGACAGCAGCGCAACTCTCACCGGGGTCGACGACGACGGCCCGGCCTGCCTGACAGACTGTGCCGATGATCTTCGACGGTTTCGTCCACCAGCTCCCGGACACCGATCCCGGCGAGACGCAGGAATGGCTCGACAGCCTGGACGCCGTGGTCGACACGCACGGCAAGACCCGCGCCCGGTTCCTGCTGTCGAAGCTGCTCGAGCGCGCCCGCGAGTCGCAGGTCAGCTTCCCCGCGACCGTCAGCACCCCGTACATCAACACCATCCCCCGCGAGGCCGAGCCGTGGTTCCCCGGCGACGAGTTCATCGAGCGGCGGATCCGCGCCTTCGTGCGCTGGAACGCGGCGGCGATGGTGGTCAAGGCCAACAAGCACGCCGAGGGCATCGGTGGCCACCTGTCGACGTTCGCCAGCTCCGCCAGCCTCTACGAGATCGGGTTCAACCACTTCTTCCGCGGCAAGGACGACGGCAACGCAGGCGACCACATCTACTTCCAGGGCCACGCCGCACCCGGCGTGTACGCACGGGCGTTCATGGAAGGCCGGCTGACCGAGGACGATCTCGACCACTTCCGCCAGGAGATCGGTCGTGGCGGTCGCGGGCTGAGCAGCTACCCGCACCCGCGGCTGATGCCCGAGTTCTGGGAGTTCCCGACGGTCAGCATGGGCCTCGGACCGCTCACCGCGCTGTACCACGCACGGTTCAACCGCTACCTCCAGGGCCGCGAGATCGACGACACCAGCGGTAGCCGGGTCTGGGCGTTCCTCGGCGACGGTGAGTGCGACGAGCCGGAAACGTTGGGGGCCATCTCGCTGGCCAGTCGGGAGCGGCTGGACAACCTCGTGTTCGTGGTCAACTGCAACCTCCAGCGCCTCGACGGCCCTGTGCGCGGCAACGGCAAGATCATCCAGGAGCTGGAGGCCACGTTCCGCGGCGCGGGCTGGAACGTGATCAAGGTGATCCTCGGCTCGAAGTGGGACGAGCTGCTCGCCAAGGACAAGGACGGCGTGCTGCTCAACCAGCTGAACACCACCGTCGACGGCCAGTTCCAGCGCTACGGGATCGCCGACGGCGCGTACATCCGCGACAACTTCTTCGGACCGGACCCACGGCTGCGCGCCCTCGTCGCCCACCTCTCCGACGACGACCTCGTCAACCTGCCCCGGGGCGGGCACGACTACCGCAAGCTGTACGCCGCGTACAAGGCTGCCACCGAGAACCTCGGTTCGGGTTCACCGACGGTGATCCTGTGCAAGACGATCAAGGGCTGGACGCTCGGACCCGGCTTCGAGGGCCGCAACTCCACCCACCAGATCAAGAAGATGAACAAGGACCAGCTGCTCGCGCTGCGCGACCGGCTGTACCTGCACGACGAGATCCCGGAGAGCGCGCTCGACGGCGACGAGCCGCCGTACTTCCGTCCGGCCGAGGACTCGATCGAGTACCAGTACATGATCGAGCGCCGGCGTTCGCTCGGCGGTTCCGTGCCGAAGCGGATCGTGCGCCTGCGCAAGCAGCTCGCGCAGCCCGCTGACGCAGTGTTCGCCGAGCTCCGCCAGGGCTCCGGCAAGCAGGCGGTCAGCACGACGATGGGCTTCACCCGGCTGCTGCGCAACCTCGCCCGCGACGACAAGTTCGGGCAGTTCGTGGTCCCGATCATCCCGGACGAGGCGCGCACGTTCGGCATGGACTCGCTGTTCCGCGAGCTGAAGATCTACGCCTCCCAGGGCCAGAAGTACGAGCCGGTGGACCACGACCTGCTGCTCAGCTACACCGAGTCGGCGAGCGGACAGATCCTCGAGGAGGGGATCACCGAGGCCGGTTCGATGGCCAGCTTCATCGCTGCCGGCACTGCCTACGCGACTCGTGGCGTGCCGATGGTGCCGTTCTACACGTTCTATTCGATGTTCGGCTTCCAGCGCGTCGGCGACCTGGTCTGGCAGGCGGCGGATGCTCGCGCCCGCGGCTTCCTGCTCGGCGCCACCGCCGGTCGCACGACGTTGCTCGGCGAGGGCCTCCAGCATCAGGACGGGCACTCGCTCGTGCTCGCCTCGACGGTTCCCGCGTGCCAGGCCTACGACCCCGCTTTCGCATACGAGGTGGCGGCGATCGTGCAGGCCGGCGTGCAGCGGATGTACGGCTCCGGGACGCCCGAGGCCGACCGCGACGTCTTCTACTACATCACCCTCTACAACGAGAACGCGCTGATGCCGGCGATGCCGGAGGGCCTCGACCCGGCCGACATCACGCGTGGCCTGTACCGCTGGGCGCCTGCACCCGAGGGGCCGTCGCTGCGCGCGACGTTGCTGTTCAGCGGCTCGCTGCACGGCGCAGCCCGCGAGGCCGCCGAGGTGCTCGCCAGCGATTATGGCGTGGCAGCCGAGCTGTGGTCGGCGACGTCGTACAAGTCGCTGCGCGAGGAGGCGTTGAGCACCGAGCGCTGGAACCGGCTGCACCCCAGCCAGCCGGCGCGCACGTCGCTGGTCGCCGAACTGCTCGGCGACGGGCAGGGTCCGATCGTCGCGGTCTCGGACTTCATGAAGATCGTCCCCGAGCAGATCGCCCGGTTCGTCCCGAGCCGTCTGTTCGTCCCCCTCGGCACCGACGGGATGGGGCGCAGCGACACCCGCGAGGCGCTGCGCGCCCACTTCGAGATCGACGCCGGCAACGTCGTCGTCGCCGTCCTCGGAGCGCTGCACGCGCAGGGCGAGGTGAAGGAGGAGACGGTGTCGGACGCGATCCGCCGGTTCGCGATCGATCCCGAGGCTCCCGACCCGCGCAACGCGTGACCGTTCAGGATCGAGGCGGTACCGGCCGGCGGGTTCTGGCACGCCGACGTCACGGAGACCGTCCGGCCGAGTGCAGTGAGTGGTGTGCGTCGATGTGCGAGGATTTGCGATGGCGCTGCGCGTGTTCCTCGTCGACGACCACGAGGTCGTCCGTCGCGGCCTACGCGATCTGCTGACGGCCGAGGAGGACCTCGAAGTGGTCGGGGAAGCCGGCACGATCGAGGAGGCGCTGGCGCGCATCCCCGCCACCCAACCGCAGGTCGTGCTCCTCGACCTGCGGCTCCCCGACGGCAGCGGGGTCGAGCTGTGCCGTGACCTGCAGTCGTGGTCACCCGAGATCGCGTGCTTGATGCTGACCTCGTTCGACGATGACGAAGCGCTGTTCGAAGCGATCGTCGCCGGCGCCTCCGGATACATGTTGAAGCAGGTCAAGGGCGGCGATCTCGTCGCCGCCGTCCGTCGTGTCGGCGCCGGTGAGTCGTTGATCGAGCCGACGTTGGCGAAACGGGTGATGGACCGCCTGCGCAAGGGAGTGACCGAGGACGTCCGGCTCGCCGGGCTGAGCGTCCAGGAGCGCCGCATCCTCGACCTCCTCGCCGACGGACGGACGAACCGGCAGATCGCGACCGAGATGTTCCTCGCCGAGAAGACGGTCAAGAACTACGTCTCGAACCTGCTCGGCAAGATGGGGATGAGCCACCGCACCGAGGCCGCCGTGTACGCGGCCCGCCAGGCGGAGCGCCGCAACCAGCGGTACTGACTCGTGTTGCGCGAACACGGCGGCGGCACACGCGGGTCGACCCGATAGAGTAGCTGCGCGTTCACCGTCAGTGGCGAAGCTCCTGCTTCGATCCGCGGCACCGTCGGTCGATCCAAGCCGGGAAAGGTTCGCCACCATGGCCCAACGGTCGTCACTCCTCCTGTCACACGGCGACGAGTTCGCGCGGTGCCTCGTGGAGGCGATGCCGGACGCGACGCTGATCCTGGCCGACGATGGACAGGTCGTGTTCGCCAACGACCACGCCGCTGCGCTGTTCGGCTACGACCTCGAGCGCCTCGTCGGTGGCGTCATCGAGGACCTGGTCCCCGCGGTGCCCGCCCAGCTGCGCGACCGGCCCCTGTTGGTGAGCGCGGAGTCCTGTCTCGATCTGGTCGCGCGCCACGCCGACGGCTCGGAGATAGCAGTGCAGATCAGCCTCAGCCCGATGGTCCTCGACGCAGTGCACTTCACCGTCGTCGCGGTGCGCAACATCAGCGAGCGGACGCAGGCGGATGCGCAGCTGCATCGCGTGCTGCGGACCCTGGACGCGAGCGACGATGCGATCTTCATCTTCGACGCGGGCACGATGGTCTTCTCGTTCGTCAACGACGGTGCAACACGGCTGACCGGCTACGACCGCAGCGAGTTGCTGAAGATGACACCACTCGCGCTCAGCCCGCACAAGACCGAGGCCGAAGAGCGTCTGCTCGTCGAACCGCTGATCAGCAGCGAAGACGCATCCGTCGCCAGCCTGGCGACGATGGTCCGCAAGGACGGCACGAAGGTCACGGTGGAGACGACCTACCAGACTGCGCTCTCACCACGAGACACGACGACATGGGTGATCACCCTCGCCAGGGACATCACCGCTCGCCTCGCACGCGACAACGAGCTCGCCCTCAGCCAGCGCGCGCTGCGCGACGCCCAAACAGAAGCCGACACGAACGCCGCCGTCTTCAGCGACCGCGAGCGGATCGCCCGTGACCTGCACGACACGGTGATCCAGCGCCTGTTCGGTGAAGGGCTCAGCCTGCAGTCCACCCTTCCGCTCGTCGACGAGCCGGCCGCGAAGCGGATCCGCACGACGATCGACGGGCTCGATGAGACGATCAGGGAGCTGCGCATGGCGGTGTTCTCGCTCCAGGGCTCGGGGGCGGCGCCGGGGGGACTCCGCGGACGCCTGCTCGCGGCGCTGACCGAATCGACACCGGCGCTCGGCTTCGAGCCGCGGCTGCAGTTCGACGGACCGATCGAGACGATCGACAGCAGCATCGCCGAAGAGCTCCTGCACGTGCTCCGTGAGGCCCTCTCCAACATCGCCCGTCACGCCGGCGCCCGCGATGCGCGCGTCGCCGTCGCCGTTGGTGCGGATGTCGTCCTGACCGTCTCCGACGATGGCGTCGGCGTTCCCGGTGAGGTGCTCGGCGGACGCGGGCTGACGAACATGGACGGTCGCGCCCGCCGCCTCGGTGGCGAGTGCTCGATCACCAACCGGTCGACCGGTGGCGCCGTGCTCACGTGGACGGTGCCGGCAGCAACGTTCGAGGAGCTCGGGCCCGAGGCCGCCACCGCCGGTCGGTGAACACCTGGTCGAGCGCTGGCCGGGAGCGGGCGCGAAGAGCGTCGCAGCCACCGTTGCGGCGCTCAGGTCACCAGTGCTGTGCCGAGCCAGCGCCGTCGATGTCGCCGTACGGGGTGAGCAGCGCATCGACTGCGTTCATCAACGAGCTGGCGACGAACGGTTTGGTGAGGTAGATGGCGCCGAGGTTGCGTCCGGTGGCGATGTCGTCGCGCCGCAGGCTTCCGGTGAGGAAGATCGCAGGAAGATCGCTGCGCCCGACCTGGGCCTTGATCCGGCCGAGCAGCTCGAAGCCGGTCACGTCGGGCATGTTCAGGTCGAGCACGACCAGGTCCGGCGCGCCCTTCTCGTCGATCAGCGTCGTCGCCTCGGCGGCGCCGGCAGCGCCGTGGACGCGGTGACCTGCGCGCCCGAGACGCAGGACGACGAGCGTCCGTACGTCGAGGTCGTCCTCGACCACCAGCACCCGTGCCATCTCAATTCTCCTCGATCATCCGCTGTCGAACTTGCGGCAGGTCGTATCACCGGTGCCGCGCCCTGCCCATTCAGGTTTTCGACACCAACGCATGTGCTCTCGCTCGCCACGGTCCGGCTCGACGTCATCGTCTTCGGTCGATGCGACATACTGTGTGGTCGTTGCACCACTCTACGCACTCTCGCGGGTCAACCGGACAGCTGCGCGCCCACCCCAGATGCTTCAGCAGCGAGCTCCGGATGCCGATGTCGTTCGAAGGTGCAGTGCCGGAACCCCTCGGCGTACGTACGTCACCGGTGGAGGTCTGATGTCGGAAGTCAATGCGGATGTGGGCGGAGGCACTGCGCCTGTTGAGGCTGGTGTGATGTTGGACGTGCTGGCGCGCCTGAAAGGTGGGGATTTCACCGCGCGGATGCCGTTGGATTGGACGGGTCTGGCCGGAAAGGTGGCTGATGGTTTGAACGATGTGATCATTGCGAACCAGGCGTTGGAGTTGGAGTTGGCGCGGGTTGCCGATGTCGTGGGTCGGCAGGGTCACTTGTCGCAGCGTGTGGTGATGGGGGCGTGGGGCCAGGGTTGGTTGCGCAGCGTGGGTTCGGTGAACGGGCTGATCGATTCGCTCGTGCGGCCGACGAGCGAGATGCAACGGGTGATCGGGGCGGTCGCGGATGGCGATCTGAGCAAGAAGGTCTCGGTTGATGTGCGTGGCGAGATGTTGGAGCTGAAGAACACGATCAATGGGATGGTCGATCAGCTGAACGGGTTCGCGTCGGAGGTGACGAGGGTGGCGCGGGAGGTGGGCACCGAGGGCAAGCTCGGTCAGGCTGCTGCGGTGACGATCGAGGTTGGTGGAGTGTGGAAGGACTTGACGGACAACGTCAACTTGATGGCCGGGAACTTGACTGGACAGGTCCGCAACATCGCCGAGGTGACGACCGCCGTCGCGAACGGTGACCTGAGCAAGAAGATCTCGATCAATGTGCAGGGCGAGTTCCTGGAGCTGAAGAACACGGTCAACGCGATGGTCGACCAATTGAACGCGTTCGCGGGCGAGGTGACCAGGGTCGCCCGCGAGGTCGGGGTGGAGGGCCGGTTGGGTGGGCAGGCCAAGTCGAGAGAGGTCGGTGGCGTGTGGAAGGACCTCACCGACAACGTCAACCAGTTGGCCGCGAACCTGACCAACCAGGTCCGCGCGATCTCCGAGGTCGCGACGGCGGTCACCGAGGGGGACCTCACGCGGCAGGTCACCGTCGAGGCCAGCGGCGAGGTCGCGGTGTTGAAGGACAAGCTCAACGAGATGATTCGCAACCTGCGCGAGACCACCCGTCAGAATGTCGAGCAGGACTGGTTGAAGACCAACCTCGAGCGGTTCACCAGGATGTTGCAGGGGCAACGTGATCTGGACACGGTGGCGAACATGATCCTGTCCGAGTTGGCGCCGTTGGTGTCCGCCCAACACGGAGTGTTCTACGCGATGCGCACCCCGCCGGCCGGTGGACCAGAGGCGCTCGTGTTGCAGGCCGGGTACGGGTACAAGCAACGCAAGCAGCTGAACACCTCGTTCCGGCTCGGTGAGGGACTGGTCGGGCAGTGCGCGAAGGAGAAGAAGAGGATCCTGTTGACAGAGGTCCCGTCCGACTACGTGCGGATCAACTCCGGGCTCGGGTCGTCACCGCCGTTGAACATCATCGTGTTGCCGGTGTTGTTCGAAGGCGTCATCCTCGCGGTGGTCGAGCTGTCGTCGTTCTGTGCGTTCAGCCCGATCCACCAGGCGTTCCTCGAGCAGATCACCGACAGCATCGGGCTGGTGTTGAACACGATCGAAGCGGACACGCTGACCGAGAACCTGCTCCGCCAATCACAGTCGCTGGCCGAGGAGCTGCGCGCCCAACAGGAAGAACTACGCGGCACGAACGAGGACCTCGGCCGCCAGGCCAGCCTCCTCGCCGCCAAGAACATCGAAGCAGAGAACAAGAACAAGGAAGTCCAAGAAGCCAAACGGCTCGTCGAAGAGAAGGCCGGTCAACTCGCGGTCTCCTCCAAATACAAATCAGAGTTCATCGCCAACATGTCCCACGAGCTGCGCACACCTCTGAACACCCTCCTCATTCTTGCCGAACAACTCGCGGACAACCCGGACCACAACATGACCCAGGTCCAGGTCGAGTACGCCACCGTCATCCAATCCGCCGGCCGCGACCTCCTCGATCTCCTCAACAGCATCCTCGACCTCGCCAAAGTCGAATCAGGCACCATCACCATCCACCCGACCACCATCAACCTCGACGAGCTGTGCACCACCATCCGGCGCGAATTCACCCCTGTCGCCAACAAGACGCAACTCGGCTTCACCATCAGCATCGCCGCCGGCTGCCCGCCCACCATCCACACCGACCAGCAACGACTCCGCCAGATCATCACCAATCTGCTCTCCAATGCCTTCAAGTTCACCGTGAGCGGTTCCGTCCACCTCACCCTCGGCCGCGCCACCACGGGCTGGAACCATGCGAACGACGCCCTCGCCGGCGCGCCATGGGTGCTCGCGTGCACCATCGCCGACACCGGCATCGGCATCACCGACCACCAACAGCAGCACATCTTCGACGAGTTCGCGCAAGGCGACGGCACCACCAACCGCCTCTACGGCGGCACAGGGCTCGGACTCTCCATCAGCCGTGAGCTCGCCACCCTGCTGCACGCCGAGATCACGGTCCAGAGCACCCCCGGTTCCGGCAGCACCTTCACGCTCTACCTGCCCGGCACCACCCAACCCGCCACACCGACGCCGACACCGAACGGCACAGCGGCCGGGGAGCGGCGACCGACGGCCGGCGACCGCCCGGTCGTGCCCGCAGCGCTCGACGTCGAGCGACGACCGAACGGGGTTGGGGCCACGCCGCCCACCGATGGGGATCTCACCGGCTGCACGATCCTCGTCATCGACGACGACGTCCGGAACATCTTCGCGCTGACCGCGCTCTTGGAGCGGCTGAACGCCACCGTGTTGACCGCCGAGAGCGGACCCGACGCCATGAGGATCATCGAGGGCGATGGCGAACTGACGCTCGTGCTGACGGACATCATGATGCCGGCCATGGACGGCTACGCGGTGATCCGCACGATCCGCCGGATCAAACGCTTCGCAGCACTCCCGATCATCGCCATCACCGCCAGCGCGACCGACGGCGAACGGCAACGCTGCCTCGACGCCGGGGCCAACGAGTACGTCGCCAAGCCCGTGAGCACGGGAGACCTGATGAGGGCACTCTCCCCGTGGGTGCGTGAGACCGCGCTGAGCCCCACGTGACCACCCCCACCCGCCCGTTGCAGCCGGCACACTCACAGGAGGCCGCTGGCGATCCGGTCGTGCGGGTGCTCATCGTCGACGACGACGCCGGCAAGCGCGCTGCGCTCAAGGCGATCCTGTTGCCGCTCGGACATCACCTCGTCGAGGCGAGCTCGGGCATCGCCGCGTTGCGCTGCCTGTTGAAGCAGAGCTTCGCGATCGTTCTCCTCGACGTGAAGATGCCGGCGATGGGCGGCTTCGAAACGGCCGGGCTGATCCGCAGCCGTCAAAAATCTGAGATGACACCGATCATCTTCATCACCGCGTACGGGCCGGACGAGATCACTCACGCCGACGCTTACGCCGAGGGAGCCGTCGACTTCATCTTCGCCCCCGTCGACCCCAATGAGCTGCGCTCGAAAGTCAGCGTGTTCGCCAACCTGTACGTCAAGGCCGAACGGCATGCGATGCAGACCCGGGCAGCGCAGGCAGCCATCGATGAGCTGCGCGTGCTCACCGACGCCGCGCCGATCGGCATCTTCCACACCGACGCGGACGACAGGTACACGTACACCAACCCGAGATGGACCGAGATCACGGGCATCTCGACGCGCGATGCGCTCGGGCGCAAGTGGCATTCGATCATCGCCGCCGGAGACAGCGAGGTCGACCACGAGTCGAGGAGCCTCGCGGAGTCGTGTTCGCGGTTCGAGATCATCCGCCCCGATGCGGAGTCACGGACCGTCATGCTGACCTGGCGACCAGTCTCCGACGTCGACCGCTACAGGTCGGGGTGGGTC